>JAFEDL010000087.1 GCA_018241645.1 Pseudomonadota bacterium
GCGCCCGACCCGGCCTGGGACCCGGCGCATCCGTCGCCCGCCACGAGCCGGGCGCCCTACCGCATCTTCAACATCGGCAACAACCGGCCGGTCAACCTGATGCGGTTCATCGAAGTGCTGGAGAATTGCCTGGGGCGCAAGGCGGTGACGCGGATGCTGCCGATGCAGCCGGGCGACGTGCCGGTCACGGCCGCCGACATTTCGGCCCTGAACAAGGCAACGGGCTTTGCCCCCTCCACCCCGGTGGAGGCCGGCATAGCCCGGTTCGTGGCCTGGTACCGCGACTATTACCGGGTGTAACCGCTAGGAGGCGACATGGGTACGATCAAGGAAGGCTCGGTCCACGGGATTGCAGCGCAGGATCTTTCCTACCAGAGCGGCTTCGGCAACGAATTCGCGACCGAATCGGTCGCGGGCGCGCTTCCCGTGGGCCGGAATTCGCCGCAGCGCGTGCCGCACGGGCTGTACGCCGAGGTGCTCTCGGGCACGGCCTTCACTGCGCCGCGCAGCGAGAACATCCGCACCTGGCTCTACAAGATCCGGCCTTCGGCGATGCACGGGCCGTTCCGGCGCATCGGCAACGGACTGCTGCGCTCCGGGCCGTTCGACGAGGCCGAGACACCGCCCGACCGCCTGCGCTGGGATCCGCTGCCGATGGAAGGCATCGACGCCGATTTCGTTGACGGCCTTGCGACCATCGCCGGCTCGGGCGACCCGGCCGCGCAGGCCGGCATCGCGATACACGTCTACCGCGCAAACCGCTCGATGACCGACCGCTGCTTCGTCAACGCCGACGGCGAGATGATGCTCGTGCCGCAGCAGGGCGGGCTGCTCGTGTTTGCCGAGACCGGGCGCCTCGCGGTCGCCCCGGGCGAGATCTGCGTCATCCCGCGCGGCATGAAATTCAGGGTGGAGCTCCCCGCCGGCCCCGCCCGCGGTTACGTCTGCGAGAGCTACGGCGCGCAGTTCCGCCTCCCGGAGCTCGGGCCGATCGGCTCCAACGGCCTGGCCAATCCACGCGACTTCCTCGCCCCGGTGGCGGCCTGGGAGGACAAGGGCGCCACGGAGCTGGTAAGCAAGTTCCTCGGCGGCCTGTGGGCGGTGGAATTGCCGCACTCGCCGCTGGACACGGTCGCCTGGCACGGCACCTGCACCGCCTACAAGTACGACCTCGCGCGCTTCATGGCGATCAACACGGTGAGCTTCGACCACTGCGACCCGTCGATCTTCACCGTGATGACTTCGCCCTCGGGCCAGCCCGGCGTGGCGAATGTCGACTTCGTCATCTTCCCGCCGCGCTGGATGGTGGGAGAGGACACGTTCCGCCCGCCGTGGTTCCACCGCAACTACATGAGCGAGCTCATGGGCCTGGTGCACGGCGTATACGACGCCAAGGCGGAAGGGTTCCTGCCGGGCGGGATCTCGCTGCACAACTGCATGACCGCCCACGGCCCGGACGTGACCACGTTCGAGAACGCGTCGAAGGCCGAACTCAAGCCGCACAAGATCGACAACGCGCTGGCCTTCATGTTCGAGTCGCGCTACGTGTTCCGCCCCACCCGGTTCGCGATGGAAGCGCCGCAACGGCAGAAGAATTATGACGGCGTGTGGGGCGGCTTCAGCAAGCACTTCAAGGGGCAATGAACCGATGGCGCTCGACGAAACTCACGACCCCGCGCGCCTGAGCTGGGTCGAATCCGCAAACGCGGCGGGATGCGAATTCCCGGTCCAGAACCTGCCCTTCGGCGTATATGGCACGCGGGGCGACGGCAAGCCGCCGCGCGGCGGTGTCGCGATCGGCGACCAGGTGCTCGACGTCGCCGGATTCTCCAAGGCGCTCGGCTTCACCGGGCCGGCCGCCGCCGCGGCCGCGGCATGCGCCGAGCCGAACCTCAACCTGCTGATGTCGCTCGGCCGGGCGCACTGGGCGGCGCTGCGCCTCGCGCTGTCGCGCGCCCTCTCGAAGGAGCGTGGCTGGGAAGACCGCCGGGCCAGGGCATCCGGCTGCCTGATGCCCATGGACCAGGCCGTGCTGCTGGTGCCTGCGCGCATCGGCGATTACACCGACTTCTATACCTCGATCTTCCATGCCACGAACGTCGGAAAATTCTTCCGCCCCGACAATCCGCTGATGCCGAACTACAAATGGGTGCCGATCGGCTACCACGGGCGCGCCTCGTCCATCGTCGCCAGCGGCACCCCGGTGACCCGCCCCAGCGGCCAGCTCAAGCCGCCCGCGGCCGAGATCCCGGTCTTCGGCGCCTGCAGGAACCTGGACTACGAAACCGAACTGGGGTTCTTCATCGGCACCGGCAACGACCTCGGCATGCCGCTGAAGATCGGCGAGGCCGCGGAACACGTTTTCGGCGCAGTGCTCCTCAACGACTGGTCCGCGCGAGACATCCAGGCCTGGGAATACCAGCCCCTGGGGCCGTTCCTCGCCAAGAATTTCGCCACGACGATCTCGCCGTGGATCGTCACGATGGGTGCGCTCGAGCCGTACCGCACCGCCGCGTTCAAGCGGCCCGCGGGCGACCCGGCGCCGCTCCCCTACCTGACGGACGCGGCCGACCAGGCACAGGGCGGGTACTCGATCGCGGTCGAAATGTTCCTGCGCAGCGAACAGATGCGCACCGCGGGGATGCCGCCCTTGCGCCTTTCGCACGGCAATTACCGCGACGCCTACTGGACACTGGCGCAAATGGTCGCGCACCACGCCTCGAGCGGTTGCAACCTGCAGCCGGGCGACCTCCTCGGCACGGGGACGCTGTCCGGGGACACGCCGGACAGCCTGGGCTCGATGCTCGAACTCACCCAGCGCGGCGCCAACCCCGTCAAGCTCCCCTCCGGCGAGTCCCGCGCATTCGTTGCGGACGGAGACGAGGTGATCCAACGCGGGCGCTGCTCGCGCGAAGGCTACGCGACGATCGGTTTCGGCGAGGCGGCGGGCCAGGTCATGCCCGCGATAACCGCGTAAGGGCGCCTCGCCCGACCGACTCCTGCGCGCACCGTGGTCAGGTCTGAGATAATCCGCGCCTCTCCATAGCCCCCCGCACCATGAAACTCGCCACCCTCAAAGACGGCACGCGCGACGGCTGCCTGGCCGTCGTATCCCGCGACCTCAAGCACGCCCTCAAAGCCGACCACATCGCGCCGACGCTGCAGGCGGCGCTCGACGACTGGGACTATTGCGCCCCCCAGCTCGAGCAGCTCTACAACGAGGTCAACGCGCGCCAGTCGACCCGCATTTTCGACCTCGACCCGCAGCAGCTGATGGCGCCGCTGCCGCGCGCCCACCAGTTCGCCGACGCGTCGAGCTTCCTGATCCACGCCGAGCTGATCCGCAAGTCCCGCGGACAGGACCTGCCCGACGGATGGAAGAAGGATCCGCTGATGTACCAGGGCTGCTCCGATCCGCTGCTCGGACCCTGCGACGACGTCATCGCCGCGAGCGAGGACCACGGCATCGACCTCGAGATGGAAATCGCCGTGATCACCGGCGACGTCCCGATGGGCGTCGAGCGCGACAAGGCCGGCCAGCACATCCGGCTGATCGCGCTCATGAACGACGTGAGCCTGCGCAACCTGATCGGGCCGGAGCTCGCCAAGGGCTTCGGTTTCTTCCAGTCCAAGCCGCCCTCGTCGATGTCGCCGGTGGCGGTGACCCCGGATGAGCTGGGCGAGGCCTGGGACGGGCGCAGGGTGCACCTGGACTGCCACGCGTGGGTAAACGGCGAATTGCTCGGCAAACCGAACGGCGGCAAGGACATGCAGTTCAATTTCCCCCGCCTGATCGAGCACGCGGCAAAGACGCGCCCGCTGGGCGCCGGGACGATCATCGGGTCGGGCACGGTCTCGAACCGCGATCGCTCAACCGGCGCAGGGTGCCTGTTCGAGCGCCGGGCCGAGGAAATCATCGCAGGCGGGGAAGCGAAGACGCCCTTCCTGAAATTCGGCGATCGCGTGAAGATCGAGATGCTCGACGCCGAGGGGCGTTCGGTGTTCGGCGCGATCGACCAGGCGATCGCACAACTGGTGAAGACCTAAGCAGGACGAACAGGGAGGTCTTGAGGAGGGGCGGAGCCCCTTTTCTTAACCCTTCGCGTGCTTGCGCATGAACTCGCGCATGCGCGGATAGATGATCTCGCGGTAGCGACGGCCGGAAAATATGCCGTAGTGCCCGACGTCCGGCACGAGGAAATGCTCGCGCTTCGACGCCGGGACCCCGGTGCACAGGCCGTGCGCCGCCTCGGTCTGGCCGTTGCCCGAAATGTCGTCGTGCTCGCCTTCGATGGTGAACAGCGCCGTCTTGGTGATCTTCTCCGGGCGCACCCACTGCTCGCGCACGAACATCCGGCCCTTGGGCAGGTGGAATTCCTGGAACACGCGGCGGATGGTGTCGAGGTAGTACTCGGCCGGCATGTCGAGCACGGCGTTGTATTCGTCGTAGAAGCGCCGGTGCGCCTCGGCCGAATCGCCGTCGTTCTCGACCAGGTGGTTGTAGTAATCCCGGTGCGCGTTCATGTGCCGGTCCGGGTTCATCGCTACGAACCCCAGGTGCTGCAGGAACCCCGGGTACACGCGCCGCGAGTACCCGGGGTACTTCATCGGCACGCGGTGGATCAGCGTCTGCTCGAACCACGAGTAGGGCCGCTTGGTGGCCAGGTTGTTGACCGCCGTCGGGCTCTTCCGCGCGTCGATCGGCCCGCCCATCATGATCATGGTCCGCGGCAGGCCGGGCTCGTTGTCGTCGGCCATCAGCGACATCGCCGCAAGCACCGGCACCGTCGGCTGGCACACGGAGACGACGTTGAGGTCCGGGGAGAGCAGGCGGATGAATTCGCGCACGTAGTCGACGTAATCGTCCAGGTGGAATTCGCCCGCGTCCATCGGGACCATGCGGCCGTCCACCCAGTCGGTGACGTATACGTCGTTGTGCGGCAGCATGGTCCGCACGGTGTCGCGCAACAGCGTCGAATGGTGGCCGGACAGCGGCGCCACGACCAGGATCTTGCGGTCATCCTTGCCGCTGGCGGCGCGCTTGAAGTGGATCAGCTTGCAGAACGGCTTGTCGAGCGAGATTTCCATCTCGACCGCGACTTCGCGGCCGTCCACCGTGGTGGTGTCGAGGCCCCACTTGGGCTTCTCGTACCGGTTGGTGACCCGCAGGAAGAGGTCGCTGCCCGCGGTGATTTCCTTGGCGAGGGGCGTAAGGGAGAACGGGCTGAAGGGATGGCCGAACCATCCGCGCGAGAGTTCCGCCATCAACCGCATCGGCGCGAGCGCCGCGTGTTGCGCTTCGAAGAGGCTATAGAGCAAAGGGGTGCCCCAAAATGTGACGCTACCGTTATACCAGCTTTGCCGCAGCGCCGCATTGGTCGCAGTCATCCCGGCGGGCGCATGGCACCCTGCCCCGACTGCCGGTATCCTGCCCCCATGCGATGGCTTGTGCGCTCCGCGGCGGCGCTTCTGGCGCTGCTGGCAATCCTGATCACGGTGGCGCTTGCCTCCGCTTACGTCTATCTACGGCAGTCCCTGCCGAAGCTTGAAGGCGAGGTCCCCGCGCCTGCGCTGACGGCCGCCGTGGACGTCGTCCGGGACGCCTACGGGATCCCCCACATATTCGCGTCCTCCCCAGCCGACGCCGCCTACGGGCTCGGCTATGCGCACGCCCAGGATCGCCTGTGGCAGATGGAAATGAACCGGCGGATCGGTTCGGGACGCCTGGCGGAGATCCTCGGCCCGTCGGCCCTCGATACGGACCGATTCCTGCGCACCATCGGGGTGCGCCGATCTGCCCAGGCCAGCCTGGCCACGCTGGATCCGGAATCGCGCAGCTTGCTTGAAGCTTACGCAGCCGGGGTGAACGCGTTTCTCGCGACCGACCCGGTCCTTCCGGTCGAGTTCCTGCTGACCGGCGCCCGGCCCGAACCCTGGTCCCCGGTGGACTCGATCGTGTGGGTCAAGATGATGGCCTGGGATCTCGGCGGGAACTGGCGCGGCGAGTTGTTGCGCATGCGCCTGGCCAGGACCCTCCCGCTGGCACGCATCCAGGAGTTCCTGCCCCCGTTTCCGGGAGACGCCCCGCTGCCGCTCCCGGACCTGAGGGCGCTTTACGGCGGCATGGAAAAGGAAGCGCTCCGCCTGGCCGAAGGTGACATGGAACGCGTCCTCGCCCTGGCGCCGCCCGAATTGCCCGAGGGCGCCGGGTCGAACAACTGGGTCGTGGCCGGGAGCCGTAGTGCGAGCGGCAAGCCCCTGCTGGCGAACGACCCGCACCTGTCGCTGACCGCGCCCGCCGTGTGGTACTTCGCGCACCTCCACACGCCGGGATTGAACCTGATCGGGGCCACGCTCCCCGGGGTGCCCGTCATAACGCTGGGACGCAACGACCGCGTGGCGTGGGGTTATACGAACACCGGTCCGGACGTGCAGGACCTGTATCTCGAGAAGCTCGACCCGGCCGGCGGCTACGTCGCGCCGGACGGGCCCCGGCCGTTCAAGCTGATCTCCGAGACCATCAAGGTGAAGGGCGCCGAGGACGTGAAGCTCGAGGTGCGCGTGACGCGCCACGGCCCGGTCATATCTGACGTTTCCAAACCCGCCCTCGACGTCGCGCCGAGGGGCTACGCCATCGCGTTTGCATGGACCGGGCTGGCGGAGGACGACCGCACGGTCCAGTCGTCGATCGAACTCGGGCGGTCCGGCAACTGGGCCGAATTCCTCTCCGCCGCGCGCAAGTTCAACGCCCCGCAGCAGAACATGCTCTACGCGGACGTCGAGGGCAACATCGGTTACGTCGCCGCCGGGCGCGTTCCCGTCCGCGCCCCCGACAACGACCTCAGGGGGCTTGCGCCGGCGCCCGGGTGGGACGCGAAATACGACTGGGCGGGCTACATCCCGTTCGAGGATCTGCCGCAGAACTACAACCCGGCCAGCGGGCGGCTGTGGACGGCGAACGACAAGATCGTGGCGCCCGGCTACAAGCCGTTCATCACCAGCGAATGGCAACCGCCCTATCGCTCGGACCGGATCGGCGCGCTCCTCGAGGCCACGGCGAGGCACGACAGCGGGAGCTTCGCGCGCATGCACGCCGACGTGCTGTCGCTCGCGATGCGCGAGGCGATGCCGTACCTGCTCGCCACGATCCCGGGCAACGAGACTGCGCGCCGCGCCCTGGCGATGCTCGGGCAGTGGAACGGGGAAATGCGCATGGACCTCCCTGAACCGCTGATCGTCGCCGCGTGGTGGCGCGAGCTGGCCAGGCGAATCTATGCCGACGAGCTCGGCGACGCGTTCCGGCCCAACTGGGCGCCGCGGGCCCAGTTCATCATCAACGTGCTGGCGGACAAGGACGGGCAGTCGCGCTGGTGCGACGACGTGAGGACGCAGGCCGCCGAGACCTGCGCGCAACTGCTCGCGCAATCGCTGGATGCGGCCCTGGCGGACCTGGGCAGGCGGTACGGCGGGGACATGAGCGCATGGCGCTGGGGCGACGCGCACCGGGCGCTGCATGAGCACCGCCCGCTGGGCCGCCAGCCGCTGCTCGCGCGCATCTTCGACATCGACACGCCTTCGTCCGGCGACGCCTACACCGTGAACGTCGGCCAGCATTACCTCTACGACGAAGCCGAGCCCTTCGCCAACCGCCATGCGCCCAGCCTGCGGGCCATCTACGACCTGTCCGACCCGGAGAAGTCGCTGTTCATCCATTCCGGCGGCCAGTCCGGCAACCTCCTGTCCCCGCACTACAAGGACTTCACCGAGGCATGGGCCGGCGGCGAATACATCCCGATGATCACCGACCGCAAGCGGATAGAAGCCGCGGCGCACACCACGCTGCGCCTGGTGCCCAAACCTTAATTGGAACGGCGGAGGTACAGGTTGTTCGCCACCAGCGCGCCGATCACCAGCGCTGCGCCCGCGAGCTCGACCGGTTCATACCGCCGGCCGAGCGCGGCTTCGATCGCGAACACGCCCACCGGCACGAGATTGACCATCAGCATCATGTTGAGCGCGCCGAGGTGCTTCACACCCGCGTTGAACCCAAGTACCCCGAGCACCACGCTGCCGGCCGCAAAATAGGCCAGCTGCCACCAGATGCTTGCGATGGCCTCGAGCGACGGCACCTGGACGAACCCCGCCCCCACCGCAATCGCATTCGCCAGGAGCAGCCCGATGCCCCCCGGGATGCAGGTGAGCGTGGTCATGCGCAGGGACGACCAGCCCGTGAAGCGCCCGCCTGCCAGCGAGTAGGCCACCCAGCAGACCGCGCCGAGCAGCACCAGGACGTCGCCGAGCAACGAGCCGCCTTCGAACGCCCGTGCCAGATCGCCCTTGGTGACCACCAGCACTACCCCGGCAATCGCGACCGCCACGCAGCCGAAGGTAAACCGCGCCGGGCGCTGGCCGCGCAGCAGCCAAAGGGCGAGCGCGGTCAGCGGCGTCTGCAGCGCCATCAGGATCGCGGCGTGCTCCGGGCGGGTGAAATTCAGGCCGTACCAGACCAGGATATTGAACCCCGTGATGCCGATCACCCCGAACGCGATGGCCGGCCACAGCCGCGTGCCGTAGCGGAACGCCCGGCGCCCCTCGATCGCCCACAGCAGCACGGAGAAGATTCCCAGGCCGAACAGGTAGCGCAGCGTCCCCAGCGAGAACGCGTCGATCATCGCCAGGCTGCGCTTGGCGATCGGGAACATCGGCGCCCAGCACAGGATGCAGACGGCGCTCCAGGCCAGGCCCTTCAGCAGGTTGCCCGGCGGAATTTCAGGCCTTCTTTTCGTCGCGCAACGCGCGGCGCAGGATCTTGCCTACGTTCGTCTTGGGCAGGTCGGCGCGGAATTCCACGTACTTCGGCCGCTTGTATCCGGTGAGCTGCTCCTTGCAGAAGGCGAGGACGTCCTCTTCGGTGAGCTCGGGGTCCTTCCTGACGATGTAGATCTTCGGCACCTCGCCGGAGTGCTCGTCGGGCACGCCGATCGCGGCGACCTCCAGCACGCCCGGGTGCATCGCCACCACCTGCTCGATCTCGTTGGGATACACGTTGAAGCCCGACACCAGGATCATGTCCTTCTTGCGGTCGACGATGCGCACGAACCCCGTCTCGTCCATCACGCCCACGTCCCCGGTGTACAGGAACCCGTCCGGGCCGAGCACCTTCGCCGTTTCGTCGGGCCGCTGCCAGTAGCCCTTCATTACCTGCGGGCCGCTGATGCAGATCTCGCCGGGCTGGCCCTGCGCGACCTCCTTCTTGTCGTCGTCGCGGATGGACACGATCGTGGAAGGCAGCGGCAGGCCGATCGAGCCGCTGTAATCGGTCAGGGTCAGCGGGTTCATCGTCGCCGAGGGGCTGGTTTCGGTCAGGCCGTAGCCTTCGAGCAGCACCTTGCCGGTCACCTGCTTCCACTTGTCCGCCACCGCCTTCTGCACCGCCATGCCGCCGCCCACGCAGACCTTCACGTTGGAGAAGTCGAGCTGCACGAAGTCCGGGTTGTTCAGCAGGGCGTTGAACAGCGTGTTCACGCCGGTGATCACGTTGTAGCGGTGGCTGCCGAGTTCCTTGACGAATCCCGGGATGTCGCGCGGGTTCGTGATCAGCACGTTCAACCCGCCGACCTTCAGCATCAGCAGGCAGTTCACCGTGAGGGAGAAGATGTGGTACAGCGGGAGCGCCGTGATGATCACCGGCACCTCGCCCTTGAGCCCGGGCATCAGCCAGGCCGCCGACTGCGCGATGTTGGCGAGGATGTTGCGATGGAGCAGCATCGCCCCCTTGGACACGCCGGTGGTGCCGCCCGTGTACTGCAGGAACGCGATGTCCTCGTGGCCGGTCTCTACCGCCTTGAGGCTCATGCCGGCGCCCTGGGACAGCATCGCGTTGAAGCGCAGCGCGGACGGCAGTTCGTACGCGGGCACCATCTTCTTCACGTTGCGTACGACGAAATTCACGATCGCGCCCTTGAGCCCGAGCATGTCGCCGAGCGAGGCCACGACCACATGCTTGACCGGGGTGCGCGCAACGACTTCCTGCAGCACGGCGGCGAAATTCTCGAGGACCACGATGACCTCGGCGCCGGAGTCCTTCAGCTGGTGCTCGAGTTCGCGCGCGGTGTACAGCGGGTTGACGTTCACCACCGTGCAGCCCGCCCGCAGCGTGCCGTACAGGCATACCGGGTACTGCAGCACGTTGGGCATCATCAGCGCCACGCGAGCGCCCTTGCCGAGGCCGATGGACTGGATCCACGCCCCGAAGGCCGCGGACATCCGGTCGAGCTCGCCGAACGTGATCGTCTTGCCCATGCAGTGGAACGCCGGGCGGTCCGCGAACTGCCTCGCGCACTTGTCGAACAGGTCGCCTACCGACTTGTAATCGCTGTAGTCGATCTCGGCGGGCACGCCGGGCGGATAGCTTTTCAGCCAGATCTTTTCCATGCGGTCTCCTCCGGCCTCGGTTGGGCCTTGTGCAGGGGATTCTAGCGGTTTTTGAACACCGCCTTCCTCTTCTCGGCGAACGCCGCCATGCCTTCCTTCTGGTCGGACAGCGCGAACCCGGAATGGAACACGCGCCGCTCGAACAGGATGCCTTCGGTGAGCGAGCTTTCGTAGGCGCGGTTCACCGATTCCTTGATCATCATCACCACCGGCAGCGAGTACGCCGCGATCTTGTCCGCCACGCCAAGGGCCTCCTCCATCAGCTTGTCGAGGGGGACCACGCGCGACACCAGGCCCGAACGCTCGGCCTCGGCCGCGTCGATCATGCGGGCCGTGAGGCACATGTCCATGGCCTTGGCCTTGCCTACCGCGCGCGGCAGGCGCTGCGTGCCGCCGGCCCCCGGGACGATCCCGAGGTTCACTTCCGGCTGGCCGAATTTCGCGTTTTCGGCCGCGATGACGATGTCGCAGGCCATCGCGAGCTCGTTGCCGCCTCCCAGCGCGAACCCGGCCACCGCGGCGATCACGGGCTTCCTGATCTTGCGGATGTGCTCCCAGTCGCGGGTGATGTAGTCGGCCTTGTAGACGTCGATGAAATCCCAGTCCTTCATCGCCACGATGTCCGCGCCGGCCGCAAACGCCTTCTCATTGCCGGTGATCACGATCGCGCCGACGCCGTCGTCGGCATCGAAGCCGTACATCGCGTCGGCCAGTTCCTGCATCAACTGCGCGTTGAGCGCGTTCATCTGCTTGGGGCGGTTCAGCGTGATGACGCCGACCTTGCCGCGGGTTTCGGCAAGGATCAGTTCGTAAGCCATGGTGTTCTCCGTCAGAGCGTTTTCAGGAATTCTTCGGTCGGCATGACCTGGGCATACACTCCGCGCAGCGCGGCGAGGAACGCCCCGTGCACTTGCGCGGCAGGAATGGCCTGCCCCTCGAAATTCTGGGCGCGTGTCGCGCAGGCGTCCGAAAGGACGGTGCAGCCATAGCCGAGGTCGAAGGCCTGCCGCACGCTGGCGTCCACGCACATGTGGGTCATCATGCCCGCCACCGCGAGGTTCTTGATGCCGGCCCGGTCGAGCCTCGCCTGCAGGTCGGTGCCGCGGAAGCTGTTCGGGAAGTTCTTCTGGATCACGGCCTCGCCTTCGGCCGGGGCGACCAGGGTGTTGATGTCGGCGCCCTCGGTCCCGGGAATGAAGAACGTTGCGCCGGGGCGCGCCGAGAGGTGCTGGACGTGGAACACCGGCCGGCCGAGCTTCCTGAACCGGTCGATCGCCTGGCGCGCACGCGCGGCCGCAGCCGCGGCGCGCTCGAGTTCCATCTTGCCGCCGGGGAAATAGTCGTTCTGGATGTCGATTACGAGTAGGGCCGTGTCGCTCATGTCATGCCTTTCCTGCCTTGAGTTCCGATAAGGGGATCGCGCCGGGGATCTCGATCTTCTTCCTGCCCGGCTCGACGGCCGGCAGCGCGTCCACGAGCTGCATGGTCTGAGCGCTGCGCTGCGCAAGCTTCTGGTACAGCACCGCATTGTCCCGCTTCCAGCCGATCTCGTCCGCGGACAGGACCCGCAGCACCCGTGCCGGGATGCCGGCGGCCAGCGAACGCGCGGGGATCTTCGCCTCGGCCTTCACGAAGGCCATCGCCGCCACCACGCAGTCTTCGCCGACCTCGGCATTGTCGTTGACCACGCAGTTCATGCCGACCAGCGCCCCGGCCCCGACGGTGCAGCCGTGCAGCACCGCGCCGTGGCCGATGTTGGCGCCTTCGCCTACCACCGTGTCCTTGCCGGGGAATCCGTGCATCACGCAGGTATCCTGCACGTTCGCGCCTGCCTTGACTACGATGCGGCCGAAGTCCCCCCTGAGGCAGGCGCAGGGCCCGATATACGCGCCCGGCCCGACGATCACGTCGCCGACCAGCACCGCGCTCGGGTGGACGAACGCCGTGGGATCGACCACCGGGGTGATGCCGTCGATGGAATAGACTTTGGTCATGGCCGCATTCTAGCTAACGCCGGTCGTAGTCGAGCACGACCCGCGCCGTTACCGGATGCGACTGGCAGGTCAGGCGGAACCCCTGCCGCACCTCCTCGTCGCTGAGCGTGTAATTGGCATCCATGCGCACTTCGCCCTCCACCAGCATGGCGCGGCAGGTGCAGCACACGCCGGCCTTGCAGGCGTACGGCAGGTCCGCGCCGGCCCTGAGCGCGGCATCGAGCACCGAAGGACCACCTTCGGGCAGGTTGAGGAGCATCCGCTTGCCGTCGACGATCACGGTGACCGCGCGCTCGTCGGCGCCGGCAGCCTTCTGCGGCGCCGACCTCTGCCCCGCGCCCTGCACGGGCGCCCCGAAGCGCTCGAGGTGGACGTGTTCCCTCGCCACGCCGCATGCTTCGAGGGCCTTGGAGACATCGTCCGGCATCGTGCCCGGGCCGCAGACGAACGCCTCGTCGATCGACGCGGGCGGGATCAGCGTGCCGACCAATTCGCGCACCTTGGCGGCGTCCACCCGCCCGTTGAACAGCTCGACCGGCTGCGGGTCGCGCGAGAAGACATGGAACAGCGCCAGCCGCGCAAGGTAGCGGTCCTTCAGGTCCTCGAGCTCTTCGTTGAAGATCACCGAGTCCATGGTCCGGTTGCCGTACACCAGCGTGAAGCGCGACTCCGGCTCGCGGGCCAGCGTGGTCTTCATCAGCGAGAGCACCGGCGTGATGCCGCTGCCCGCGGCGAACGCCACGTAGTGCTTGCGGTTCGCGGGCGCGAGCGGCGTGAAGAACCGCCCCTCGGGCGGCATCGCGTCGAGCGTCGCCCCCGGTTTGAGCACGCGGTTGGCAAAGGTGGAGAACTTCCCGCCGGGCACTTCCTTCACCGCGACCCGCAATTCCCCGTCGTCGGCCCCCGAGCAGATCGAATAGGAGCGGCGCACCTCGCCGCCGTCCAGCACCGCGCGCAGGTTGAGGTACTGGCCCTGGGTGAAGCGGAACTTTTCGCGCAGCGCCTGCGGCACTTCGAGCACGAGCGACACGCACTCTGCGGTCTCGCGCCGGACTTCGCGCACGGTCAGCGGGTGGAAGTGGGGCGTCACAGGGGCTTGAAGTAGTCGAAGGGTTCGCGGCAATCCAGGCACCGGTACAGGGCCTTGCAGGCAGTGGAGCCGAATTCCGACAGGCGCTCCGTGTTCTCCGACCCGCATCGCGGGCAGGCGATCGAGCGTGAGAACAGGTGGATGCGGTGCGTGTCGGCGCCGCTCACCGGATGCGGCGGGACGATGCCGTACTCACGCAGCCGCTCGCGGGCCTCCGGGGCGATCCAGTCGGTGCTCCAGGCCGGCGCCAGCGCCGTCCTGACCTTGACCCCGGCAAACCCGAGCGCCCGCAGCCTGTGCGCCACGTCTTCCTCGATCGCGTGCATCGCCGGGCAACCGGAATAGGTCGGGGTGATAGTCACCTCCACCGAATCCCCGTCTATGGCCACGCCCCGCACGATCCCGAGGTCGGTGATGGAGATGACCGGGATCTCCGGGTCGGGGATGCCGGCCAGCGCCGAGTACACGTCCGCAACGGAGACCGCGACCCCTACCACTTGGCACCCGGATGGGCCCGGTGCAGCACCTGCATTTCGGCCAGCAGGTAGCCCAGGTGCTCGCTGTGCACGCCCTGCCGGCCGGTGGACAGGAACTTGCCGTCCGCAGGGACCTGCAACGTCGCCTCCGCGAGGATCGAGCGCACGTCCGCGAGCCACGGCGCGTGCAGTTCGGCGGCCCCGGGATCCACGGCGTCGGGCACGAAGAATTCGTGCGTGTAGTTCCACAAGGCGTCGAGCGCCGCCTGCGCGCGCCGGTGCGACTCCTCCGTGCCGTCCCCGAGGCGGATCACCCAGTCGGCCGAGTGGCGGCGGTGGTAGTCGACCTCCTTCTTCGACTTGGCGGCAATCGCGGCCAGGTCGGCGTCACCCGATAGCGCCAGGCGCTCGAGGAGCAGGCCGTGATACGCATCGAACAGGACGCGCCGCACCACCGTGAATGCGAAATCCCCGTTGGGCAGCTCGACCAGCGTGCAGTTGCGGAACTCCCGCTCCTCGCGCAGGTACGCGAGCGCATCCTCGTCCCGTCCCCGGCCTTCCAGCCGGCCGGCGAGCGTCAGCCACAGCCGCGCCTGGCCGATCAGGTCCAGCGAGATGTTGGCCGAGGCAATGTCCTCTTCGAGGGCCGGGGAGTGCCCCAGCCACTCCGCGAGCCGCTGGCCGAGGATGAGGGAATTGTCGCCGAGGCGCAGCGCGTATTCGAAATTCACATGTGCTTCACTTCGTCGGGCAGTTCGTAGAAGGTCGGGTGGCGGAAGATCTTGTCGGCCATCGGGTCGACAAACGATTCGCGCTCCGCGGGGTCGGCGGCGGTGATCGCGTTGGACGGCACCACCCAGATCGACACGCCCTCGCTGCGGCGCGTGTACACGTCGCGCGCAAGGCGGATCGCCATCTTCGCATCAGGCGCGTGCAGGCTGCCGCAATGCTTGTGGTCGAGCCCCTGCTTGGAGCGGATGAAGACTTCCCACAACGGCCATTCCTTCTCGCTGGTGCTCATGCGGCCTCCTTGCGCGCGCGGGCACGCTGCTTGTCGGCGTACGCCACCGCCGCATCGCGCACCCATTGGCCTTCCTCGTACGCCGCTACCCGCGTCGCGAGGCGCTCGCGGTTGAGCGGCCCGTCGCCGTTCACCACGCGCCAGAATTCGTCCCAGTCGATCGCGCCGATGTCGTAATGGCCGCGCTCCGGGTTCCACGCCAGCTCCGGATCGGGAATCGCGAGGCCCAGCAGCTCCGCCTGCGGCACGGTCACGTCGATGAATTTCTGGCGCAGGTCGTCGTTGGAGACGCGCTTTATCTTCCACGCCGCCGACTGCGCTGAGTGGACGCTGTCCTTGTCGGGCGGCCCGAACATCTGCAGCACCGGCCACCACCAGCGGTTGAACGCGTCCTGCGCCATCTCCTTCTGCCGCGGCGTCCCCCGGCAGAGCGCGAGCATGATGTCGAACCCCTGGCGCTGGTGGAACGACTCCTCCTTGCAGACGCGGATCATCGCGCGCGCATAGGGGCCGTAGGAGCAGCGGCACAGCGGGATCTGGTTCATGATCGCCGCGCCGTCCACCAGCCAGCCGATCGCGCCCACGTCCGCCCAGGTCAGCGTCGGGTAGTTGAAGATCGACGAGTACTTGGCCCTGCCCGAGTTGAGCGCGGCCATCATCTGGTCGCGGGACTGGCCCAGCGTCTCGGCGGCGCTGTACAGGTAGAGCCCGTGGCCGCCCTCGTCCTGCACCTTGGCGATCAGGATGGCCTTGCGCTTGAGCGACGGCGCGCGGCTGATCCAGTTGCCCTCGGGATACATGCCGACGACCTCGGAATGGGCGTGCTGGGAGATCTGGCGCAGCAGGGTCTTGCGGTAGGCTTCCGGCATCCAGTCGCGCGGCTCGATCTTGCCCTCGGCATCCACCGTCGCCTGGAACGCGCGCTCCTCGGCGGACATGTCCGCCGCAGCCGCGCCCTTCGAGACCTGGCCGGGCAAATCCATCATCTGGGTATACACGCAGCCTCCGCAGGCGCGAATCAAGGTGCGTGAATGATACATCCGCCGCAGTTCGCCATATCTGCCGCCCACGCCCTGGTGTAAGCTTTTCCCCCGCTCGCAACCCTCACTTTCCCGTACCGGCCTTCCATGACCCAGCCCATCCTGACCCACCTCGACGCCGGCGTGCTGACCATCACGCTGAACCGCCCGGACAAGCTCAACTCGTTCAACCCGGAAATGCACAGGCTGTTGCGCGCGGCCCTCGATGATGCGGCGCGCAACCCGGAGATCCGCTGCGTGCTGCTGACCGGCGCGGGGCGCGGGTTCTGCGCCGGGCAGGACCTTTCCGAGCGCGAGATGAAGGAGTCCGACAAGCCGCGCGACCTCGGCGCGACCATCGAGCAGTACTACAACCCGCTGGTGAAATTCATGCAGGCCCTGCCCCTGCCGATCGTGTGCGCCGTGAACGGGGTGGCCGCCGGCGCCGGCGCGAACATCGCGCTCGCCTGCGATATCGTGCTTGCAGCCCGCTCCGCCTCCTTCCTGCAGGCATTCGCGAAGATCGGCCTGGTGCCCGATTCGGGCGGCACTTATTTCCTGCCGCGCCTGGTGGGGACGGGCCGCGCCATGGCGCTGGCCATGCTCGCGGAAAAGCTCCCGGCGGCGGACGCCGAGCGCATGGGGCTCATCTGGAAGGCCTTCGACGACGACAAGCTGATGGCCGAGGCGACCGCGATGTGCCGGCACCTGGCCACCCAGCCCACGCGCGCGCTCGGGCTCATGAAGCAGGCGATCTACGCGGCCGGCGGCAACTCGCTCTCCGCGCAGCTCGACCTCGAGCGCGACCTCCAGCGCGAGGCCGGGGGCTCCCCGGATTACCGCGAGGGCGTGACCGCGTTCCTCGAAAAGCGCAAACCCGTCTTCACGGGCCGCTGATGGAGGCGCTGGCGCTCGCAAAGGCCGCCGCGGAGGCGATGTGGCGGGAGGACAACGCCGCCCGGTGGCTCGGGATGCGGATCGAGGAGGTGCGCCCGGGCTGCGCGCGCCTGTCGATGCCGGTTGCGCAGGACATGGTGAACGGCCACAACCTGTGCCATGGCGGCCTGATCTTCACGCTGGCCGACACCGCATTCGCGTACGCGTGCAACAGCTACAACCAGCGCGCCGTGGCAGCGGGCTGCTCGATCGAGTTCCTCGCGCCGGCATACCTGGGCGAGGTGCTGACCGCCGAGTGCTCGGAGCAGGTCCTGCGCGGCCGCACCGGGGTCTACGACGTGAAGGTGACCAACCAGAAGAACGAGCTGATCGCCGTGTTCCGCGGCAAGTCGGCCACCATCAAGGGACAGCTCGTGGAGGGGGCATGAAGACATTTGCGCTGGATCCGATCGAGAAGGCATCCGTCGACGAATTGCGCGCGCTGCAGCTGGAGCGCCTGCAATGGTCGCTCCGGCACGCGTATGACAACGTCGAGCACTACCGCCGCAAATTCGACGCCGCGGGCGCCAAACCGGGCGACCTGAAACGCCTGGAAGACCTGGCGAAATTCCCGTTCACCGCCAAGTCCGACTTGCGCGAGACCTACCCGTTCGGCATGTTTGCGGTGCCCATGGACCAGGTGGTGCGCATCCATGCGTCTTCCGGGACCACGGGCAAGCCCACCGTGGTGGGCTACACCGCCCGCGACATCGAGACCTGGACGCACTGCATGGCGCGGTCGATCCGCGCCGCGGGCGCGCGGCCCGGCGACAAGGTGCACGTGGCCTACGGCTACGGCCTGTTTACCGGCGGCCTCGGCGCCCACTACGGGGCCGAGCGCCTCGGCCTGGTCACGATCCCCATGTCGGGCGGGATGACCGAACGGCAGGTGCAGCTGATCACGGACTTCAAGCCCGAGATCATCATGGTCACGCCGTCCTACATGCTGGCCATTGCCGACGAGATGGACCGGCAGGGACTCGACCCGAAGCAATGCAGCCTGCGGATCGGCATCTTCGGCGCGGAGCCCTGGACCAACGAGATGCGCAGGCAGATCGAGCAGCGGCTCTCGCTCGACGCGATCGACATCTACGGGCTGTCCGAGGTCATGGGGCCCGGCGTCGCGCAGGAATGCGTCGAGACCAAGGACGGGCTTACGGTCTGGGAGGACCACTTCTATCCCGAGGTGATCGACCCGGACACCGGGCGCGTGCTTCCCGACGGCGAGCAGGGCGAACTGGTCTTCACCTCCCTCACCAAGGAGGCCCTGCCCGTGATCCGCTACCGCACGCGCGACCTCACGCGGCTGCTGCCGGGCACCGCGCGCACGATGCGCCGGATGGAGAAGATCACCGGGCGGTCGGACGACATGATGATCATCCGCGGGGTCAACGTATTCCCGACGCAGATCGAGGAACTGATCCTGAAGCAGCCCGAGCTCTCGCCGCACTACGTGCTGGAGCTCACGAAGAGCGGGCCCCTGGACCACCTGGCGGTGCTGGTCGAGATCCAGCCCGGGGCGCAGGACAATGCGTCGGCGGCCACGCTCGCGCACAACATCAAATCCATGATCGGCGTCAGCGCCGAGGTCAAGGTCGTGCCGATCAGCACCATCGAGCGCTCGATCGGCAAGGCGAAGCGCGTAATCGATAAAAGGAAATCATGAAAGGATTGAAAGACAAGGCGGTGCTCGTCACCGGCGGCGGCGGCGCGATCGGCGCGGCCATCTGCAGGCGCTTCGCCGAGGCCGGCGCGAAAGTCGTGGTCGCCGACCGCAATGCCGAGGCGGCGCAGCGCGTGGCCGCCGCGACCGGCGGGCGTGCGCTGGCGTTCGACATCAGCAATTACGCCGCGGCCAAGGCGGCCGTCGATTCGGCAGGACAAATCGACGTCCTGGTGAACAACGCCGGATGGGACCGCTTCCAGAACTTCATGGACATGGACCCGGCGGACTGGGACCAGCTGATCGACATCAACCTGCGCGGGCCGCTCAACATGCACCACATCGTCGTGCCGCAGATGGCAAAGCGCGGCTGGGGCCGCGTGGTGAACATCTCCTCGGACGCCGCGCGCGTGGGTTCGTCGGGGGAGTCGGTCTACTCGGCCTGCAAGGGCGGAATCCTGTCGTTCTCGAAGACGCTCGCGCGCGAACTTGCGCGCAAGGGCGTGACCGTGAACGTGGTCTGTCCCGGCCCCACCGACACCCCCATCCTGCGCGGGTTCGCGGGCGAGGGCGAGGCCGGCCAGAAAGTCATGGATGCGCTGGTGCGGGCCATCCCGCTGAAGCGCGTAGGCCAGCCGGACGACATGCCCGGCATCGTCGCGTTCCTCGCGAGCGACGAGGCCGCCTACATCACCGGCCAGGTGATCAGCGTGTCGGGCGGCCTCACGATGGCGGGCTGAGCCGTGCATCCCTTTCCCTGGACCGACCGCTACCTGCTCGGCTATCCGCCGATGGACGCCACCCACCGGGAGTTCGTCGACATCGTGGACGCCATCCTGTCCGCGCAGGACGCCGAAGTCGCGCCGCTGCTCGCAAAGTTCGCGCAGCACGCGGAGAAGCACTTCGACGAAGAGCGCGAGTGGATGCAGAGCACCGACTTTCCCGCGGCGGATTGCCATATCGACGAGCACGAGGCGGTCATGGCATCGGTGCGCCAGGTGGCCGAAGTGGTGGCGCTGGGCGACGTCGCGGAAGGCCGCCGGCTGGCGACGGAACTCGCGCGCTGGTTTCCCGGCCATGCCGACTACATGGACGCGCCGCTCGCCCAGTGGATGGCCAAGCGCCGCATGGGCGGGGTGCCGGTGGTGATCCGGCGCGGGGCGACCGGCGGGTAGCCGCCCTCAGGCCCAATTCAAGCTGAAGGAACCTGCATTCGCTTTCACCCGGGCCGCGTGCGGCGGGCCCCAGTGCGCGGGAGCGAACAGCGCGCCGCTCTCAGCGCAGTCGGCGAGGATCCGGCGCCGCGTGGCCCGCGCGCCCTCGGCGTGCTCGCAGAACCGGCTGTTCACGTCCGGGTAATACACCTGCAGCGGATGGTGGCAGAGGTCGCCGGCGAACAGCATGCGTTGCCCGCCGGATTCGGCGCGCAGCACGACGTGTCCGGGCGTATGGCCGGGGGTCGGCTCCACCAGCAACCCATCCTCGATCGCGTGCGCGCCCGTGATCGTCTGCAGTTGTCCCGCCTCCAGCACCGGCAGCAGGCTGTCCTGCCAGATCGCCCGGTCGTCCTCCCCCGGGCGGTCGGCATTGGCCTTGGCTTCGGCCGACACCAGCTCGGCCTTCGAGCACAGGACCTTCGCGTTGGGAAAAGTCGGCACCCAGCGGCCGTTGCGCAACTGCGTATTCCAGCCGACGTGGTCCACATGCAGGTGCGTGCACAGCACCAGGTCGATGTCTTCGGGCTTGTACCCGGCGTGGGCGAGCCGCTCGATGTAGGGCAGCTCCAGGTCGTAGAAGCCGGGCGAATTGGGCCGCGGCTTGTGGTTGCCGATGCAGGTGTCCACCAGGATCGTATGGTGCTTCGTGCGCAGCAGCCACGAATGGGTGCCCATCACGAAGCGGCGCTTGGCCGGGTCGTAGTGGCTGGGCGCGAGCCAGCCCATGTGGCGCTCGATCGCATCCGCAGGCAGGTCGGGCAGCAGGTGCGCGGGCGGGAAAGCCGCGCCCAGTGTCTCCTTGATGCGCATCACCCCGATCGAACCGCAGCTGAAGCTGCTCGCCGGGACGCTCATGCTGGCACCCCGGCAAGCGCCGCGTCCGCGTCGTAGCCGTAGATCTTCTGCTGCCCCTCGGGAAAGCCGCTGGGGTATTTCTGCTGGTTCTCGTGCAGCCGGGAATCCCGGCGCGCAACCCTGGCGGGATCGGACATGTTGAAGAGCTCCTCGGCTTCGCGCGAGAACCGCTGCACCCACTCGGCGCGCTCCTTGCGGATGCGTTCGTAGCGTTCGATTGCCGCGACCGGCTCGCCCGGCGCATCGGCGATGCAGCCGGCCAGCACGTAGGCGTCCTCGATCGACTGCGCCGCGCCTTGCGCGTGATAGGGCAGCATCGCGTGGGCGGCATCGCCGAGCAGGACCACCCGGCCGGCGTGCCAGGTCGGCAGCGGCTCCCGGTCGTACAGCGCCATGCGAAAGAGCTTCGTCGTCGCGCGGATCACGCCGAGCACCTGCGGGTGCCAGCCCGCGTACTCGGCCAGCGCATCGTCCACGTTGCCGGTGGCCGACCAGGATTCGCGCGAGGGCGCCTGGGAGCGCCCGACGCCGATCCAGTTGTGCGTCCGCCCCCCGGAGATGTAGTAGTGCACGAGGCTGCGCTCCGGCCCCCACCAGTTGCTCGACAGGAAATCGAGCTTCAGGCCGGCCACGGCCTCGGCCGGCATCGTGCCGCGCCAGGCCACGTTCCCCGAGAAGCGCGGCGCGCCCTTGCCGAACAGCTGGTCGCGCACGAGCGAATGGATGCCGTCGGCGGCCACGACGGCCTCGCCCGCATGGGTGGAGCCGTCCTCCAGCGTAAGCGAGGCGCCCTGCGCGTCGTGCGCGACGCTCGCGACCTTGCAGCCGAGGTGGATGTTCGCGCTGCCCAGCGCCCCCACCAGCAGTTCGAGGACCTCCGCCCGGTGCGCGTGGTAGTACGGCGCGCCGAAGTGGCGCTCCGCCTCGTAGCCCAGCGGCGTCCACAGGATCCGCTCGCCGCTTTGCCAGGAGCGCACCTCGAGCCCCTTGGGCATCACCGCGATCCGGGCGAGCGGACCGCCGAGGCCGAGCTTCATGAGGATGCGCATCACGTTGGCGGAAAGCTGGATCCCGGCGCCGACCTCGCGGAACGCCGCGGCCTGCTCGAACAGTTCGAACGGCACGCCGCGCGCGCGCAGGCACAGGGCCGTCGCGATGCCGCCGATGCCGCCACCTGCGATGAGTATGGGTTTCATGGCGCAAAAGCATACCGGGTAAGCGCAAGAAGCGGATGGATTTGGCCCCCCGGTTTCGCTACTCTGCGCCCATGGAAGCCACCATTTCGCTGATCACCCGGGCCCGCGCCTACCTCGACGCGCGCCGCGGGGAACGCACCACCCTCGAGGAACTGGGCCGCGCTGTCGGCGCCAGCCCGTTCCACCTGCAGCGCAGCTTCAAGCGCGTGCTGGGGCTGTCGCCCCGCGACTACCAGCAGGCCCTGCGGCTGGAGGACACGAAGCGCGCGCTGGCCGGCGGGAGCCGGGTCACGGACGCGGTATTCGGCGCGGGATATGGGTCCCTGTCGCGTTTCTACGAGAAGGCCGCCGCGGGCCTGGGCATGGCGGCCCGGGCCTACCGGGCGAAGGGCAAGGGGCTGGCCATCGCGTACACGACCTTCCAGTCGCCGCTCGGCTGCATCCTGCTGGCGTCCACCGAACGGGGACTGTGCTCGGTGAAGCTGGGTGACAAGCCCGATGCCCTCGCCAGGATGCTGGCGGCCGAATTCAGCGAGGCCGAACTGCGGCTGGACCGGACCGCCCTGAAGGAGGCGAAGGAGCGAGTGCTGGGCTTCCTCTCGGGCGATGCGACGCTGGGGCGGCTCCCGCTCGACATCCGCGGCACCGTATTCCAGCAGCGCGTCTGGTCGGCGCTGCGCGCAATCCCGCGCGGCGAGACGCGCACCTACAAGGACATTGCCGCGGCGATCGGCGCGCCCAAAGCGGTGCGCGCAGTGGGCAGCGCCTGCGGCGCGAACCCGGTGGCGCTCGTGATTCCCTGCCATCGGGCGCTGCGCACCGACGGCGGCCTGGGCGGCTATGCCTGGGGCATCGGGCGCAAGCAGAAGCTGCTGAAGATCGAGCGCAAGCGCCCGGGGCAATAGCCGGGCCGGGTGCATCGCACAGGTTCGGCGGCTACAATCACCCCTCCGCAACGGAGGGGTCATGCCAGCGTATCCGCACCTGTTCCAGCCGCTCGACCTGGGCTTCGTCACGCTTCCCAACCGCATCATGATGGGCTCGATGCATACCGGGCTGGAGGAGATGCCGGACGGCATCGAAAGGCTGGCCGCCTTCTACGCCGAGCGCGCGGCCGGCGGCGCGGCCCTCATCGTCACCGGCGGGTTCTCGCCCGACAGCGCGGGCAACCTGAGCCCGCATCCGGCGGAGATGGCGAGCGCGGCCGACCGCGACCGCCACAAGCCCATTCCCAGGGCCGTGCACGATGCCGGCGGCCGCATCTGCCTGCAGGTCCTGCACGCCGGCCGGTACGGCAAGAACCCGCGCATCGTGGCGCCTTCGGCCATCCGCTCGCCGATCAACCCGATCGCGCCGCGCGAGATGACCGCCGCCGAGATCGAGGCCACGATCGAGGCGTTCGCGCGCTCGGCCGTGCTGGCCCGCGAGGCGGGATACGACGGGGTCGAGATCATGGGGTCCGAGGGCTACCTGATCACCCAGTTCCTCGCGCTGCGCACGAACCAGCGCAAGGACGAATGGGGCGGCAGCCTCGAGAACCGCATGCGCTTCGGCGTGGAAGTCGTGCGCCGCACCCGCGCGGCGGTGGGCAGGGACTTCATCATCATCTACCGCATCTCCGCACTGGAACTCGTCGAGGGCGGCCAGACTACCGAGGAGATCCTCGCGGTGGCCCGCGCGATCGAGGCCGCAGGCGCGACGATCCTCAACACCGGCATCGGCTGGCACGAAGCGCGGATCCCGACCATCGCGCAGGCCGTGCCGCGCGGCGGCTTCGCCTGGGTCACGCGCCGGCTGCGCGACGCGGTGAAGCTGCCGCTGGTAGCGTCCAACCGCATCAACGCGCCGGAGATCGGCGAGGACATCATCGCGCGCGGGGACGCCGACATGGTGTCGCTCGCGCGCAGCATGCTGGCCGACGCGGCGTTCGCGAACAAGGCCAAGGCCGGCGACCGTGCCGGGATCAACATCTGCATCGCCTGCAACCAGGCGTGCCTGGACCACATCTTCTCGGGGCAATTCGCCTCGTGCCTCGTGAACCCGCGCGCCGGGCGCGAGACGCAGCTGGCCTACCTGCCGGTTGCGAAGAAGAAAAGCGTCGCCGTCGTGGGCGGCGGCCCGGCCGGCCTGTCCTGCGCCGCTATTGCCGCGGAGCGCGGCCACGCGGTCACGCTGTTCGAGGCGGCCGGCGAGCTCGGCGGGCAGTTCAACCTCGCCAAGCGGATTCCCGGCAAGCAGGAATTCGCCGAGAGCGTGGCCTACTACGCCGACCGCATGCGGCGCGCCGGCGTGACGCTCAGGCTCGGCCAGGCCGCCGGCGATGCGGAACTCGCGAAGTTCGACGAGGTGGTGCTGGCCACCGGCATCGACCCGCGCACGCCGGCGATCCCCGGCATCGACCATCCCAAGGTGGCCGGGTACGTGGACGTGCTGCACGGGCGGGCGAAGGTCGGCAAGGACGTGGTGATCATCGGCGCAGGCGGGATCGGCTTCGACGTGGCCCTCTACCTGCTCGAGAAGGGCGGCCACTCCCAGACCGACCCGAAGGCGTTCGCGGCGCACTGGGGCATCACCGCGGACGCCGCCGCCCCCGGCGGGCTGGATCCAAAGGGCCCGGAGGCGCCGCACCCGGCGCACCGCATCACGATGCTGAAGCGCTCGGACGGCGCGTTTGGGAAGACGCTGGGCCTGTCGACCGGCTGGGTGCACCGCATCGAGCTCGCGCGCAACGGCGTGGCGATGATCAAGGGCGTCCAGTACCGCCGGATCGACGATGCCGGGGTGCACATCACGGTGGACGGTAAGGAATCCTGCGTCCCGGCCGACACAGTCATACTGTGCGCGGGCCAGGATCCGCGGCGCGACCTGTTGGCCGGGATCGAAGGCCGCGGCAGGAAGGCCCACCTGATCGGCGGCGCCCGCGAGGCCGGCGAGCTGGACGCCAAGCGGGCGATGCTGGAAGGCGCGCAGCTGGCCGCCGCGCTGTAGGGTTGTTTTCCAAAATAAGCATATTGATTGGCTTGAAGCCGGCTCCAGTAAATGACTTCTAAAGCATAATGTTTGAGATTTACCCGGACTCATAGACCCGATCCCGCCATGAACGCCCCGTCCGCGCCCGTCGTCCCCCTGCCCGCCGCCGAGGCCCGGGCGGTGCTCGACCGCGTGGCGAAGAACATCGAGCGGGTGCTGCAGGGCCAGCACGCCTCGATCCGGAAGCTGCTCGCGGCGTTCTCGGCCGGCGGCCACGTGCTGATCGAGGACGTGCCCGGCACCGGCAAGACGACGCTGGCCAAGGCACTGGCGCAGTCCATCGGGGCGCCGTTCGCCCGCATCCAGTTCACGCCCGACCTGCTGCCCTCGGACATCCTGGGCGTGTCGATCTACAACCCGCGCGACCAGCAGTTCGAGTTCCGCGAGGGCCCGGTGTTCACCAGCATCCTGCTTGCCGACGAGATCAACCGCGCCAGCCCGCGCACCCAGTCGGCGCTGCTCGAGGTCATGGGCGAGGCCCAGGTCACGGTGGAAGGGCGCACGCAGCGGCTCGATCCGCTGTTCTTCGTGATGGCCACGCAGAACCCCGTGGAGTTCCGCGGCACCTACCCGCTCCCCGAGGCGCAGATGGACCGCTTCGCCATGCGCCTGTCGCTCGGCTACATCGACGCCGCGATGGAGGTGGCCATGCTCACCGCGCAGGAGAACGAGCATCCGCTGGCATCGATCGGCGCGGTGGCCAGCCACGCCGAGGTGCTGGGCGCCCGCGCCGCGGCCCACGCGGTGCGGATCGCCGACGAACTCAAGGCCTACATCGTCTCGCTGGCGCGCGCCACCCGCGAAGCGGCCTCGGTGCAGCTCGGCTGCGGCCCGCGCGCATCCATCGCGCTGACGCAGGTAGCCCGCTCGCTCGCGCTGATCGACGGCGAGTCCTTCGTGCGGCCCGAGCACGTGCGCGAGGCGGCGCAGAGCGTGCTCGCCCACCGCATCGTCCTGCAGCCCCAGGCCCGCTACGCAGGCGCGAGCGGGGCGTCGGTGGTGGCCGACGCGCTCGACTCGGTCCCGGTCCCCGCCTAGGCGAATCCGCGATGCGGCGGTTTCACTACACGCTGCTCCGCCTGGTCAGCGCGTCCGACTGGTTCGTGCGCGAGCACCTGACCGGCGCAGGCAAGCTCGCCGCCGTGAGTGCTTTCATGGCGGCGGTCGTGGGCCTGGACACGCACCAATCGCTCGCCTCGCAGGTGTTCGCGCTGCTCGCCGCGATGCTCGCGCTTTCCGCCGTCCTGAGCCTCATGTTCCGCGCGAAGGTGTCGGTGCGCCGCACCCTGCCGAGGTTCGCCACTGCGGGCGAGGAACTCGGCTACCGGATCTCGGTGGGCAACACGGGCACGCGGCCGCTGGCCGACCTCGAGGTGCGGGAACGCTTCGCCGATGCGCGGCCTACGTTCGACGAGTTCCGGCGCGGCCGCGACCCGCGCGAGGCGCAACGCAACTGGGTGGACCGCAAGGGCGGGTATTTCCGCTGGCGCCACCTGGTCGAGCGCCGGCTCCCCGAGCGCTGCGCGGGCGGCTCCCTCGCGCTGATGCCCGCGGGCGCGCACGCGGAAGTGCGCGCGACCCTCGTGCCGCGCCGGCGCGGGGTGCTCGCCTTCGACGGTGTCGACATCGTGCGCCCGGACGTCTTCGGCCTCGCATATGGCCGCGCGCACACGCCGCTGGCCGACAAGCTCGTGGTGCTGCCCAGGCGCTACCGCGTGCCGCAGGTGCTGTTGCCCGCACAGCGCCTGCTGCAGCCCGGCGGCCACGCGCTGGCCTCGACGATCGGCGACTCCGAGGAGTTCCTGTCCCTGCGCGAATACCGGCCCGGCGACAGCCTGCGGCGCGTGCACTGGAAGAGCTTCGCGCGCACGGGCGAGCCGGTGGTGAAGGAGTACGAGACCGAGTTCTTCGAGCGCCACGCCCTCGTCCTGGACACCGGCGCGCCGGGCGAAACCGAGGCCTTCGAGGAGGCCGTGTCGATCGCCGCCTCGTTCGTCTACACGATCGACACCCAGGAGTCGCTGCTCGACCTGGTCTTCGTCGCCGGCCAGCCGGAGTGCCATACCGCCGGGCGCGGCGAGGCGTCGAACGTGCACCTGCTCGAAATCCTCGCCGGACTTGCGCCCACCCCGCCGGCCGAGTTCGACACGCTTGCGCGCCAGGTCCTGTCGATGCGCGGCACGCTCTCTTCGGCCGTATTCGTGCTGCTTGCCTGGGACGAGCCGCGCCGCAAACTCGTGTCCGCGCTTACCGCGGCAGGGTTGGGCGTGCGCGTGCTGCTGGTCAGCGAAACGCCGCCCGCGGATGCCGAAGGGCTGCTCGTGCTGCAGCCGGGCCGGATCGAAGCCGGCCTCATGAAGCTCGCATGAACGCGCCCAATCCGGCCCCCGGCATGTTCCAGGTGCCGCCTGCGCTGCTCGCCGTGGCGCTGGCCTTCTGGGGCTGGCAGACGAAGAACGGGTATGCGGCCGCCGGCTTTGCGCTGGTGATGCTGCTCCCGGTGCTCACCCGGCTGCGCCTCGAACTGGCCGAGCGCGACCAGCATCGCATCGCCGACCTCACGATGATCCTGTATGTCGCCGTCGCCGCCTCGCTGATCGCCACCGAGAGCCTGCGGGCCGGGGTGCACGAGTCGCTCGTCTGGCTGCCCGGGGTCATGCTGCCGCTGATGCTCGCGCAGACCATGTGCGTGGAGGGTCGCGTGCCGCTCACGGCCCTGTTCCGGTACCTGCGCAAGCTCAAGGCGCGCGGCGTGAAGGTGCAGGACCCGCAGGTCGACCTCACCGGGCCGTACCTCGCGCTGGTCCTGATCGCGGCCGGCATGGCGAACCAGCCGGGCTACGGCTATTTCGCCGGCATCGTGCTGATCGTCGCCGCGGCGCTGGTCCGCATCCGGCCCTCGCGCGTCGGGATAGCGGCCTGGATGCTGGCCCTCGCCGTCTCGACCGGCGCCGGGTTCGGGGTCCAGTCCGGGCTGTACACGCTGCAGACGCTGATCGAGGACTGGATCATCGACTGGCAGCTCGGCGGGCCCCTGCTCGACCCCTACCGCAGCTCCACCCGCATCGGCGAGCTCGGGCGGCTCAAGGCCGAGGACGCGATCGTAATGCGCGTGTACGCCAGCCGGGACGCGACCGACCGGCCTGTCCTCCTGCACCGGGCCAGCTACAACCAGTACGCCGGCACAACCTGGATTGCGCGCCAGGGCAACCTCGAAGTCCTGACCGGCCGCGGCGACGGGACGGTCTTCCTGCTCGGCGGGACCGCGGCAGTAGCGGCCCCGGCGGATACCCGCAAGGTGCGCATCTCCGAGCGCGTGCGGGGCGGCCGCACGCTGCTTGCGCTACCGCTGAACGCCTCGGCCGTCAGCGACCTCGTCGCCAGCCGCGTGCGCAGCAACCCGCTGGGCGCGGTGCAGGCGGAGATGGAGGTGCCCTGGACGTTCTACTACGCGCTCTACAGCCCGGGCGCGGCCATCGCCCCACCCGGATATGCGGCGGCCGGCGCAGAGGACCTGCACGTCCCCGAGCGCGAACGGCGCACGCTGGAGGCGGTGGCCCGGCAGCTCGGGCTCGCGGGGATGGCGCCGGCGGCGGCCGTGCAGCGCGTCATGGCCTACTTCGCGGGCTTCGAATACTCGACCGTGCGCAACCACCCGTTCTCGGAACTCGCCCCCAGGAGTGAAACCCCGCTGGCCGAATTCCTCAACACCACCCACCGCGGCCACTGCGAATATTTCGCGACCGCTGCAACGCTGCTGCTGCGCACGGCCGGCATCCCGGCGCGATATGCCACCGGGTACTCGATCCAGGACTGGAGCAGCTGGGAAGAGGCCTGGATCGTGCGCGAGCGGCACTCGCACGCCTGGGCCCGGGCATACGTCGACGGACAGTGGCGCGACATCGACGCGACGCCCGCCGCGTGGTTCGCCGAGGAGGAGTCGCTGGCGCCGGCGAGCCAGAGGCTCGCCGATTTCCTGCGCTGGGCGGGTTTCCGCTGGACCACGCGCGACGGCAGCGAGACCCGCATCCTCGCCTGGGCCGTGGTCGCGCTCGCCGCGGTGATCCTCGTCTGGAAACTGGTGAGCGAAGGCGGCCTCGTGCGCCTTGCGCAGCGCGCCGGCATGGGGCGACAGGCGCGGCCGGGCGACGATTCGGAGTTCTACGCCGTCGAAGCGGCGCTGGCGAAACGCGTCCCGCGTCGCGCGAGCGAGCCTGTGCTCGAGTGGCTGCCGCGCGCCGGGGCCGGGCTCGAGGCGGGCGCGCGAGCCGAACTCGAACGGCTCGCCGCCCTGCATTATCGCTACCGCTTCGATCCGGCCGGCCTCGCCGCGAACGAGCGGGCGGGCCTGTCGAAAGGGTGCAGCGCGATGCTGGCTGTCATGCGGCGCGCGTAAAATGCGCGGGCGTTCAACAGGAGGAATCCCATGTCCGGTGGTGCACACGTAGACCCGTCCAACAAGAAGATCGCGCTGCAGATCGCAATCCTTGCCGTCGTCCTCGCCTTCTCCGAGACGCTGGGCAAGGGCGCGCAGACAGCCGCGCTGAGCCTCAACATCGAAGCGTCCAACCTCTGGTCGTTCTACCAGGCGAAGACGATCCGCCAGACGACCATGCGCACGGCCGCGGACCTGCTCAGCGCACAGACGGGCGAGAAGGGCACCGAAGCCGAGAAGAAGCAGGTCGAGGCATGGCGCAAGACCGCCGACCGCTACGAATCGGAGCCCGACAAGGGCGAGGGCCGCAAGGAGCTCGCCGCGCGCGCCAAGCAGGCGGAGGAAAAGCGCGACCGGTCGCTGGCCGCCTACCACCACTACGAGGTGGCCTCGGCCGCGGTGCAGATCGCGATCGTGCTGGCCTCCGCCGAGGTCATCACCAGCGTCGTCGCGCTTGGCTGGGCCTCCGCGCTGCTGGGCGTGGCGGCGGTCGGGTTCTGCCTGATCGGCTTCTTCTGGCCGATGGCGGTGCATCTCTTCTAGCCCATGCGCAGGCTCCTGCTCGTCGCGTGCCTCTGCTCGGGCGCGGCCGGTGCGCAGGAGCGCGACGTGCAGCGCGCGCTGATGCTGCGCCAGCAGCAGTCGGACGAGTTCTCGCTGCAGCTGCGCCAGTCGCAGCAACGCCTGCAGGTTGCGCCCGGGGACCTCAACCAGCAGCAGGACCTCGAGGGCCGGCAGTTGCAGGAGCGCCAGCGCCTCGAATCGCTCGGGGCGCAGCAGCAGCGGTCGATCGGGCAGGAAAGCGGCAACCCGGTCACGCAGCGCCAGCAGTTCGACCGGGACCGGCAGATGGAACTGCAGCGTCCCTTCGAGCTCCGCCTGCCGCCGCCGCGGGTGCGGGAGCCGGTCACGCCCCGCCCGAAGGACCCCGAACCCTACTGACTAGCGGCGCCAGGCGGGCGGGCGCGCGGAGTCGATGCCGTAGCGCCCGATGGCCGCGGCAACGACCTCGCGCGTGACCGCGCCCTCGTCTGCGAGCGCGGCCAGGGCCGCGACGGCGATGTGCTCGCGGCTCACTTCGAAGAAGTCGCGCAGCGCCGCGCGCGTGTCGCTCCGGCCGAACCCGTCAGTGCCCAGCGCCACGTATTTGCGCGGCACGCAGCCGCGGATCAGCTCGGCCACCGCGCGCACGTAGTCGCTTGCGGCCACCACCGGCCCGCGTGTCCCGGCGAGGTGCTGCTCCACCCAGCCGGTGCGCCTCGGCGCCAGCGGATTGAGGCGGTTGGCGCGCTCGGCCTCGAGCCCGTCGCGCGCGAGTTCCGAGAAGCTGGTCACGCTCCAGACGTTGGCGGGTATGCCCCAATCCTTGTCGAGCAGCTCGCCCGCGGCGATCGCTTCGCGCAGGATGGTGCCCGAGCCCAGCAGCTGGACTTGGGCGCCGTCGCGCGCCTGCAGCCGGTACATGCCGCGCAGGATGCCTTCCTCCGCCCCCGCGGGCATGGCCGGGTGGACGTAGTTCTCGTTCATCACGGTGAGGTAGTAGAAGACGTCCTCCCTCGCTTCGAGCATGCGGCGCGCGCCGTCCTGCACGATCACCGCCATCTCGTAGCCGAAGCACGGGTCCCAGGACCGCAGGTTGGGGACGGTGGAGGCGACCAGGTGGCTCGAGCCGTCCTCATGCTGCAGGCCCTCTCCCGAGAGCGTGGTGCGCCCTGCGGTAGCGCCCACGAGGAACCCGCGCGAGCGCTGGTCGGCCGCGGCCCAGATGAGGTCGCCGACGCGCTGGAAACCGAACATCGAGTAGTAGACGTAGAAGGGCAGCATCGGCGAGCCGTGCGCGCTGTAGCTGGTGGCGGCCGCGATCCACGAAGCCAGCGCGCCGGCTTCGGTGATGCCTTCCTCGAGGATCTGGCCGTCCTTCGCCTCCTTGTAATAGAGCAGCTCGTCCTTGTCTTCCGGCTCGTAGAGCTGGCCCACCGCCGAATAGATGCCCACCTGCCGGAACAGGCTCTGCATGCCGAAAGTGCGCGCCTCGTCGGCTACGATGGGCACCACCCGCTTGCCCAGGCCCGGGGCCTTGAGCAATTGGGACAGCATCTGCACGAACACCATCGTCGTCGACTGCTCCCGGTCGCGCGTGCCCTCGAGCAGGCGCCCGAAAGAGGCCAGCGGCGGGACCGGGACGGACTCGCATTCCACGCTGCGCGCGGGCAGGAACCCGCCCAGTTTCTCGCGCCGCGCGTGCAGGTACTTGATCTCGGGGCTGGCCGGGCCCGGCGTGTAGAAGCGCACGGCTTCCACGTCGGCGTCCGACAACGGCAGGTCGAACCGGTCGCGGAACGCGCGCAGCGCCTCTGCGTCGAGCTTCTTCTGCTGGTGGGTGCCCATCTTGCCCTGGCCGGACTCGCCCATGCCGTAGCCCTTCTTCGTCTGCGCGAGGATCACCGTGGGCCGGCCCTTGTGGCCCGCGGCGGCCGCGTAGGCAGCGTAGATCTTCACCGCGTCGTGCCCGCCGCGCCGCAGGTGGTCGATGTCCGCGTCGGTCATGTGCGCGACCAGCGCCTGCAGGTCGGGATACTTGTTGAAGAAATGCTCGCGGTTGAAGCGCCCGTCGGTGGCCGCGTAGGTCTGGAATTCGCCGTCCACGGTCTCGTGCAGGCGCTTGAGCAGCACGCCCTCCTCGTCGCGCGCGAAGAGCCCGTCCCAGTCGGCGCCCCACAGCAGCTTCACCACGTTCCAGCCCGCGCCCGCGAACAGGCCCTCGAGTTCCTGGACGATCGAGCCGTTGCCGCGCACCGGTCCGTCGAGCCGCTGCAGGTTGCAGTTGACGACGAAGATCAGGTTGTCGAGGCCCTCGCGCGCGGCGAGCGACAGGCCGGCCAGCGACTCCGGCTCGTCCATCTCGCCGTCGCCGACGAAGGCCCAGACCTTGCGATCGGTCGTGGGCAGGATCCCGCGGTCGGCGAGGTAGCGCATGAAGCGGGCCTGGTAGATCGCGCTGATCGGGCCCAGCCCCATCGAGCCGGTGGGGAACTGCCAGAAGTCCGGCATCAGCCAGGGGTGCGGATAGGAGGACAGCCCCGCGCCCCCGGTTTCCCGCCGGTAGCTGTCGAGCTGGGCCTCGCCGAGACGGCCTTCGAGGTAGGCGCGCGAATACACGCCCGGGGCCGAGTGCGGCTGGAAGTAGACGAGGTCGCCCGACTGGCCGGCGCGGAAGAAATGGTTGAAGCCGACCTCGAAGAGGTCCGCCGCCGAGGCGTAGCTGGCGATGTGGCCGCCGAGCTCGGGATGGGCGCGATTGGCGCGCACCACCATGGCCAGCGCATTCCAGCGCACGATCGCGCCCAGCCGCCGCTCGATGTCGAGGTCCCCGGGAAACTGCGGCTGGTCGGAAAGCTGCACGCTGTTCCGGTAGGGCGTGTTCATCACCGGGGGCATCGGAACGCGGCGCGCACGCGCGTGCTCGAACAGCTTGCGCAGCAGGAAGGTCGCGCGCTCGCGCCCTTCGGCGGCCACCAATGCATCGAACGCGTCGAGCCATTCGCGCGTTTCGGACGGATCCGCGTCCGGCGGGTTCACGCGCCAGAAGGCGGAGGAAACGATGTCGGAAAGGTTGGTCATGCGGGAAGTCTATCGGTACGCCTGCCGCAGGTGCTGCTGTTATTGCACTGCCGGGGGCGCGGATTCAGCATAATATGCTTTGTTCTTATACTCAATCAGCACATCATGCCTCAATCGCTCGACTCGACCGACTGGAAGATTCTGGCCCGCCTGCAGGAGGATGCGCGCCTCAGCAACGTGGAGCTCGCGCAGGCCGTCCACCTGTCGCCCTCGCCCTGCCTCAACCGGGTGCGCAGCCTCGAAGCCGGCGGGATCATCAAGCGCTACGTGACCCTCCTCGACCCGCTCGAACTGGGGCTCACGGTGAGCGTGTTCATCCAGGTGACGCTGGAGCGGCAGGTCGAGTCGGCGCTCGAAGTCTTCGAGCGCGCCATCCAGGCGCGCCCGGAGGTGATGGAGTGCTACCTGATGACCGGCGACGCGGATTACCTGCTGCGGGTGGTGGTCTCGGACGTGCAGGCGCTGGAGCGCTTCATCCTCGATTTCCTCACGCGCATTCCCGGCGTGGGCAACATCCGCTCCAGTTTCGCCCTCAAGCAGGTCAAGTACCAGACCGCGCTGCCGCTGCCGCAGCAGCAGCGCGAAGCATCGCGCAAGCCTGCGCGCGCGGCCCAGCGCAAAATGCGCCGGACATGAATCCGGGGAAGGGGCGCGCGATGTGGTATACTGCGTGCAGCAGGATGCTCAAGCAGTGAATTCGCAGTCCCCTCATCGCCGCGCTCGCGGCAACGTTGGCCTCAAGTTCCCTTTCTTGATTTTCTCGCACCGGCGCCGCGGCCCGGATTTGCCGCAGCTCACTCAGAAAGGAAATACATCATGGCTACCGGAATCGTTAAGTGGTTCAACGACAGCAAGGGATTCGGATTCATCACCCCTGACGCAGGCGGCGAAGACCTGTTTGCGCATCACAGCGCCATCCAGATGGACGGCTACAAGTCCCTCAAGGAAGGCCAGAAGGTCCAGTACGAAGAGCGTACCGGCCCCAAGGGCAAGCAAGCCGCGGACATCAAGGCAGTCTGAGTCCGCAGCTGCAGCAGTGAAGAAAGGCCCGGCTTACCGGGCCTTTTTCTTTGGGGCTTCCGGCTAGTCGGCGGCTACCGCCAGCGCGGTCAGGCCCAGGCCTACGCAGGCCGGGACCCCGTAGCGTTCGAACGCGCCCGAGCGCCCGTCGCCGATCACTGCAACCGGCACGCCGGCGAGGTCGAGGATGCGCGGGACCGGCGAGAACAGCGCCTGCCACCATCCCGCGCGCCGCGTGGCGCCGATCACGATCTGGTCGGCCTGGTGCCGTCGGGCAAGCGCGGCGACCGTGTCCGCCACCCGGCCCGAGGCCGCCACGGCTTCGTAGGTCACGCCGGCCGCATCCAGCACTTGGCGCGCCTCCGCCATCGCGCGCGCCGACCGCTCGCTGCGCATCGCTTCGCGCGATGCGCGCGAGGTGAAGCGCGCCGCGTGGGACGTCAGCAGTGGCTGCACGTTGACGAGGATCGCCGTGCCGCGCCCTTCACACAGCGCAGAGGCTGCGTGTCGCACAGCGGCGAGGGAGGCCTTCGATCCGCTTACCGGTACCAGCATTTTCATGGCCGATCTCCTGTCAGTGAGGCTGCGGTGAGGGAAGCGCGGTGGCGGACCTTCAGCCAGGAGAGACCCAGCGTGCCGAAGATCGCGGCCGCGTAAAGGGTCCAGGACGGGACCCGGCTCTCGCCGAGCCACTCCTGCACGAACGGCTCGCCGGTCACCATCTTGGCCGCGGTCCACGCGAGAACTGCGCCGCCGATGTAGACGATCGAGGGGAAGCGCTCGATCCATTTCAGGATCAGCGTGGAACCCCAGATCACGATCGGGATCGAGATCAGCAGGCCGCATACCACCAGCAGCGAGCTGCCGCTGGCGGCGCCGGCTACCGCCAGCACGTTGTCCAGGCCCATCACCGCGTCGGCCACTACGATGGTCTGCATCGCCCCCCAGAACGACGCGGCCGGCGCAAAGTCATGGCCGTCGTCATCCTGCTGCGTGAGCAGCCGGTAGGCGATCCACAGGAGCATGAGTCCGCCGGCCAGCATCAACCCCGGCACCTTGAGCAGCCAGACCACCCCGAGCGTCAGCAGGGTGCGGACGACTATGGCGCCGAGCGTCCCCCAGACGATCGCGCGGGTCTTGAGGTGCTTCGGGAGGTTGCGCGCGGCGAGCGCGATCACGATCGCGTTGTCGCCGGCCAGCACCAGGTCGATGACCACGATTGCGGCGAGCGCAGAGAGGAACTCGGGGGTGAACATTTCCATGGCCTGCTCCGGTATGCGAATGCGCCGATTATGCGAATCGCGCGCGGGCAGGAAATGAAGAATCGCAATGCGCCCGGCTTGCCGCACAGTCCATTACACATTGCAATAGCTCGGGGACTTGCGGCGTCCGGCGGGCGCTGCTAGGATCGCGTCACTCCAAAGGGGAGTAGCTTTTCGCAGGGCCGCCGTCAATACGGGATCAATTCCGCCCCGGTCGCCCTGGCAACGCCACAGCGTTGCAAGCGAGACCTTTGCCAGTCAGGCAAAGGTCTTTTCGTTTGCGCGAGACCATTGCCTGCAGCAAAGGACCGTCGCGAACATGCCCTGAGGAGTCCACACATGCGTCACGCCGCACTTCGCCGCTACTTCCGGCACGGAATGCTTCCCCAGCTCATGGTGTTTGAGGCCGTCGCCCGCCTGGGCAGCTTTACGCGGGCCGGGGAGGAACTCTGCCTCGCGCAGCCCACGGTTTCGGTGCAGGTCCGCAAGCTCTCGGAGAGCCTCGGGCTGCCGCTGCTGGAGCAGTCGGGCAGGAAGATCGTCCTGACCGAAGCTGGAAAGGAGGTCTACGAGACCGTCCAGGTGCTGTTCCGGTTCTTCATCGCCGCCGATGAGCGGTTGGAGGCGCTGCGCAGGCTGCGCGGGGTGAAGCCGCCTGCCGCCCCGGCGGCCGAAGGGGGCCTGCTGACGGAACTTGGTGCCGGCTAGAGGAGTCGAACCCCCGACCTTCTGATTACAAATCAGCTGCTCTACCAACTGAGCTAAGCCGGCCTCGGGATGGAGTCCGGTAGTATAGCGAATTGCCTACAGGGACCCCGCATGACCCCGCGCTCGCTGACCCGTACTGGCTTAGCCCTTGGCGCCGCAGCCTGCGCCGCCCTGCTCGGCTACGGCTTCTACCTGCAGTACTTCGACGGCCAGGATCCCTGCCCGCTCTGCCTGGTCCAGCGCGGCTTCTATTTCGGGTTGCTGTTCGTGTTCCTGGCGGCGGCAATCCACGGGCCCGCGCGGGTCGGCGGCATGGTTTACGGCGTGCTCGGGCTGCTGCTTGCCGCGGGCGGGGCAGGCACCGCGGGACGCCAGGTCTGGCTGCAGCACCTGCCGCCCGACCAGGTGCCGAAATGCGGGCCAGATCTCTACTACATGCTGGACCACTTCCCGTTTGCGAAGGTCGTCACCAACCTGTTCAAGGGTTCGGGGCAGTGCGCGGAAGTCACCTGGCGGGCCTTCGGCCTGTCGATCGCCGAATGGTCGCTGGGGTTCTTCGTGGTGTTCGCAATCCTGGCCCTGTGGGCCATGCTGAGGCAGCGCTAGCGCGATTCGGCGTATTCGCTTTTCAGGGCGCCCACCAGGTCGACCAGCACCTGCCGGAACTGTTTCTCGTCGCATCCCATCAGTACGGCGTCGTCGAGCGCTTCCTGGCACGTCTCCCGGATTTCCTCGAGGTTCTCGCGCAGCACCTTGAGCTTTTCCACGCAGGCGACGATTTCCCCGTCCGGTCCGCGCCAGACGGGCTGGGGCACTTTTGCAGTCATGAACGTTCCTTCCATGGGCAGACCTGGGACGCTGCCGCAGTCACCAGACTACCCTAGAAACCGGCAGCCTTCCTTGCCTGAACCGCGGTTGCGGAAACAAGTTCGCGATAGACATCGCCGAGCAGAATGAGGGCCGGCCCGGCGAAGCCCTGTGCCGCAATTCGGGGCAGGTCCCCGAGCGTGCCGGCTACGCAGCGCGAATCCGGCAGGGACGCGTTTTCCAGAATCACGACCGGGGTTGCGGCCGGCTTGCCGGCCGCAATCAACGCAGAGGAAATCGAAGCGGCTTCGCCCACCCCCATGTAGATTGCGGTCGTATCCGCTGCTAACGCGGCGCGCACCCAGTTGCCCGGGTCCTCACCCTCCCCCGTGCGAGGCGTAACGAGGCTCACGCTGCGCGAAACACCCCGACGGGTAAGCGAGGTCCCGAGGTCCGCGCTGGCCGCAAGCGCCGAAGTCACGCCCGGGACAATCTCGTAGCGCACGCCGGCCGCGGCCAGGCATTCGATCTCCTCCTGCGCGCGGCCGAACAGCATCGGGTCGCCGCCCTTGAGGCGCACGACCACGCGATGCTTGCGGGCCGCATCCACCAGCCGCTTGTTGATGAATTTCTGAGCCGCGGAATGCCTGCCGCAGCGCTTGCCCACCGGAATCTTCTCCGCACTTGCTGCGAGGGCGACGATTTCGGGGTGGACCAGCGCGTCGTGGAAAACAATATCCGCCTGCTCGAGCAGGCGGGCACCGCGCAGCGTCACCAGGTCGGGCGCACCCGGCCCGGCCCCCACCAGGTACACGGTCCCGGTCATACGCCCAGGGCTTCGGCGAGCGTCGGGCCGTCGTACCAGTCGATATGGTCGCCGCGCCGCAGGATCATGTCGCCGTAGTGCGAGGACACCGGCACGAAAGTCACGTCGGTGGCCGCCCCCGGGGGGTTCAGCTCGAGGAATGCGTTGCGCATCTCCTTGAAAGCCTGGTATTCGAACCCCGCCCGCTCGAGTCCGTCGATCGCAACCACCACATGTCCGGGCGGCAGCGCCACCTTCTGCGGGACGCGGCCGAATTCAAATCTCACGAGTGCCATGTCGCTGCGCTCCAGTTGAACTGCGAGATTCATGCGGCCCTCCGCCGGAACAGCGGCTGCGGCCGGTCCGCCGAAGCCTGGTAACCGTCGCTGAAATCCCCCAGGCCCTCGAGCGCGTCGTCCAGCCTGGACTGGTCGCTCACGAGAAAGCTGTCGAAGCCGCAACGCGAGAGGTAGAACAGGTTGTCGCGCAGCACTTCGCCCACCGCGCGGAGCTCGCCCTTGTAGCCGTACCGTTCGCGCAGGAGGCGCGCAATGGTGTAACCGCGGCCGTCGGTGAACTGCGGGAACTCGATGGCGATGACCGAAAGCCGGTCCAGGCGTCCCTTGAGGGCGGCCGGATCGTCGGCCGTCCCGAGGAGCACGCCCGGCTCGCCGTTCCATTGCGCGAGCGGCACCAGCCGCTCGTCCTCAGGCCGCGCGACGATCTTCCGCTGTCTGATGATGAGTGCCATATACACGTTCCTTGAAAGGTTCGATGCCGATGCGCCAGACGGTGTCCACGAACCGTTCGGCTTCGCTGTCGCGATGCTCGAGGTAGACCTCGATGAGCTTTTCGACCACCGCGGGGACCTCCTCCCGCGCGAAGGACGGCCCGATCACCCTGCCCAATGCCGCGGGGGCGCCGGGCCGGGTGAGGCCCTGGTTTCCGCCGATGGTGACCTGGTACCACTCCTCGCCATGCTTATCCACGCCGAGCACGCCTATGTGGCCCACGTGGTGGTGGCCGCAGGAGTTGATGCAGCCGGAGATGTTCAGGTCGAGTTCGCCGATGTCGTGCTGGAAATCGAGGTCGTCGAATTTCTGCTGGATCGCATCGGCCACCGGCAGGGATTTGGCGTTGGCGAGCGAGCAGAAATCCCCGCCCGGGCAGGCGATGATGTTGGTGATCAGCCCGATGTTGGGCGAGGCGAGCCCCAGCGCGCGCAGGGATTGCCACAGCTCGTACAGGTGCGACTGGCGCACGTCGGCGAGGATCAGGTTCTGCTCGTGCGAGACCCGCAGTTCGCCGAACGAGTAGCGGTCGGCGAGGTCCGCGATCGCATCCATCTGCTCCGCGCTCGCGTCCCCGGGCGCAGCGCCCGTCTTCTTGAGCGACACGCTGACCGCCGCATACCCGTCCACTTTGTGCTCGTGCACGTTGCGCCTGGCCCATGCGGCAAACGCCTTGTCGGCCACCAGCTTGCCGCGCGACCAGGCATCGTCCGCCGGCAGCGCGGCGTAATCCGGGCGCGTGAACCGGGATTCGATCCGCGCCACCTCTTCCTCGATTAGCGTGGCCGGCCCGTCCTCGAGGTGCGACCACTCCGCTTCGACCTTGCTGGCGAACACCTCGGCGCCGAGCGCCTTCACGAGGATCTTGATCCGCGCCTTGTACTTGTTGTCGCGGCGGCCATAGCGGTTGTAGACGCGCAGGATCGCGTCCAGGTAGGTGAGCAGGTGGCGCCACGGCAGGAATTCCCGGATCACGGTCCCGATCACGGGCGTGCGGCCCATGCCGCCGCCCACGATGACGCGGAATCCCACGTTCCCGTCCCCATCCCGCAGGGCGTGCAGGCCGATGTCATGCAGGTACGTTGCGGCACGATCCGCGACCGCACCGTTGACGGCAATCTTGAACTTGCGCGGCAGGAACGCGAATTCGGGGTGGAACGTGGACCATTGGCGGATCAGCTCGCACCAGACCAGCGAGTCGACGATTTCGTCCCGGGCCACGCCGGCGAAGTGGTCGGTGGTGGTATTGCGGATGCAGTTGCCGGAAGTCTGGATGGCGTGCATCTGCACCTCGGCAAGCTCTGCCAGGATGTCCGGCACCTCCTCCAGCTTCGGCCAGTTGAACTGGATGTTCTGCCGGGTGGAGAAGTGGCCGTAGCCCCGGTCGTACTTGCGCGCGATCGCGGCGAGCTTGCGCAGCTGGCGGGTCGACAGGAGGCCGTACGGGATCGCCACCCGCAGCATCGGGGCGTAGCGCTGGATGTACAGGCCGTTCTGGAGCCTGAGCGGCCGGAACTGGTCCTCGGACAGTTCCCCCGCGAGAAAACGCTGCGTCTGCCCGCGGAACTGGCGGACCCGCTCGTCCACCATCCGCTGGTCGATTTCGTCGTAGAGGTACATGCCGATGCCGTCGTTATCCGGTATTCAGGGACAGGGATGGTATGCTTCAGGTCATAGATCTCAAAAGACTATTGAGTTACTCTCAAATAACCTTTTATTATTAAATCAAGCACCCATGAAACTGCAGCAATTGCGCTACGCCGTGGAGGTCGCCCGGCAGGGCCTGAACGTCTCGACCGCGGCCGACGTGCTCCACACCTCCCAGCCGGGCGTCAGCAAGCAGATCCGCCTGCTCGAGGACGAGCTCGGGGTGGAAATCTTCGAGCGGCACGGCAAGCGGGTGGTGGCGATCACCGAGCCGGGACGGGCGGTCATCTCCATCGCCGAGCGGATCCTCAGCGAGGCGGCCAACCTGAAAAGGGCCGGCGAGGAGTACGCCAACGAGTCCTCCGGCAGCCTGAGGATCGCCACCACGCACACCCAGGCGCGGTACGCCCTGCCCAAGGCGGTGACCGCGTTCAAGCTCAAGTACCCGGGCGTCCAGTTGTCCATCCAGCAGGGGAACCCCACCCAGATCTGCGAACAGGTGCTGGCCGGGGAAGCGGACGTCGCCATCGCCACGGAGGCGATTTCCGGCTACCCCGAGCTGGTCTCGCTCCCCTGCTACCAGTGGAACCGGTGCGTGGTGGTCCCGCCCAGGCACCCGCTCCTAAAGGTCCAGCCGCTGACCCTCGAGGCGGTCACCCGCTACCCGATCATCACCTACGACTTCGCCTTTGCCGGCCGGTCGCAGGTGAACAAGGCCTTCGAGAGCCGGGACCTGAAACCGAACGTGGTGCTGTCGGCGCTGGATGCCGACGTGATCAAGACCTACGTGGAACTCGGGCTGGGGATCGGGATCATGGCGAAGATGGCGTTCGACCCGGCGCGGGACCGCACATTGCGCGCGATCGACGCCTCGCACCTGTTCGAATCGAGCACGACCCGGCTCGGCATCCGCCGCGGCGCGTACCTGCGCGGCTACGCCTACGAATTCATCGAACTGTTTGCGCCGCATCTCCCCCGCAAGTCGGTGGAGCGCGCAGTGACCGGGGAACCCGGCAGCGACTACCAGCTTTGACGCGGGCTACTTCACGCGCCGCAGGGCGGGCCGCCCGCCCGCCGCGGGCCGCGGCGGCTCGGGGGGAAGGTCCTGGCCCGGGGACGAGGCCGGGGCCTCGGATTCGGCCAGGGCCTGGACGGAAGGCTTCGCGGCATCCACGTCGAAAGTCATGCCGTGCCCGGTCTCGCGCCCGTAGATTGCGTAGACATTCGCCACCGGCACGCTGATCTGCCGGGCAATGCCGCCGAAGCGCGCGGAAAACTCGACCAGGTCGTTGCCGATCTGCATCTTGTGCACGGCGGTCGGGCCGATGTTGAGTGTGATCTCGCCGTTCTTCACGTACTCGGGCGGCACCTGGGTGCGCGAGTCGACCTTCACCGCCAGGTGCGGCGTGTAGCCGTTGTCCACGCACCACTCGTAGAGGGCGCGCAGCAGGTACGGCTTGGTCGGGATCTCGCTCGTGGACATGCGCTCTTCGCCTGTGCGCTTCCGGACTACTTGCGCATCACCTTTTCGGACGGCGTCAGCGCCTCGATGAACGCCGGCCGCGAGAAGATGCGCTCGGCGTACTTCATCAGCGGGGCCGCGGGCTTGCCCAGGCGGATGCCGTAGTGGTCGAGGCGCCAGAGCAGGGGCGCGATCGCCACGTCGAGCATCGTGAAGTCGTCGCCGAGCATGTGCTTGGTGCGCGTGAAGATCGGCGCAAGCTCGGTAAGCCGGTCGGTGATGTGCGCGCGCGCACGCTCGACGTGCTTTTCCTTGCCCGACTCGATGGCCTCGATCTGGGAGAACAGCTCGACTTCCATGTTGAACAGCATCAGGCGCGCGCGCGCACGCATGACGGGGTCGGCGGGCATCAGCTGCGGGTGCGGGAAGCGCTCGTCGATGTACTCGTTGATGATGTTCGACTCGTACAGGACCAGGTCGCGCTCGACCAGGACCGGCAGCCGGTTGTACGGGTTCATCACCGCGATGTCTTCCGGCTTGTTGTACATGTCGACGTCGATCACCTGGAAATCCATGCCTTTTTCGTACAGCACGAAGCGGCAGCGATGGCTGAACGGGCAGGTGGTGCCGGAATAGAGTTGCATCATGATTCGCAGGCCTTAGAGTAAAAAGCCGGACGGGCTGCCCGTCCGGCTCGGTAAGTTGGGTAGGCGGCTGGCGGGAAGACGGCCTCAGCCCAGCCCCGGGTTCAGTGCACGTCCTTCCAGAATTCGCGCTTCATTGCGTAGGCGAGGACGAACAGCACGCCGAGGAAATAGAGGACGACGACGCCGATCTTCCTGCGCGCATTGGCCGACGGCTCGCCCATCCAGACCAGGTAATTCACGAGGTCCCGGACCGTGGCGTCGTACTGGGTCGCGCTCTGGCGTCCTTCGGAGATCTGGCTCCACTTGTACTCGTGCGTCTCGTGGCCGCCTTCCTTCTCGCTGACCACCTCGAGCGCCCGCTCCCCCTGGAGGGTCCAGAGCGCATGCGGCATGCCCACGTTCGGGAACACCGCGTTGTTCCATCCCGACGCCGTGTTGGGGTCGCGATAGAAGGTGCGCAGGTAAGTGTACAGCCAGTCCCCGCCGCGGGACCTCGCGATCACCGAAAGATCGGGGGGCGCGACGCCGAACCAGGCCTTGCCATCCTTCACCGACAGCGCGGACTTCATGGTGTCGCCGACCTTTTCGCCGGCGAACAGCAGGTTGTCCTTGATCTGCGCTTCCGTCAGGCCGATGTCGCCGAGCCGGTTGTAGCGCACGAATTGCGCGCCGTGGCAGTTCATGCAGTAGTTGGCGAAGGTGCGCGCGCCTGCCTGCAGGCTGACGACATCCTTGGAATCGATCGGCGCGTGATCGAGGCGGTAGCCGGCCTCCGATCCCAGCGCGGCAGGCGCAGCGACGAGCGCGGCGAACGGGGCGAATACCAGTGCGATGAGCAGTTTTTTCATGGTCTTTATCTCTCCGCTCACATCGTCACCCGGTCTGGCACCGGCTTGGATTTGTCCAGCGCCGTGTACCAGGGCATCAGGATGAAGAACGCGAAATACAGCACCGTGAACACGCGGGCTGCGACGGTGGCGCGGTCTGCGTTGCCCATCCAGGCGCCGAACTGGCCCCATACGTTGGTCGGCTCGGTGCCGAGGTACCCGAGGATCAGGAAGGTCACCACGAAGATCGCCAGGGCGGTCTTGAAGTAGCCGCCACGATAGCGGATCGACTTGACCGGGTCGCGGTCCAGCCATGGCAGCAGGAACAGGATCATCGTGGCGAGGCCCATCGCCATCACGCCCGGGAACTGCGAGTTGAACAGGGGCGGCACGGCGCGCAGGATCGAGTAGTACGGCGTGAAGTACCAGACCGGCGCGATGTGCGGCGGCGTCTTCAGCGGGTCGGCCGGGATGAAGTTGTTGTACTCGAGGAAGTAGCCGCCCATCTCCGGCACGAAGAACAGGATGGCCGAGAACACCGCGAGGAAGATGACCGCGCCGGCCGCGTCCTTCACCGTGTAGTACGGGTGGAACGGGATGCCGTCGAGCGGCCTGCCATTGGCGTCCTTGTTTTTCTTGATCTCGATGCCGTCGGGGTTGTTGGAACCGACGTCATGCAGCGCGAGGATGTGCGCGGCAACGAGCCCGATCAGGACCAGCGGCACCGCGATCACGTGCAGCGCGAAGAACCGGTTCAGGGTCGCGTCCGAAACCACGTAGTCGCCGCGGATCAGGACCGACAGGTCCGGGCCGATGAACGGAACGGAGCTGAACAGGTTCACGATCACCTGCGCGCCCCAGTAGGACATCTGGCCCCACGGAAGCAGGTAGCCGAAGAACGCCTCGGCCATCAGGCACAGGTAGATGATCACGCCGAAGATCCAGACCAGTTCGCGGGGCTTCTTGTACGAGCCGTACAGGAGCGCGCGGAACATGTGCAGGTAGACGACGATGAAGAACATCGACGCGCCGGTGGAATGGATGTACCGGATGATCCAGCCGCCCGGCACGTCGCGCATGATGTACTCGACCGAGCCGAATGCGAGTGCCGCGTCGGGCTTGTAGTTCATCGTCAGGAAGATGCCGGACGCGATCTGGATGACCAGCACGAGCATCGACATCGCGCCGAAGTAGTACCAGAAATTGAAGTTCTTCGGCGCGTAGTACTCGGACATGTGCTTCCGGTACTCCTCGCCCAGGGTGGGCATGCGTTCATCGATCCAGTTCCACACTGCCGCTATCGGTGTCGCCATTTGATTACGCCCCCTTCTTGTCGTCGCCGATCAGGATCGTGCCGTCAGACACGAACGTGTACGGCGGCACCGGCAGGTTGATCGGCGCCGGCGAACCCTTGTAGACGCGGCCGGCCAGGTCGAACTTGGAGCCGTGGCACGGGCAGTAGAACCCGCCCTCCCAGCTCTCGCCCATTTCCGCGCGCGCTTCGACGGTCTTGATCTGCGGGGAGCATCCGAGGTGGGTGCACACGCCCTCGAGGACCACGTACTCTTCCTTGATCGAGCGGAATTCGTTCTTCGCGTATTCGGGCTGCTGCGGGACATCCGACTTGGGATCCGAGACCATCGGGTCGCTCTTCTTGATCCCTTCCAGCATTTCCTTCGTCCGGCGCAGGATCCAGACCGGCTTGCCGCGCCATTCGACCACCTGCATCTCACCCGGCGCCAGCCGGCTGATGTCGGCTTCCACCGGGGCGCCGGCGGCTTTGGCACGCTCGGAAGGCATCCAGCTCGCCGCAAAGGGCACTGCCGCGCCGACCGACGCGAGGCCGCCTGCGACGCTGGTGGCGACAACCAGGTTGCGCCTAGCCTTGTCGACTTTTTCCTGTTGACTCATTGAAGGAACCCCGCTGGAAATGATGAATGGTCCGGAGAAGCCGGCGATTATACCGGCGGAGTGCGCAAAACACCAAATTTCTGCGCCTAACTGACTGAATCCGGGCGATTTTTCATGAAAGCAGGCGGCCGGCGGGACGCCGGGCGGCCGCGGTCGGCGCATATGTTAGATTCGCCGCATGAAACGGCTTTGGCTCATTTTTTCGCAAGCGGCGACCGTCTGCCTCGCCCTCCTGTTCGTGATTTCGACCCTCAAGCCCGAGTGGCTGCCGGCCAAGAGCACCATTCCGGCCGGCGGAGGCGCGATCACCATGCAGACCGCGCCGGAAAACCCCGCCGGCGCGCCGCGCGCCCACTCCTACAACGACGCCGTGAGGAAAGCCACGCCCTCGGTGGTGAACATCTTCACCAGCAAGGAGGTGCGCGCCCCGCGTAACCCGCTCCTGAACGACCCGCTGTTTCGACGTTTCTTCGGCGACCAGTTCGGCGACCAGCCGGAGCGCTCCTCCAGCCTGGGGTCCGGCGTGATCGTCAGTCCCTCGGGCTACATCCTCACCAACAGCCACGTGGTCGAAGCGGCCGACGAGATCGAGGTGCTCCTCGCCGACGGCAGAAAGCTGCTGGCAAAGCAGGTCGGCAGCGATTCCGAAAGCGACCTCGCAGTGCTGCGCGTCGAGAGCGGGCAGCTCCCGGCCATCACGTTCGGCTCCTCCGACGCGCTGCGCGTCGGGGACGTGGTGCTCGCGATCGGCAACCCGTTCGGCGTCGGCCAGACCGTGACCTCCGGGATCGTAAGCGCGCTCGGGCGCAGCCAGCTCGGCATCAACACGTTCGAGAATTTCATCCAGACCGACGCCGCGATCAACCCCGGCAATTCCGGCGGCGCACTGATCGATTCCGCGGGCAACCTGGTGGGGATCAACACGGCGATCTACTCGCGTTCGGGCGGTTCGATGGGCATCGGCTTCGCAATCCCCGTGTCGACCGCGAAGCAGGTGATGGAGTCGATCATCAAGACCGGCAGCGTCACGCGCGGCTGGATAGGCGTGGAGGTGCAGGAGATCACGCCGGCCCTGGCCGAATCCTTCAAGCTCAAGGACACGCGCGGGACCATCATCGCGGGCGTGCTGCGCAACGGCCCGGCGGACAAGGCCGGAGTCAAGCCCGGCGACGTGCTTGTCGGGATCGAGGGCAAGCCGGTGACGGACCCGCAAAACATGCTGACGCTGGTTGCCGGACTGCAGCCCGGCAGCAATGCGCGGCTGAAGCTGCGCCGCGGCCAGGAAGAGCTGGAAATTTCGGTCGTCGTGGGCAAGCGGCCCAAGCCGCAGCCCGAAAGGCAGTAACCAATACCAGGCGCCTGCGGAAGCGCCGGCGAAATCCCACGGGAGCCATTCATGTCGGATACCCGCCTTCCGAGGGACGCGGAAAGCGTCCTGAAGCTCGCAGCCCAATCGATGTTCGAGCTGTTCTCGACGATGAGCGAAGGCATGATGCTTGTCGACCGGGCCGGGCGCGTCGTCTGGATCAACGACAGCTACAAGCGGTTCCTCCCCGCCCTGGGCGTGGCGGGGCCCGACGACTTCGTCGGCAGGCCGGTGGAGGAGGTGGTGCCCAACACCCTGATGCGGCAGGTCGTCGAGACCGGCAAGCCGATCCTGGTCGACCTGCTCACCAACAAGGCGGGAACCTTTGTCGTCAGCCGCATCCCGCTGCGCGATGCCGGGGGTGAAGTGATCGGCGCGCTGGGGATGGTCCTGTTCGACCACCCGGAGGCGACACTGCAGCCGCTGATCGCCAAGTTCGCGCGGTTGCAGGGCGAACTCGACGAGGCCCGCAAGGAACTGGCCGCCCAGCGCCGGCCGAAGTACACCTTCGCAAGCTACATCGGGTCCAGCCCGGCCGCGCTCGAGGTCAAGCGCCAGGCGCGCCGGGCCGCGCAGCTCGACACCACGGTGCTCCTGCTCGGCGAGACCGGCACCGGCAAGGAGATGCTCGCCCATGCAATCCACGCCGCATCCTCCCGGGCGCTGAAACCGTTCATCGGCGTGAACCTCGCCGCGGTCCCGGAAACGCTGCTGGAGGCCGAGTTCTTCGGTGTGGCCCCCGGCGCGTACACCGGTGCCGATCGCAAGGGGCGGGACGGGAAGTTCAAGATCGCCGATGGCGGCACGCTGTTCCTGGATGAAATCGGGGACATGCCGCTGTCGCTGCAGGCAAAACTCCTGCGTGTGCTGCAGGAACGGGAGATCGAACCCCTGGGCTCCAATCGCGTCGCCGAAGTCGATGTCCGCGTGATCGCGGCCACAAGCTGCAACCTCAAGGCCCTGGTGGACGAGGGCCGCTTCCGCCCGGACCTTTACTACCGGCTGAACGTGCTGCCGGTGCGGCTGCCGTCGCTTCGCGAGCGACTCTCGGACCTCGAGGCGCTGTGCGAAAGCCTGCTGGAGAGCATTGCGCAAAGGACGGGAATGCCCCAGCGGGAGATGACTTCATCGGCGATCGGCGCGCTCGCCACCCACGAGTGGCGGGGCAACGTTCGCGAACTGCGCAACGTCCTCGAGCAGGCGACGATGCATACGGACAACATCCGGCTGACCTCGGAGGATTTCCTTTCCATATTGCCTTCGGCGCGACGCGAGTCGCCGCGGCCGGCGCTGCGCCCGCTGCCACAGCTGATCGCGGAACTGGAGCACAGCTCGATCCGGTCGGCGCTCGAGGCCACGCAAGGGAACAAGGTTTCGGCGGCGCGACTGCTCGGCATATCCAGGGCCACCTTGTACGGGAAGCTTGCCGAGATCAAGCGATTGTCCAATTAATAGACATAGTGTATTAATTTTAGACGGCACTTTGTGTATATATCGTGCTGTTTTAAAAGATCTATTAAACCCGTCCCGCCTAATATCTGGACATGTCCCATTTAAGCCCAGCCGGAGCGGCCTGCTAACTCCATTGAAGTCAACGAGTTGCCGGGCATGGCACGCAGGTTGCGTATCGCCCTACCCAATGCCGCTGCAAAGCGGCTGGCATCTACCCTGAGGAGGAATGATGAAACTAATGACCCGGTGGCTCGCCGCCACCACATTGGCGCTGTCCGCTACGGCAGCATTCGCGCAAGCCAAGGAAATCAGGATTGCGCACGTCTACGACAAGACAGGCGTGCTCGAAGCCTACGCCAAGCAAACCCAGGCGGGCCTGATGATGGGCCTGGAATACGCCACCGGCGGGAAGATGGAAGTGCTTGGCCGCAAGATCGTGGTGATCGAGAAGGACAGCCAGTTCAAGCCGGACGTGGGCAAGGCCCAGCTTGCCGCCGCATTCGGGGACGACAAGGCCGACATCGCGATCGGCCCGACGGGATCCGGGGTTGCCCTCGCAATGCTGCCAGTCGCCGAGGAGTACAAGAAGATCCTGCTGGTCGAACCCGCGGTGGCTGACCAGATCACGGGTGAGAACTGGAACCGGTACATCTTCCGCACCGGGCGCAGTTCCACCCAGGACGCGGTGGCCGCCGCAGCCGCCCTCAAGGGCGATGTTTCGATCGCGACGCTCGCGCAGGACTATGCCTTCGGCCGCGACGGCATCAAGGCGTACAAGGAAGCCCTTGCCAAGCTCAATCCCAAGGCAAAGATCGTCCACGAGGAATATGCGCCGGTCCAGACCACCGACTTCACCGCGCCCGCCCAGCGCATCTTTGAAGTCCTGAAGGACAAGCCGGGCCGCAAGGTGCTCGCCATCGTATGGGCCGGCCCGCACCCGATGACAAAGATCGCGGACCTCAAGCCGGAGCGCTACGGGATCGAGCTGGCGCCCGGCGGGAACATCCTTCCGGTCATGAAGGGCTGGAAGGACTTCCCCGGGGTGGAGGGTGCAATCTACTACTACCATGGCTTCCCAAAGAACAAGATGAACGACTGGCTGGTGGCCGAGCACCAGAAGCGGTTCAAGTCGCCGCCGGACTTCTTCACCGCGGGCGGCATGGCAGCCGGCATTGCGGTCGTCGAGGCGCTCAAGAAGGCCGGTTCGACCGATACCGAGAAGCTGATCTCGGCAATGGAAGGCATGTCGTTCGAAACCCCGAAGGGCGCGATGACCTTCCGCAAGGAAGATCACCAGGCCATGCAGAACATGTACCACTTCCGGATCAAGAAGAACCAGAAGGACGAGTGGGACCTGCTCGAACTGGTGGGCGAGATTCCCGCCGCGTCCATGCCGATCCCGGTCCGCAACAAGCGCTAGCCCGATACCCCGCCGGACTGGAGGCTGCATGATCGGCGAACACCCGGTCCTGGAAACGCACGGCCTCACGGTCCGCTTCGGCGGCCATGTGGCCGTCGACGCGGTTTCCTGCGCCTTCCGCCCGGGAACGCTCACGGCAATCGTCGGCCCGAACGGGGCGGGCAAGACGACGTATTTCAACCTCATTTCCGGGCAGTTGAAGGCGACCGAAGGCCGGGTGTCGCTTTTCGGCGAGGACGTGAGCGGGCTCTCCGCGCCGGGCCGCACCCGCCGCGGGATCGGCAGGGCGTTCCAGCTGACGAACCTGTTTCCCCGGCTGACCGTGCTCGAGAACGTGCGCTTGGCGGTGCAGTCGCGGGCGGGCCTGGGCTACAGGATGGTGTCCGTCTGGGGTTCGCATGTGGCGCTGGTCGAGAGGGCGGAGCACTGCCTGTACCGGGTGGCGCTCGCGGACAAGCGCGACCTCATCGCCGCGACACTGTCCCATGGCGACCAGAGGAAGCTCGAAGTGGCCATCCTGCTTGCGCTCGAGCCCGAGATCTTCATGTTCGACGAACCGACCGCAGGCATGAGCGTGGACGAGGTGCCGGTCATCCTCGAGCTGATCCACATGATCAAGCAGCAGGCCGACAAGACCGTGCTGCTGGTGGAGCACAAGATGGACGTGGTCAGGTCCCTGGCGGACCGCATCATCGTGCTCCACCAGGGGCAGCTCGTGGCCGACGGCGACCCGGGCGAGGTCATTGCCTCGCCGATCGTCCAGGAAGCCTATCTCGGAGTTGCCCGTGCCTGAACCGATGCTCGCGCTCTCCGGCGTCAATACGCACATCAACCTGTACCACATCCTCCAGGGCGTGGACCTGGTCGTCCCGCGCGGCGAACTTACGATGCTCCTGGGCCGCAATGGCGCAGGCAAGACAACCACGCTGCGCACGATCATGGGGCTGTGGCGCGCATCCGCGGGCCGCATAGACCTCGGCGGCGCCGACATCGCCGGGATGGCCACCCCCTCGGTCGCCCAGCTCGGCGTGGCCTACGTACCCGAAAACATGAGCATCTTCGCCGGTTTGACGGTCCGCGAGAACCTCCTGCTGGCGGCGCGCGAACGCTCGTTCGACGAATCGCGCCTGGCGAGGATATTCAAGCTCTTTCCCGCGATGCAGAAATTCTGGAACTCGCTTGCCGGCAACCTGTCCGGCGGGCAGAAGCAGATGCTTGCCATCTCCCGCGCCATCGTCGAACCCAGAAGGCTCCTGCTCATCGATGAGCCCACGAAAGGGCTGGCGCCGGCGATCATCGCGAACATGATCGAGGCGTTTCGCGAACTCAAGCTGGAGACGACGATCCTGCTGGTCGAGCAGAATTTCAACGTGGCGCGCGAACTGGGCGATTCGGTGGCGGTGATGGATTCCGGCCGCGTCGTGCACTCCGGCCGGATGGCGGACCTCGCTCGCGACGAGGCGCTCCAGACCCGGCTGCTGGGCCTGTCCCTGGATTCGCACCAATGAAGCCGCACTCCGACACCGCCGTCCCCGGCGCGCGGCTCGACATCGTCCCGCTGCTGGTCGTGCCCGCGGTCGCGCTGGCCGCCGTAGCCTTCATTCCCAGCCTGCCCACCTGGGTGACGCTCACTGTTGCGGGCCTGGCCATGGGCATGATGATCTTCATCATGGCCTCCGGCCTGACGCTGGTATTCGGATTGATGGATGTGATGAACTTTGCACACGGGGCGTTCATCTCCGTAGGCGCGTTCGTCGCCGCGTCCGTGCTCGTCCCGATGAAGAGCTCGATGCAGGAGCCCAGCGCGCTCGCGAACCTCTCGGCAATCGCGCCGGCGATCCTTGCCGCAATGATGGTGGCAGGCCTGCTGGGCTGGTTCTTCGAGCGTGTCGTCATCCGGCCGGTATACGGCGACCACCTCAAGCAGATCCTGGTCACCATGGGCGGCCTGATCGTGGCCGAACAGATGATCCACGTCATCTGGGGACCGGACGTGATCCCGCTCCCCCGGCCGGCGTTCTTCTCCGGCGCAATCACTTTCGGGGAGGTCGCGGTTGAGCGCTACAGGCTGCTCGCCGTCGCTGTGGGCATCGCCGTATTTGCCGCGATGTTCCTGGTCCTGAATCGCACCCGGCTGGGCCTGTTGATTCGCGCCGGCGTTGAAAACCCCGAAATGGTGGAATCACTCGGGTACCGGATCAGGCGCCTGTTTGTGGGGGTATTCGTCGCGGGTTCCGGCCTCGCGGGGCTGGGCGGCGTGATGTGGGCGATGTACCAGGAATCGGTACAGTCGAACATGGGCATGCAGATGATGGTGCTGATCTTCATCGTCATCATCATTGGCGGCCTCGGTTCCGTCGGCGGCTGCTTCGTCGGCGCCCTGCTCGTCGGCCTGGTGGCCAACTACGCCGGCTACCTCGCGCCGAAACTCGCGCTCGGGTCGAACATCCTGCTGATGGTGCTGATCCTGCTGTGGCGCCCGCGCGGGCTCTACCCGATAGGAAAGGCCTGAGCATGCTCGGCACCGTGCTCTCCGGAGACTACCCGCGCAGCCGGCTGCTGACGGCGATCCTCATCGCGATCCTGGCGGGCCTCGCCCTTGCCCCGTTTGTCTTTCCCGGGACGCGCTCGCTGAACGTGGCCGCAAAGATACTGATCTTCATCGTGCTCGTGGCGAGCTACGACCTGCTCCTCGGCTACACCGGCATCGTCTCGTTTGCGCACACGATGTTCTTCGGCATCGGCGGCTACGGCATCGGCATTGCGGCCGCAAAACTGGGCCCGACCTGGGGGAGCCTCGCCTTGGGCGGTGGCATCGCGCTGGTCCTCGCGGTTGCGCTGGCGTTCTGCATCGGGCTGCTGTCGCTGCGGGTAAAGACCATCTTCTTCGCGATGATCACGCTCGCGGTGGCTTCGTTCTTCCTGATACTCGCGTCGCAGCTGTCTTGGCTCACCGGCGGGGAAGACGGACTCAATTACAAGCTCCCCGGGCTGCTGCTGCCCGGCACGCGGCTGGTCGAAGCTCCCGTCCTCGGCGTCGAAATCACCGGCCGGCTGGTGAGCTACTACATCGTGTTCCTCGCCGCGCTGGCGCTGTTCCTGCTGCTCCTGCGCGTTGTGAACTCCCCTTTCGGCAAGGTGCTCCTGTCAATACGGGAGAACGAATTCCGCGCCGAGGCGCTGGGGTATCGCACGGTTGTATACCGGACAATCGCGAACTGCCTCGCCGCCGCGACGGCCGCCGCGGCCGGCATCCTCTACGCGCTGTGGCTGCGCTACACGGGCCCCGACACGACGCTCTCCTTCAACATCATGATCGACATCCTGCTGATGGTGGTCATCGGGGGCATGGGTACGATGTACGGCGCGGTGCTTGGTGCGACCATTTTTGTGCTCGCCCAGAACTACCTCCAGGACCTGATGAAGCTGGCCAGCGGAGCCGCGCAGGGCATCCCCCTGCTGCCGAACCTCCTGCATCCGGACCGCTGGCTGCTTTGGCTGGGCGTGCTCTTCATCGTGTGTGTCTACTACTTTCCGCTTGGCATCGTCGGGCGGTTGCGCCAGAAGACTTCCCGTCCCAATTGAACCGGTCACAGGCATGAGCTTCCAATCCCATTACCTGGCCTGCGCCGGCCGGGAGATCCATTACACGCTGTGGGGCGCCGGCAATTCCGAAACCGTCGTGGCCTGGCATGGCCTCGCGCGCACGGGGCGGGACATGGACTATCTCGCGGCGAACCTTGCGGACAGGTACCGCGTGGTGTGCCCGGATACCATCGGGCGCGGCCTGTCCGAATGGAGCCCGGACCCGCGGTCGGAATACTGCCTGCCGTTCTATGCGAAAGTCGCCGAATCGCTCATCGACCAGCTCGGAATCGGCGATCTGCACTGGGTCGGAACGTCGATGGGCGGCGCAATCGGGATGTACCTCGCCGGAGGGTCTCTGCGCAACCGCATCCGGCGGCTGGTCCTCAACGACATCGGGCCGAAGCTCGGCGAGGCCGCAGTCGAGCGCATCCGGTCTTACGCAGGCAGCCCCGCGCAGTTCGACCGTGTAAGCGAACTGGAACAGTACTTCCGGTCAATCTACAGGCCCTACGGGTGGCTTTCGGACGAACAGTGGCGGCAGCTTGCCGAATCTTCGACGCGCAGGATGCCGGACGGCAAGGTCACGCCACACTACGACCCGAAGATGGTCCTGCAGTTCGAGCATCACCCGCGGGACTACGACCTGTGGGAAAGCTATGACCGCATCCTGGCCCCTACGCTGTGCCTGCGCGGCGAAGACTCCGACCTGCTCCTTGCGGGGACCGCCGAAGAGATGCGTTCGAGGGGTCCCGGGGCGGTCGTGGTAACCATAGCGGGGTGCGGGCACGCGCCCGCGCTGAACGTGCCGGACCAGGTCGCTTTGATCAGGCGATTCCTGAACGGCAGGCAATAGGGCCCCGGCCGCGGGAATGCCCCGGCTCAGCCGCGGGGTTCTTCCCCGGCCTCCGCCGCCGGCGAATCGGGGTCCGCTTTCGCCCCGCTGCCGATAAAGCGCGCCAGGAAGATCCCGAGCTCGTAGAGCAGGCACAACGGCACCGCAAGCAGGAGCTGGGAGATCACGTCCGGCGGCGTGAAGATCGCGCCGACCACGAAGGCGCCGACGATGACATAGGGTCGCGCCTCCTTGAGCTTGTCGATGGATACGAGGCCCGCGCGCACCAGCACGATCACGATCACGGGCACCTCGAAGGTGACGCCGAAGGCGACGAACGTCGTGATTGCGAACGACAGGTACTTCTCGATGTCGGTCATCCATGCCACGCCCTGCGGCGCGATCGAGGCCATGAACTTGAACACGACGGGGAACACGAGGAAATAGGCGAACGACATGCCGATGAAGAACAGCACGGAACTGGCGATCACGAGGGGCAGCACCAGCCGCTTCTCATGCGCGTACAGGCCGGGGGCGACAAAGGCCCACAGCTGGTAGAGCACGTAGGGCAATGCGATCAGGAAGGCCACCAGGAACGCGACCTTCATCGGCACGATGAAGACGCCCACCACATCCGTCGCGATCATCTGCCCGCCGTGCGGAAGGACCGCAAGCAGGGGACTTGCAAGCAGGGTGTAGAGGTCCTTGGCCCAGGGAAACAGGCAGAGGAAGATCACCACCACGGCCAGCAGCGCGCGAATCAGGCGGGTGCGCAGCTCGACCAGGTGGGAGATGAAGGTTTCCTGCGTGTTCACGCCTTATTCCTGGTCAAGGCTTCTTGTCCGCCGGCGTGGCGGCTTCCTGCGCGGCTTCGGGCGCGGCCGAGCCGGGTACGGGCCCTGCCTCGGGCGGCACTACATGGGCAATCGTGCTGTTGATCTCCGCCTCGGTCCTTGAAAGGCCGGAAGTCACGGAAGTTTCGATGCTGGCGGCCGCCTCCTGCACCGAGTCGCGCATCTTGCGCAATTCCTCGAGCTCGACTTCCCGGTTGATGTCCGATTTGACGTCGGCCACATAGCGCTGCAGCCGGCCGATGAGGTGGCCGACCGTACGGGCGACGCGCGGCAGCCGCTCGGGGCCGATTACGATCAACGCCACGAGGCCGATCACCACCAGCTCGGAAAATCCGATATCGAACACTAGAGGAACCCGCAGAAACAAAGGGCGCCCCTAGGGACGCCCCGCATCAAAAAAACGGCCTGCCTAGGCTTTGGTCTCGGATTTTCCCGTGACCTGGCCTTCGACGGTCTTGCCGCCAGTCACCTGCTGGGCCGGGCCTTCCGCGGGCTTGTCGCCGCCCTCGCGCATGCCTTCCTTGAATCCGCGCACGGCCCCGCCGAGATCCGCACCCATGTTGCGCAGCTTCTTGGTGCCGAACACCAGCATCACGATCACAAGGACGATGAGCCAGTGCCAAATCGAGAGTCCACCCATAAGAGCCTCCTATTTCCTTCTGACGATCATCGGGCCGAGAGGTTCCGGGCCGCCGATCACATGCATGTGCAAATGATACACCTCCTGATGCCCCACACGCCCGCAGTTGACTATGGTGCGAAATCCGTCGTTTGCCCCCGCCTCCCGGGCCAGGCCGCCCACCAGGGCCAGCATCTTGCCGAGGGCCGCCTGGTGCTCGACACCGGTCTCGTAAAGCGTTTCGACGTGGGTCTTGGGAATGATCAGGAAATGCACCGGGGCCACCGGCCGGATATCGTGGAAAGCCAGGACGTCATCGTCTTCGTACAGCTTCCGGGACGGGATGGCCCCCCGGACGATCTTGCAGAACAGGCAGTCTTCCATATCGGTCATTCCGCGTCGCGCAACTTGTCTTTGCGGGCGGCCTTTTCGTCGATCCCCGAGATGCCCTCGCGCCTCTGCAGCTCGGCCAGGACGTCCTGCGGGCCGAGCCCGTAATGGGAAAGCATGATCATGCAATGGAACCAGAGGTCGGCGGTCTCGCGCACGAGATGCAGCCTGTCCCCGTCCTTCGCGGCGAGCACCGTTTCGGTCGCTTCCTCCCCGATCTTCTTGAGGATCGCGTCCTCGCCCTTGGCGAGCAGCCTCGCCACATAGGAAACATCGGCGTTGCCTTCCTTTCTTTCCTCGATGGCGGCGGCAATGCGCTCGAGGATCTCGTTCAGTCCTGGTTTCATCGCTTTCCGTAGATTAGGTCGGGATCCTTCAGCACCGGGTCGGTTTCCTGCCAGCGGCCGTCCTCCAGCTTCCGGAAGAAGCACCGTTCGCGGCCCGTATGGCAGGCGATCCCGCCGATTTGCTCGACTGCAAGCAATACCACGTCGGCGTCGCAATCGAGCCTGATTTCAAGCACCTTCTGGATATGGCCGGATTCCTCGCCCTTGTGCCACAACCGCTGGCGGGATCGCGACCAGTAGACCGCCTCTCCGCTGGCGGCGGTCATGGACAACGCCTCCCGGTTCATCCAGGCCACCGTCAGCACCTTGCCGCTCGCCGCGTCCTGGGTGACGACCGGCACGAGGCCCTGCTTGTCCCAACGCAGCTCGTCGAGCCAGCCGGCCGCCGGCCCGGTCACAGCCTGACCTCGACGCCGCGGCTGCGCATGTACTCCTTGGCTTCGGCAAGGGTGTACTCGCCGAAATGAAATATCGACGCCGCAAGGACCGCGTCGGCATGGCCGGCCAGGACGCCTTCCGCCAGATGCTCCAGGGAACCCACTCCTCCGGACGCGATCACGGGAATGCCTATTGCGTCGGACACGGCGCGCGTGAGCCCGAGGTCGAATCCATTGCGGGTGCCGTCCCGGTCCATGCTGGTCAGCAGGATTTCCCCGGCGCCGGCCGCCTCCATCTGCCTCGCCCAGTCGACCGCATCCAGCCCGGTGGGGTTTCGACCGCCGTGCGTATAAACCTCCCAGTGATCGCCGTGCTGCTTGGCATCGATGGCGACGACGATGCACTGGTTGCCCACCTTGCCGGACGCCTCACGCACCAGTTCCGGATTCTGCACCGCCGCAGTATTGATCGACACCTTGTCCGCCCCGGCGTTCAGCAGCCGCCGCACGTCTTCGACCTTGCGCACACCGCCCCCGACTGTAAGCGGTATGAAGACACGGGCCGCGACGGCTTCGATCACATGCAGGATGATGTCCCGGCCATCGGAACTGGCCGTGATGTCCAGGAAGGTCAGTTCGTCGGCCCCCTGCTCGTCATAGCGGCGCGCGATCTCGACGGGATCACCGGCGTCCCTCAGGCTGACGAAGTTGACGCCCTTCACGACGCGCCCCGCGGTCACGTCCAGGCAGGGAATTACGCGCTTGGCGAGGCTCACCGGAATCTTCCCGAACTTGCCCTTGCGGGTCAGGCCTTGCCTACCGCTTTGTCCGCCGCGGCCTGGGCTTTCTTGAAGTCGAGCTTTCCCTCGTACAGGGCACGCCCGGCGATCGCACCCACGATACCTTCCGGGACGAGTTTGCAGACCGCCTGCACATCCTTGATGTTGCTCAGTCCGCCGGAGGCGATGATCGGGATGCGGATGGCCTGCGCGAGCTTCAGGGTGGCCTCGATGTTCACTCCCGTGAGCATCCCGTCCCGGCCGATGTCGGTGTACACCAGCGCCTCCACTCCGTAGTCCTCGAACTTCTTGCCGAGATCGATGACGTCGTGGCCGGTCATCTTCGACCACCCCTCCACCGCGACTTTGCCGTCCTTGGCATCGAGCCCCACGATGATGTGGCCCGGGAACGCATAGCACGCATCGTGGAGGAACCCGGGATTCTTGACGGCGGCGGTACCGATGATCACGTATGCGACGCCGGCATCGATGTAGCTTTCTATTGTGTCGAGGTCCCGGATCCCGCCGCCCAGCTGGATGGGAAGGCTGTCCCCAACTGCGGCGATCATGTCGCGGATCACCTTTTCGTTCTTCGGCTTTCCCGCGATCGCGCCGTTCAGGTCCACGATGTGAAGGCGCCGGGCGCCCTGTCCGGCCCAGTTGCGCGCCATGGCCACCGGGTCGTCCGAAAAGACCGTGGCCGAATCCATGTCACCCTGCTGCAGGCGCACGCACCGTCCGTCCTTCAGGTCGATTGCAGGAATGATCAGCATGGCAAAGCTGCCGTGTTCTGGACTGACACGTCTGGGCTCAAGGGTCGCGTGTTGGGAAGTGCGTTCGATGGACCGGAATGGTCAGGGTTGCCATTGGACAAAGTTTCGCAGCAGTCTGAGGCCGGCAGCCTGGCTTTTCTCCGGATGGAACTGGACCGCGAACATGTTATCCCTCGCAACGGCAGCGGTAAAGGGCAGGCCGTAGGTGCAACGCCCGCTCACGATGGCGGGGTCCGCCTCGCGGGCGTAATAGCTGTGCACGAAATAGAACCGGCTAGCGTCCTCGATGCCGCCCCACAACGCGTGCGCCCGCGTCTGGATCACCTGGTTCCACCCCATGTGCGGCACCTTGAGCCGCGCCCCGGACGCGTCCCGCAGCGCATCCGGGAACCGGCGCACGGATCCGGGCAGCACGGCAAGCCCCCTGACCCCGCCTTCTTCGCTGAAGTCGAAAAGCATCTGCAGCCCGATGCAGATGCCGAGAAACGGCTTCGTGCGGGTCGCTTCCACAACGGCATCTGCCAGGCCGCGGGCCCGCAGCTCGCGCATGCAATCGGGCATTGCCCCCTGGCCCGGGACGACGACCCGGCCGGCAATGCGCAGGTCCTCCGGCCGGGCTGTCACCCTCACGTCGGCGCCGGGGGCGACATGCTCCAGCGCCTTCGACACCGAGCGCAGGTTGCCCATCCCGTAATCAACCACTGCGATATCCATCGGGGGATCGGGTTAGAGCGTTCCCTTGGTCGACGGCACCACGCCCGCACTGCGCGGATCGGCCTGGACAGCCATTCGCAGCGCGCGGCCGAACGCCTTGAAGATGGTCTCGCACTGGTGATGGGCGTTGGCGCCGCGCAAATTGTCTATGTGCAAGGTCACCATCGCGTGATTGACGAACCCCTGGAAGAATTCGCGCATCAGGTCCACGTCGAATTCGCCGATCAGGGCGCGCGTGTATTTGACGTGGTACTCGAGCCCCGGCCGGCCGGACAGGTCAACGACCACGCGCGACAGGGCCTCGTCCAGCGGGACATATGCGTGTCCGTACCGGAACACGCCTGCCTTGTCCCCGACAGCCTTCGCGAATGCCTGGCCCAGCGCGATACCCACATCCTCCACCGTATGGTGGGCGTCGATGTGCAGGTCCCCCTTGGCCTCGATTTCCATGTCCAGTAGGCCGTGCCGCGCGATCTGTTCGAGCATGTGTTCGAGAAACGGCAGGCCGGTGGACAGCCGGACCGCGCCCGTACCGTCCAGGTCGAGCTGGACGCGAATCTGCGTTTCTTTCGTGCTGCGGACGACTTCGGATTTACGCATGGCATTCCTCATAGCGCTTCGCGCATGGCGGAAAGGAGAATCCTGTTTTCATCGGGTGTGCCGACGGTGATCCGCAGGCAATTGGCGAGCGCCGGGTGCGCGCCGTGGAAATTCCTGACAAGCACACCCTGTGCTTTCAACGCTTCGAAGCATTGCAGGGCGTCCGGGACGCGGGTCAGGAAGAAATTCGCCGCCGACGGATACAGGGTCACCCCCGGAAGCGAGGCCAGTCCCTCCCGCAGGACAGTGCGCTCGTCCCGGATGACGCCGGCCTGCTCCTCGAGCACGTCGAGCTTGCCGAGCACGTAGATGGCGGCGGCCTGGGTCAGCACGCTGACATTGTAGGCCTGGCGCACCTTGTTGAACTCCCGCACCCACTCCGGAAGGCCGGCAAGATATCCGAGGCGTATCCCCGCCAGGCCCAGCTTGGAGACCGTACGCATCACGACCAGGTTGGGGAATTCCGCAAGCCTGCGCATGAACGTCTTTTGCGCAAATACGTGGTATGCCTCGTCCAGCACCACCAGGCCGTCCGTGGCGCGGATGATCGCGACGATGTCGTCCGCGTCGAATAGCGCCCCGGTCGGGTTGTTGGGGTAGGCTATGAAGATGACCGCAGGTTTGTGCTCCCGGACGGCGGAAACGAAGGCGTCGCGGTCCAGGGAGAAATCGGCCCGCGTCGGCACACCCACCGGCTTCATGCCGGCAAGCACCGCGTTCATCTTGTACATGACGAACGTGGGATCGGGGTACATGACCACGGCACCCGGCCGCGCAAGGGCAAGGGTGACGATCTGGATCAGGTCGTCCGACCCGTTTCCGAGGAGCAGCTCCATGCCCGCGGGCACCCCCATGCGCGCCGCAAGCAGCTCGCGCAGCTTCTTGCCGGTGGGCTCCGGGTAACGGTTGATCTCCGCCTCGGCAAGCACCGACGCCAGTTCCGCCCGCATCTCGGGCGGCAGCCGGTAGGGGTTCTCCATGGCGTCCAGCTTGACCATGCCCTCGGACTCCGCGACGTGATAGGCCTTGATCGCGAGGATTTCCGGACGCACGAGCTGGTCTGGCTTCTTCGGCATGTGGCTACCCGATCCTGTATTCCGCGGACAATGCATGCGCCTGCAGGCCTTCGCCGTTCGCCAACGTGGCCGCGATGCGGCCAAGCGCCGCCGCACCGTCCCGGGAGACGCCGATCAGGCTGGTGCGCTTCTGGAAATCATAGACCCCCAGCGGAGAGGAAAACCTTGCAGTGCTCGATGTGGGGAGCACGTGGTTGGGGCCGGCGCAATAGTCGCCAAGCGCTTCGGACGTGTAGCGCCCGAGGAAGATCGCGCCCGCGTGGCGCAGCTT
>JAFEDL010000088.1 GCA_018241645.1 Pseudomonadota bacterium
CTTTCCCCGCCTCGGCGAGCGGCTCGATCAGGACGCCGGCACGCTGTCGGGCGGCGAGCAGCAGATGCTGGCGCTGGCCCGCGGCCTCGCGGCCAATCCCAGGGTGCTGCTGCTCGACGAGCCTTCGCTCGGCCTCGCGCCGGCCATCGTCAACGAGCTGTTCGGCGCGCTGGCCCAGCTGCGCGCCGAGGGCCGCACGATCCTGCTGGTCGACCAGATGGCGCGCATGGCGCTGTCGCTCGCCGACCGCGCGTACGTGCTGTCTTCGGGCAGAATCGTGTTTGCCGGCACGGCCGAAGAGCTGAAGAACAATCCCGTGCTCGAGCGCGCCTACCTCGGCGGCGCCTAGAAGGAAACAAAGGAGACCCTCGTGACCCGACCCCTCAAAGACCACGGCCGCTACGACTACACCCCGATCCACAAGCGGCCCGACTACAGCTTTCCCGGCGGCAAGCGCCTCGCGGTCTACCTCGGCTTCAACCTCGAGCATTTCGACTTCGGCGAGGGGCTGGGCGCGCGCATCGGCCCCGAGAGCCCGCAGCCGGACGTCAGCAACTACGCCTGGCGCGACTACGGCAACCGGGTGGGCGTGTGGCGGCTGCTGGAGCTGTTCGACCAGCTGAAGGTGCCGGTCGGCGTCCTCACCAACACCGCGCTCTACGACTACTGCCCCGAGGTGCTCGAGGCCTTCGTCGCGCGCGGCGACGAGATCATCGGCCACGGCCACACCAACTCCGACCGCCAGGGCACCATGCCCGAGGCGAAGGAGCGCGAGCTGATCGAGTACTGCCGCGACCGCATCGCGAAGGAGTCGGGCACCGCGCCGAAGGGCTGGCTGTCGCCCTGGCTGTCGGAGAGCTTCACCACGCCCGACCTGATGGCCGAGGCCGGCTACACCTACACGCTCAACTGGTGCATCGACGACCAGCCGGTCAAGTTCCGCACGCGCAACGGCAAGGGGCTGTGGTGCATCCCCTACCCGCAGGAAGTGAACGACATCCCGATGATCGTGGCGCGCCAGATGGACGGCCGCGACTTCGCCGACCTCGTCATCGACAACTTCGACGAGATGGTCGTGCAGTCGAAGGCGCAGCCCCTGGTGATGGGCATCGCGCTGCATCCCTACCTCGTCGGCCAGCCCTACCGGCTGCGGCACCTGCGCCGCGCGCTGGAGCACATCATGACGAGCAACAAGGTCTGGTTCACCACGCCGGGCGAGATCTGCACGTACGTGGACGGGCTGGCAAGGTAGGAGGATCCCGGCGCCCGCGCGGCGCGTTGCGCCGGTCGCGTAAGATGCGCGCATGGAATTCCTCCCCAGCTGGCCTCCCGAGCCGAACACGCTAGTCGTCTTCGGCATCCTCCTGACCGCCGGCGCCCTGGGCGGGTTCCTTGCGCACCGCCGGCCCTGGCTGCCGAGCATCACCGGGTTCATGCTGGTCGGCCTCGGCATCGGCCCGAGCGGCCTCGACCTGCTGACCGCCGCGACGCTGGAGGATGCGCGTGTCCTCGTCGACATCGCCCTCGGCCTGATCCTGTACCGCCTCGGGCTGTCGCTCGACATCGCGCTTATCGGCCGCAACCGGTACGTGCTGTTCGCGTCGCTGCTCGAATCGGCGGCGACGTTCGCGGCGGTGTACGCGACGCTGGCGTGGCTCGGCTTCGGCGTCCTGCCGGCCGCGCTGGTGGCCGCCATCTGCATTTCCTCGTCGCCGGCGGTGCTGCTCCACGTCGCCCACGAGGTGGACGCCGGCGGCCCCGTCACGGAGGCCTCCCAGTCGCTGGTCGCGCTCAACAACGTGATCGCGTTCCTCGCGTTTTCCGCGGTCATCCCGTTCTTCCACGCGGCGGCGAACGCGCCCTGGCAGACCACCCTGTTCCAGCCGCTGTACCGCCTGGCCGGATCCGTCGCGCTGGCGGTCGTAGTCGGGTACGTCCTGCACTACCTCGCCCGCAAGACGCGCAAGGCTTCGCAGTACCACCTGGCGCTGGTGGCGGGCGCGATCATGTTCTCCCTCGGGGCCGCGACCACGCTCAACCTGTCCACCGTATTCGCGCCGCTGGTCCTCGGCATCGTGGTGAAGAACCTGGAGCACAAGGACCTGGTGTCGCACCTGGACTTCGGCGAGGCCTTCGAGATGTTCTTCATCGTGCTGTTCGTCTTTGCCGGCGCCAGCCTGCACCTGGCGGAGCTGCTCCATTTCGGCTGGGCCGCGGGGGCGGTGGTGGGGGCGCGCTTCCTCGCCAAGTGGCTGAGTGCCTTCTCGGCCGGCGCGGCGTTCCGGCGGCCCTGGCGGCAATCCGCCGCGACCGGGCTCATGCTGGCGCCCATGGCGGGCCTTGCCATCGGGCTGGTGCAGACCAGCGAACGCCTGTTCCCGGTCGAAGCCGTGCCGGTGACCGCCCTGGTGCTTGCCGCCGTGGCCGTGTTCGAATTCGTCGGCCCGCCGATCGTCGCCTGGGGCTTCCGCTTTTCGGGCGAAACCGGGGTTTCGGCAGTGGCGCAGGCTTCCGGTACCGCCTAGGGCACGGGCGGCGCACGCCGGCGCCCGGCGCCGCGCAGCACCGCAGCGGCATTGAAAGCAAGGTAGGCCGCATAGCTCGCGCAGTAGAGCATTCCCGCGCGCTCGAGCCCCAGCCCGTCGCGAAACGCGATCAACAGCGCGGCATACAGCGGGATCGACAGCAGTTCGCCCACTGCGATCGGCACGGTGCGCTGCATCGCGAACAACGCGTACAGGAACACCCACGAGCCTACCCTCAGCCAGTCGCCCAGCAGGAACAGCGCCGCGGCGCGATCTGGAATCACGAACCGCGCGTCGTAGAGCGTTTCGAGCACGGCCGCCTGGTTGAACCAGAGCAGCAGCAACAGGATCGCGGCGACCAGCAGCGTCACCACGCCGACGCGGGCGAGCTCGGGAAAGAAACGCGCGGTGCGGTGCGTGGCGCTGAAACGCGGCAGCGCCACCAGCCAAAGCATCCCCGAGGCGATGGCTGTGATCCATTCGGACGAGCGCCAGAGCGCCTGCACGATGCCCGCGTCGCCCCACGACAGCGCACCCGACAGCGTGCTGCGCACCGCGAGCATGGCGACGGGGCTCAGGATCCCGATCGACAATCCCGCGAGCATGTAGCGGCGCAATCGCTTCACCTCCGCGCCGGTGCCCGTTGCGGCGCCCGGGCGGCGCAGCCACGCGTAAAGCGCCGCGCCTGCAGCGAGCGCGGCGCCGGCCTGCGCGGCCAGCACGGATTGCGCTATGGCGCCGGGCAGGGCGAAGTACGCCGCACCGGCCATGGCCGGCATGGTCGCGGTGTTGAGCCAGAGGATCCGGTCCTGCCGGGCGCGTCCCAGCCAGTAGGAGGCGAGCAGGCTGGGCGCCACGGCGGCGCAGCCCGCGGAAGCGGCAAACGCGATCAGCCCAGGCGCAACGGCGCTCCCGGTGACCCACGCGGAGATCGATCCCGAGCCGAGCGCGAGGACCAGGGCCGCGGCCGCGGACACCCCGAGGCCGGAAACCAGCGCCGCCCGCATCAGCCTGCGTTGCACGCCCTCGGTGGATGCTTGTGCCACGAGCACCGTGAGGCCATGCCCCACGCCCGCGATCGTGACGCCGAGGACGAGGTCCACCACCGATTGCAGCTGCGCCCAGAGCGCAACCGATTCGGGACCGGCGCGCAGCGCGAGGATCTTGTCGATCGCGGCCCGGCCCAGCAGGCCGGCGAGGATTATGGCGAGGGCGGTCAGGACCCGCGCGGGGTTGGTCACCGGCCGTGCTCCTCGAATGGCTGGCGGCAGAACCGGCCGCGGCTAGGGCCGTCCGGCCACGACCCGGCCAAGCACCAGTTCGCGCACGCTGTGGAAATTCTCCGGCGTGCAATACAGGCCGACCGGCTTGGCGGCGGACTTGCCGCGCAGTTCGATGTAGAAGCTGCCGTCGCTCACCGACACCTTGCCGATCGCGTCCCAGGCGAGGAAGGTGTCCTGCTCGGCACGGGCCAGCATGCCCGCACCCGCCATGCCGGGTTTGCCCGCCAGCAGCCCGCCCACCGCGGCGATTTCGGCCGCGGCGCGCGCGCCCTTGCCCGACGCGAAATGCACGCCCTTGTCGGTAACGACATAGGAGGCGGAAAAGCCGCCGCCGAGGTCCACCGCAACGCCGACCAGCGCCCAGACGACGGCGAACAGGGCGAAGCCCCCGCCGCAGGCCAGCGCGCCCGTCGCCGGATCCGCAATGAACGATACGAGGATGCCGAGCAGCAGCGCGGGTATGCCGAACACGAGGAGGAACATCTTCCACAGGCGCTTGCTGGACAGCATCCGGACCTTTGAATGCCACTGCATGAGGACCTGCCCTTCTTCGGCCGCCATCGCTATGCCCCAAACCGGAACCGCCCGATTGTCGGTCCGCCGCACAGGGCGGTCAAACGGATCCGCCGCGCCGGGCCGTTTCACTCCCCGGTGCCGAGCACCCGCGCGTAGCAGCGCACGAACTCCTGCGGCACCACCTTCCCGGTCACGCACTTCTCCTGCGCCCGCGGCGAGCGCGCCGCGTACTCCTCCGGCGAGATGCCGTAGCGGGCCGCTGCGCCGGGTGCGCGCGCATCCCGGTAGGCCGGGTCGATCCCGGAGATGCCGAACCCGGCGAGTTCGGCGGCGCTCAGCCACCGGCTCTGGTCCGAGGGAGTGGCCATCATCGCGGTGTAGAGCGTGGCGGGCAGGCCCATCTCGCGCAGGAACGCCTCGGTCCTGTGGTCGCCCGCTTCGAGCATCTGCGCGGCTTCGGGACTGGAGGCCGCGCTGACGTCGACCGTGCCTACGCCCTTCACGAATTTGGTGAGCCTGGGCCGGTGGATGGCGACTGCGCCTTCGGGTGCGCCGCGCACCACGCCGCCTGCGAGGATGAATACACAAGCGCTTGCGCACTGGCCGCGCACGAAAGTGTGCGCCCGGGCCGCGCGCACCACGCGCCCGGCCTCCATCGCCGCGAGCCCGTCGCCGCCGATGCTGTCGAGAATGATTACCGCCCCGGCCGGATACCGGTCCGGGTCCGCGCGCGCGAGCGCCTGGCGCAGCCAGGGCACGAGTCCCGGCCGGATCGCGCCCTTGATCTCGATCACGCGGACCGACTGCAGCGGCGGGAGGGCGGCCGCGGGCGACTGGGCCGGGGCGGGGCCCGGCAGCAGCGCCAGCGCGGCGCAGGCAAGGATGCGGGTCAGCGCGCCGACTGGGCCACCCGCACGTTGGACAGCACCAGCCGGTCGACCACGTTGCGCAGCAGCGCGCGCAGCAGGTGGTGCCTGCAGCCCATGCTGGTGTTCTCGAGGTCGGCCACCGCGAACTCCGCGACGGTGCCGTCGGTCATCGTCTCGACCGTCGCCTGGCGGTGGATGTCGCCGTTGCCGATGTAGGACATCTCGCCGAACCACTCCCCGGCGCTGATCAGGTTGAGGAGCTGGCCCTGCTTGGTCACCTTCAGGTCCCCCTTGGCGAGGAACAGCAGGGTCTCGCCCGGCGCATCCTCCTGCAGGATCACGGTGCGCGCGGGCACGCGCGTCCAGCGCGCGACCTTCACCAGTTCCCAGATCTCCCCGTCGGTCAGCTTGGCGAGCATCTCGACCGAGCGCAGCGACGCGTACTTCTCGATGTCCGGGATGCTGTGCAGGTAGACGCTGAGCTTGCCGATGTTGGCCATCTCGAGGGCGAAATCGGCCCAGCTCGCGTAGCGGCCGTCGGGGTTCTTGTCCATCGCCTTGAGCACCAGGCCGTCGATGCCGGCGGGCAGCTCGGGGCGCAGCTTGCTCGGCGGGACCGGGGCGTCGCTGAGCACCTTGCGGATCAGCTCGGGCATGGTCGGTGCCACGAACGGCCGCACGCCGGTCAGCAGCTCGTACAGCACCACGCCCACGCAGTACATGTCGGTCTTGTGGGTGAGCGTGTCGCCGTTGATCTGCTCGGGCGACATGTAGGCCGGCGTGCCGATGCTGACCGTGTCGTTGGCCTTGCCGGTGCGCAGCAGCGCCGCGCCGAAGTCGGTGACCTTCACCTCGGTGCCGCCCGCCACCATGATGTTCGCGGGCTTGATGTCGCGGTGGATCACGCCCTCGCGGAACGCGTAGTCGAGCGCCCCGCAGCACTTGAAGCCGACCTCGATCGCGTCGCCCACCGACAGCAGGTTCTTCGGGTCCGCGTACTTCGACAGGTCGTGGCCCTTCACGTATTCCATCGCGATGTACCCCGCGTCGTCGGTGACGACCGCGTCGAGGATCGCGACGATGTGGGGGTGGTTGAGCTTCCCGGCGAGCGACGCCTCGTTCAGGAACTGCTCGCGGTGCACCGCGCCGAACTCGGGGTCCCTGAAGATCTCGGGGTTGATGACCTTGAGCGCGACGTCCGCGTTGGAGAACCCGTCGTTGGCCAGGTACACGCTTCCCGACGCTCCCTGCCCCAGCAGCGCCTTGATCTGGTACTTCCCGATCCGTTCCACCGTCTCCGCCATCGCCACCCTCCCCCCTGCCTCCCAGCAGAAGGCCGAGGATACCGCGATCGGGATGCCGCGGGGATGGCGTAAAATGGCCCTTGCAATCTCCCACAATTCAGCGCCCGAGCCGCGCAGGAAGGCGCCCCATCAAAACCCCGAAACGTATCCTGCCGCTCGTCGAGGAAGGCCTCGTCGACGAAGTGGTCCGCCAGCTGATGAGCGGCAAGGAGGCCGTGGTCTACGTGGTCCGCTGCGGCCAGGAGATCCGCTGCGCCAAGGTCTACAAGGAGCCCGAGAAGCGGGCCTTCCGCCAGGCGGTCGACTACACCCAGGGCCGCAACGTCAAGAACAGCCGCCGCGCCCGCGCCATGGCCAAGGGCACCCGCTACGGGCGGCAGGAGATCGAGGAGGCCTGGCAGAACGCCGAGGTCACCGCGCTGCACCGCCTCGCCGCCGCCGGGGTGCGCGTGCCCGCGCCGTACAACTTCCTCGACGGCGTGCTGCTGATGGAGCTGGTCACCGACGCCGGGGGCAATGCCGCGCCGCGCCTGAACGACGTCGAGCTTTCGCCCGAGACGGCGCGCGAATACCACGGGTTCATGATCACGCAGGTGGTGCTGATGCTGTGCGCGGGCATCGTCCACGGCGACCTGTCCGAGTACAACGTGCTGGTCGACGCCACGGGGCCGGTGATCATCGACCTGCCGCAGGCGGTCGACGCCGCCGGCAACATCGGCGCCGGCGCGATGCTGGAACGCGACGTCGACAACATGGCGGCCTACTTCGGGAAATTCGCGCCGGAGCTGCGCGCCACCGACTACGGCAAGGAGATCTGGGCGCTGTACGAGGCGGGCACGCTGGCGAAGGACACGGTGCTCACCGGGCGCTTCAAGCGCATCGAGAAGCCGGTCGACGTGCACGGCGTGATGCGCGAGATCGAGGACGTGAAGAAGGACGAGGCGATGCGCCAGCTGTACAAGGCTTCGCTCGAGCGCTGAGCGATTGCGGTAGGATCAGCGCCCATGGACGACAACGACCTCCGGTCCGGGCCCTCGTTCCACTACCGGCGCGAGGGCGGCGTCACGCTGATCGAGATCCAGCTGGCGAAGGTCGAGCAGCTGTTCAATTCGCTCGACCCCTCGCCCTTCCACCAGCAGGACCTCGACAAGGACGCCGAGGAATACATCGTCGATTCGGTGCTCGACCTGGCGCCCGACGCGCCCGTGAGGCTCGTGATCCACCTGCCGCCCGGCGCGCTGGCCGAGCCGCGCGTGAAGACCATGCAGGACTCGATCCGCCATTTCTTCTCGTACGGCCACGCCTCGACGCTGCGCAAGCGCCGGCTGCACATGCGCGAGGGGCGGCTCGCGCTCGCGCTGGGCCTCGCCTTCCTGTTCTCCTGCATCATGCTGCGGCAGGTGTTCTTCAAGGACCCCGGCACGCTGCTCGGCGAGGCGTTCTCCGAGGGCCTGCTGATCCTCGGCTGGGTGGCGATCTGGCGGCCGATGGAAATGCTGCTCTACGACTGGTGGCCGATCACGCGGCGCGCCAACACCTACCGGCGCCTGTCCGCGATCGAGGTCGAAGTCCGGCCGGTCAGTCGACCTTGATGTTCGCGTCCTTCACGACCTTGCCCCACTTGGCGTAATCGGCGCGGATCTTCTCCACCGTCTGCCCCGGCGTGAGGAACTCCGCGTCGCAGCCGGTGGCGTTGAGCTGTTCCTGCAGGACCTTGTCCTCCCCCGCCTTCAGCAGCGCCTGCGAGAGCCGCGCCGTGACGTCCGCCGGCAGCCCCGCGGGCCCGAGCAGGCCGTACCAGGCGGTGGAGTCGAACCCCTTGATGCCCACCTCGTCCATGGTCGGCACGTCCGGGAACGCGCCGGAGCGCTTCAGCGAGGTCACCGCGATCGGGCGCACCTTGCCGCTCTTGGCCGCGCCCACCACCGGGCCGAGCGAGGAGAACAGCATCGGGATCTGCCCGCCCAGCAGGTCGGTCATCGCCGGGCCGCCGCCCTTGTACGGGACGTGCAGCAGGCTCGCGCCGGTCACGCTCTTGAAGTATTCGCCGGACAGGTGGTGCGGCCCGCCCACGCCCGAGGTGCCGTAGCTCCACTTGGCCGGGTCGCGCTTGGACGCGGCGATCACGTCGGCCACGGTCCTGAACGGCGTGGCCGGGTGCACCACCAGCATGCTGCCGCTGCCGCACACGTGTCCCAGCTGCGTGAACGAGGCGGCCGTGTAGCCGACCTTGGCCAGGTGCGGCGCCACCGTCAGCGGACCGCTGTCGAAGTAATACAGCGTGTAGCCGTCGGCCGGTGCCTTGGCGATGAGCTCCATCGCCACGCCGCCCGCGTTGCCGGGCTTGTTCTCGATGATGATCGGCTGGCCGAGCAGCGGCTCGAGCACGCGGGCCAGCGGCCGGATGCCGGCATCGGCCGAGCCGCCCGGCGCATAGCCGATGAACACGCGGATCGGCTTGCTCGGATAGCCCTGCGCAAAGGCCGCGGTGACGCTCGCGGCGAGAAGTACGGCGGTGGCAAGCAGGCGCATTGCGTTCCCC
>JAFEDL010000089.1 GCA_018241645.1 Pseudomonadota bacterium
GGCGCGGGTGCAGCGAGCCGTACGGGTCCTGGAACACCATCTGCACGCGTCGGCGCGCGGCCTTGTCCGGGTGCGCGGCCAGCGCGGCGCCGGCGATCTCGATGTGCCCGCGGCGTTCGCCGTCGAGCCCGGCGAGCGCGCGCAGCACGCTGGACTTGCCCGAGCCCGACTCGCCGACCAGGCCGAAGCACGCGCCCTCGGCCACCGCGAAGCTGACGCCGCGCACCGCGGTGAAGTCGCCGAAGCGCACCTCGAGCCCGTCGACGCGGATCACCGCCCGTCTCCGTCGAGCCAGGCGGGGTCGCGCGCCAGCACCGGCAGCGTCGCCCGCGGGCGGTCGAGCCGCGGCAGCGCGTCGAGCAGGCCGCGCGTGTACGGGTGGCGCGCGGCGCGCAGCTCGGCGGCGGGCAGGGTCTCCAGCACGCGCCCGGCGTACATCACCACCACGCGGTCGCAGAAGTCCGCGACCAGGTTGAGGTCGTGGCTGATGAAGGCGAGGCCCATGCCGCGGGCCCCTACCGCGGCGTCGAGCAGCGCCAGGATCTGCAGGCGTACGGTGACGTCGAGCGCCGAGGTGGGTTCGTCGGCGATCAGCAGCTCCGGCCCGCCCGCCACCATCATCGCGATCATCACGCGCTGGCCCATGCCGCCCGACAGCTCGTGCGGGTAGCTGGCGAACACCCGCGCCGGCTCGCGGATGCGCACCTCGACGAGGCGCTCGAGCGCGCGGTCGCGGGCGGCGTGCGCCGACAGCCCCGGCTCGCGGCAGCGCAGCGCCTCGACCAGCTGCGCACCGACGCGCATCACCGGGTTCAGCGAGTACTTCGGGTCCTGCATCACCATCGCGACGCGCCGGCCGCGCAGCGCACGCCAGCCGGCGGCGTCGAGCGTGCGCAGGTCCTGGCCGGCGAAGTGCAGGCGTTCGGCGCGCACCCGTGCCTGCGCCGGCAGCAGGCCGAGCACCGCGCGCCCGGTCACCGACTTGCCCGAGCCGGATTCGCCGACGATGCCGACGCGCTCGCCGCGGGCGATCGCGAGCGTGACGTCGCGCACCGCCGCCACCGGCCCGCGCGGCGTGCGGAAAACGACCTCCAGCCCGGCGATGTCGAGCAGCGGCGCGTTCATCCCTGGCGCGGGTCCAGCACGTCGCGCAGGCCGTCGCCGAGCAGGTTGAAGCCGAGGCTGACGAGGAAGATCGCGAGCCCCGGCATCGTCGCCACCCACCAGCTGTCGAGCAGCACCTTGCGCCCCGAGGCGATCATCAGCCCCCACTCCGGGCTCGGCGGCTGCGCGCCGAGGCCGAGGAAGCCGAGGCCCGCCGCGGTGACGATGACCCCGGCCATCTCCAGCGTGGCGCGCACGATCACCGACGGCAGGCACAGCGGCAGCACGTGGCGCACGACGATGCGCGCATGCGAGGCGCCGGCCAGGCGCACCGCGGCGATGTAGTCGGCGCGGCGCACCAGCAGCGTCTCGGCGCGCGCCAGGCGCGCGTAGGCCGGCCAGGCGGTCAGCGCGATCGCCAGCACCGCGTTGTCGATGCCGGGGCCGAGCGCGGCGACCAGCGCGAGGGCGAGGATCAGCCGTGGAAAGGCGAGGAAGATGTCGGTCAGGCGCATCAGCACGGTGTCGACCCAGCCGCCGGCGTAGCCGGCGACGGTGCCGATGGCGAGCCCGATCGGCACCACGATCGCCACCGTCAGCAGCACGATGCCGAGCGTGATGCGCGCGCCACAGAGCAGGCGCGAGAGGATGTCGCGGCCGAGCTCGTCGGTGCCGAGCCAGTAGCCCGGGGTCAACGGCGGGCGCAGGCGCAGCTCCAGCGCCTGCGCCGCCGGGTCGTGCGGCGCGAGCCACGGGCCGATCGCCGCCAGCAGCGCGAGCAGCAGCACCAGGGCGAGTCCGAGCAGTGCCAGCGGGTTGCCGCACAGCCGGCGCCAGCCGAGGTACAGGCGCCCGAGCCGCGCCTGCCACGGCGACGCGGGTTCCTCGGCGAGCAGCCAGGCGCGCATTCAGCGCACCCTCGGGTCGAGCCAGCGGTAGAGCACGTCGGCGAGCAGGTTGAGGCCGACGAAGATCGCCCCGATCACCACGGTGCCGCCGAGCACGGCGTTCATGTCGGCGCTCATCAGCGCCTGCGTCAGGTACGAGCCGAGCCCCGGCCAGGCGAACACGATCTCGGTCAGCACCGAGCCTTCGAGCAGGTGGCCGAAGGACAGCGCGATCACCGTCACCAGCGGCACCGCGGCGTTGGCGAGCGCGTGGCATAGCACCACGCGCCACTCGGCGAGGCCCTTGACGCGCGCGGTGAGCACGTACTCCTGGTGCAGCTGTTCGAGCATGAAGGAGCGCGTCATCCGCGCCAGGTAGGCCATCGAGAAGTAGCCGAGGATGCTCGCCGGCAGCACGATGTGGCGCCAGGCGTCGACCAGCACCTCCCACTCGCCGGCGAGCAGGGCGTCGAGCAGCAGCAGCCCGCTGCGCGGCTCGACCAGCCCCTCGTAGGCGAGATCGAGCCGCCCCGGCCCGGCCACCCAGTCGAGCCTGGCGTAGAACACCAGGAGCCCCATCAGCCCGAACCAGAACACCGGCACCGAGTAGCCGATCAGGCTCGCCACGCGCACCGCGTGGTCGACCCAGGTCCCCTGCCGCAGCGCCGCGAGCACGCCGAGCGGCACGCCGCCGAGCACGCCGATCAGCGTGGCCAGCGTGGCGAGTTCGACGGTGGCCGGGAACACCCGCGCGATGTCCTCGGCGACCGGGTTCGAGGTCAGCCGCGAGACGCCGAAGTCGCCCTGCAGCACCTGCCCGAGGTAGTCGAGGAACTGCCGCCACAGCGGCTGGTCGAGCCCGAGTTCGCGCAGTGCCTGGGCGTGGGCGCTCGCGCTCGCGCGGTCGCCGACCAGCGCGAGCACCGGGTCGATCGGCACCAGCCGGCCGATCACGAAGGTCACCGCGAGCAGGCCGAGGAAGGTCGCGGCGAGTTCGAGCGTGCGGCGCGCGACGGCGCCGGGGAGGCGGGCCGGTCTCATCGGCGGGCGCTCAGCGCTTGACGATCCCGCTGTAGAAGAACTGGTCGTTGATCGGCCCGGTGACGAAGCCTTCGACGCCGCGCCGCTCGGCGAGCGTCAGCACCTTCTGGAACAGGATCACGAAGGGTGCGTCGCGGACGAAGTCGCGCTGCAGCGCCTCGTAGGCGGCGCGCCGGCGCGCCGGGTCGGGCTCGGCGAGCGCCGCCTCGGTGCGCCGCGTGTAGTCGGGGATGTCCCAGGCGTTGCGCCAGGCGAGCAGCCGGTTGGGGCTGTCGTCGCCGTTGTCCGGGTTCCACGCGAAGCCCTGCGCGTTGCTGTGCGGGTCGATGTAGTCGGGGGCCCAGTAGCCCTGGTAGATGTCGTGCCTGCGCGCGCGGTAGCGCGTCAGCGTCTGCTTGTTGTCCGCCACCAGCAGTTCGAGCTTCACGCCGGCCTGGGCGAAGTTCGCCTGCAGGATCTGCGCGAGGTCCTGCCCCGGGTAGCCCTTGCGCACGTCGATGGTCGCGCTGAAGCCGTCGGGGTAGCCGGCCGCCGCCAGCAGGGCCCTGGCGCGCGCGGGGTCGAAGCGGTAGGGCAGGTCGTCGATCGCGCCGAAGAAGCCCGCCGGCAGGAAGGTCTGGTGGGGAACGTGGGTCTCGCGGAAGACGTTGCGGCTGATGCCCTCGTAGTCGACCAGCCACTTCAGCGCCTCGCGCACCGCGGGCTTGGCGAAAGCCGGGTGGCGCGTGTTCAGGCCGAGGTAGAGGAGGTCGGCGGCCGGCACCGTGCGCACCTGCACGTCGGGGTTGGCACGCAGCGCGGCGAGGTCGTCGGGGCCGAGGTTGCGGGCGATGTCGACGTCGCCCTTCTCCAGCAGCAGGCGCTGCGCGGCGGCCTCGGGCACGTGGCGCAGCACCACGCGCTTCATCGCCGGGTGGTCCTGCCAGTGCCCGGGGAAGGCCTCCAGCGTCAGCGCCTCGCCGGGCCTGAGCGCGACCAGCCTGAACGGCCCGGAGCCGGCCTCGCGGGTCTTCAGCCAGGCGTTGCCGAGGTCGCCGTTCACCTCGTTGGCGAGCAGCAGCTCGCGGTCGAGCACCGAGGCGGCCCAGGCCCCCAGGCAGTTGAGCACGAAGGTCGGCGCGTAGCGCTCGCCGGTGACGAGCACCAGTGTCGTGGTGTCGGTGGCGCGGATGCGCTCGGCGACGTTGTCGGCGCTGAAACCCATCTGCGTCAGCAGGAACGCCGGGCCCTTGTTGAGCCGCACCAGGCGGGCGAGCGACCAGGCGGCGTCGGCGGCCGTCACCTCGCGGCCGGAATGGAAGCGCGCGCCGCGGCGCAGCGTGAAGGTGAAGGTGCGGCCGTCGTCGGCGACGCTCCAGCGCTCGGCGAGCCCCGGCAGGATCTCGCCGGGGCGGCGCGGGTCGGTGCGCACCAGGCGATCGTAGACGTTGGCGGCGTACTCGATCGGCACCAGCTCGTAGATCTCGGCCGGGTCGAGCGAGATGAACTCGTCGAGCATCGCCGCCATCACCACCATGTTCTTCGGCGTGTCGGCCGTCGCCGGCGCGGTGGCGGCGACGCCGCAGGCGAGGCAGAGGGCGAGCAGGGCACGGCGGATGCGCATCGGGGGACGTCCTCGGGCGGGGCGTGCGGCCCGCGCGGGCGCGGGCGCGCCGGGGGGCGGTCGGCGTTCAGCGCCGCGCGCGTTCGCGGGCGATGGCGCGGTAGCCGATGTCGGTGCGGTAGAACATGCCCTGCCAGTGGATGCGCTTGGCGAGGTCGTAGGCGTGGCGCTGGGCGTCGGCGACGGTGTCGCCGAGCGCGGTGGCGCACAGCACGCGCCCGCCGTTGGTGACCACCTTGCCGTCGCGCAGCGCGGTGCCGGCGTGGAACACGCAGGCGTCCTCGGTGGCGGCGACCGGCAGGCCGATGATCACGTCACCCTTGTCATAGCTGTCGGGGTAGCCACCGGCGGCCATCACCACGCCGAGCGCCGGGCGCGGGTCCCAGTCGGCCTCGATCTCGCCCAGGCGGCCTTCGAGCGCGGTCTCGCACAGGTCCACCAGGTCGGAGCGCAGCCGCATCATCACCGGCTGGCACTCCGGGTCGCCGAAGCGGCAGTTGAACTCCACCACGCGCGGGCTGCCGTCGGCGGCGATCATCAGCCCGGCGTAGAGAAAGCCGACGAAGGGCGTGCCCTCGGCGGCCATGCCGCGCACCGTCGGCAGGATGATCTCGTCCATCACCCGCGCGTGCACCGCCGGCGTCACCACCGGCGCTGGCGAGTACGAACCCATGCCGCCGGTGTTGGGGCCGCGGTCGCCGTTGTCGCGGGCCTTGTGGTCCTGGCTCGTCGCCATCGGCAGCACGTGGGTGCCGTCGCTGATGACGATGAAGCTCGCCTCCTCGCCCTCCATGAAGTCCTCGATCACCACCCGGTGGCCGGCCTGGCCGAAGGCGTTGCCGGCCAGCATGTCGCGCACCGCCGTTTCCGCCTCGGCCGGGGTGCGGGCGATGATCACGCCCTTGCCGGCGGCGAGGCCGTCGGCCTTGATCACGATCGGCGTGTCGCGCTCGGCGAGGTAGGCGAGCGCCGGCTCGACCTCGGTGAAGGTCCGGTAGGCGGCGGTGGGAATGTCGTGGCGGGCGAGGAAGTCCTTGGTGAAGGACTTCGAGCCTTCGAGCTGCGCCGCCGCCTTGCTCGGTCCGAAGCAGCGCAGCCCGGCAGCGGCGAAGGTGTCGACCACGCCCAGCACCAGCGGCGCCTCGGGGCCGACGATGGTCAGGTCGACGTGGTTGGCCTGCGCGAAGCTGGCCAGCTCGGCGATGTCGGTCGCCGCGATCGGCACGTTGTGCACCTTGGGCGCGCCCGCGGTGCCGGCGTTGCCGGGGGCGACGAACACGTTCTTGACGCGCTCGCTCTGCGCGGCCTTCCACGCCAGCGCGTGCTCGCGGCCACCGCCGCCGATGATCAGGACGTTCATGGGTAGGGCTCTCGCTGTTCGGGGGGACGGGGCGCGGCGGCGCTCAGTGCCGGAAATGTCGCATGCCGGTGAACACCATCGCCATGCCGTGGGCGTCGGCGGCCTCGATCACCTCGGCGTCGCGCATCGAGCCGCCGGGCTGGATCACCGCGGTGATGCCGGCGGCAGCGGCGGCGTCGATGCCGTCGCGGAAGGGGAAGAAGGCATCGCTCGCCATCACCGAGCCCGGCACCGTCAGGCCCTCGTCGGCGGCCTTGATGCCGGCGATCTTCGCCGAGTACACGCGGCTCATCTGCCCGGCGCCGATGCCGATGGTCTGCCGGTTCTTCGCGTAGACGATGGCGTTGGACTTGACGAACTTCGCCACCTTCCAGGCGAACACCAGGTCGTGCAGCTCGGTCTCGGTCGGCGCGCGCGCGGTGACCACCCTGAGGTCGGCGACGTCGATCATGCCGGTGTCGCGCTCCTGCACCAGCAGGCCGCCGTTGACGCGCTTCCAGTCGAGCCCGGCGGCGCGCGCGCTGCCCCACTCGCCGCACACGAGGACGCGCACGTTCTGCTTGGCGGCGGTCACCGCGAGCGCCTCCGCCGACACCCGCGGCGCGATGATGACCTCGACGAACTGGCGCTCGACGATGGCGCGCGCGGTGTCGGCGTCGAGTTCGCGGTTGAAGGCGATGATGCCGCCGAAGGCGCTGGTCGGGTCGGTCGCGTAGGCGAGCTCGTAGGCCGCGCGGATGCCGCCCTCGGGGCTCACCGCGACGCCGCAGGGGTTGGCGTGCTTGACGATCACGCAGGCGGGCTTGACGAAGCTCTTCACGCATTCGAGCGCGGCGTCGGTGTCGGCGACGTTGTTGAAGCTGAGCGCCTTGCCCTGCAACTGCCGCGCGGTCGCCACGCAGGCCTCGGCCGGCGCCGGCTCGACGTAGAAGGCGGCGCGCTGGTGCGGGTTCTCGCCGTAGCGCATGGTCTGCGCGAGGCGCAGCTGCGCGTTGAAGGTGCGCGGGAACTGCGCATCGGCGCCGGGCGTGCGGGTACCGAGGTAGTTCGCGATCATGCCGTCGTAGCGCGCGGTGTGCTCGAAGGTCTTCACCGCCAGCGCGAAGCGCGTGGCGTGGCCGAGCGTCCCGTCGTTGTCGCGCAGCTCCGCGAGTACCGCGGCGTAGTCCGCGGCGTCGACCAGCACCGCCACGCCGGCGTGGTTCTTCGCCGCCGAGCGCAGCATGGTCGGGCCGCCGATGTCGATGTTCTCGATCGCGTCCTCCAGCGTGCAGCCGGGTTTCGCGACCGTCTGCGCGAACGGGTAGAGGTTGACGACCACCATGTCGATCGGCGGGATGCCGTGCTCGGCCATCACGTCCTCATCGACGCCGCGCCGGCCGAGCAGGCCGCCGTGCACCTTCGGGTGCAGCGTCTTGACGCGGCCGTCCATCATCTCCGGGAAGCCGGTGTAGTCGGAGACCTCGACCACCGGCACGCCGGATTCGGCAAGCAGCTTCGCGGTGCCGCCGGTGGAGAGGATTTCGACGCCGAAACCGGCGAGTTCGCGGGCGAAGTCGACGATACCGGTCTTGTCGGAGACGCTGACGAGGGCGCGGCGGATGCGGATGGGCTGATCGGTCATGAGGGCGTAAGCCGGCGGCTGTGAAAAAAGGCGCGCAGTATAGCGATCCTGACGCGGAAGGGTCTGATCCGGCGTGCAAATGCCGGAAACCAGCGGGAAACCGCGGTGTACGCCCCCGTGAACCGGCACCGGGCTCCCGTACACTGGCGCGTTCCGCCCCCGCCTCCCGGATGCCCCCCGATGCCGCCCGTTCCCGCCGAACCCCGTGCCGACGCCGGCACGCCGCTCGCGCTGCGCTGCCTGCTGGCGGTGCGCCTGCCATTCCTGACGGTGACGCTGTTTGCGTACCTGATCGGCCTCGGCACCGCCGTGCGCGACGGCCATGCCCTGCCCGCAGCCAGTCTGGCCGGGCTGCTGCTGGCCCTGATCTGCCACGCCGCCGTCAACGTCATCAACGACTGGGCCGATGCGCGCAACGGCAGCGATGCCGCCAACACCGAGCGCATCTATCCGTTCACCGGCGGTTCGCGCGTGATCCAGAACGGCGTGCTCGGCGAGCGCGCGATGCTCGTGCTGGCGCTCGCGCTGTTCGCGCTGACCATCGCCGGCGGCCTGCTGCTGCTCGTGCGCGGCGCACCGGCGCTGTTCGGCATCGGCTTCCTCGGCGTCGTGCTCGGCTGGGGCTATTCGGCGCGGCCGCTGGCGCTGAACGCGCACGGGCTCGGCGAGCCGGCCGTCGCGCTCTGCTACGCGCTGGTCGCGGCCGGGGCCGACTGCGTCGTGCGCGGCGGTTTCGTCTGGAGCGCGCTGCTCGCCGGCAGCGGCTTCGCGCTGGCGGTGACCGCGATCCTGTACGTGAACCAGTTCCCGGACCGGCGCGCCGATGCGCTTGCCGGCAAGCACCACTGGGTCGTGCGCCTCGGGCCGGTGCGGGCGGCGGCGCTGTTTCCGGCGCTGATCGGCGCGGTCTACGCGCTGCAGTGCCTCGCCGTCGCCAGTGGTGCGCTGCCGTGGCCGGCGCTCGCGGTGTTCGTGCTGGCACCGCTGTGGCGCCAGGTCGCACGCGCGCTGGCCGAGCACGCCGAAACCCCGTCGCAGCTGGCTCCGGCGATCCGCACGACCATCCTCGCCACCAATCTCTACGGGGCGCTGACCGCCGCGGCGCTGTGGATCGGCGCCCTCGGCGCGCCCTGAGGCCGGCGCTTCGCAAAGCCCCGCATCCTCCCGCGCGCGCCGTGCGGTCTATGGTCTGACACGGCGCAAGTCCGCGCTGCCGACGGAGACCGGACGATGAGCACCTACCACGGCCAGTGCCACTGCGGCCGCATCGCCTGGGAGGTCGACGGCGACATCACGCGCGTCGTCGAATGCAACTGCTCGCTGTGCCGCCGGCGCGGCCACCTGCTGTGGTTCGTCGCGCGCAGCGACGTGCGGCTGCTGACGCCGGAAGCCGACATTGCCACCTACACCTTCGGCTCCGCGACCGTGCGCCACCAGTTCTGCGCGCACTGCGGCTGCGGCACCTTCGGCGCGGCCACCGATCCGGCCGGCGTCGAGCGCCTGGCGATCAACGTGCGCTGTCTGGACGGCGTCGACCTCGATGCCCTCGAAGTCGCGCACTACGACGGCGCCTCGGTCTGAGGAGCAATCGCGATGACGGCAACGGTGCAGGAAACGGGCACGGAAACGACGACGGCACGCCTGAGCCTCGAACTCGATGCCGACACGCTGGCGCGCGCGCAGGCCGCCGCTGCAGCGGCCGGGCTGCCGCTGGACGTGTGGCTGCAGGGCTTCGTCCGCGACCGGCTGGCCGAAGCCTGTCCGGCGCCGGATACCGCCTGGCGCGACCTGCCGGAGCCCGGAGCCGGCCCGGAGGGCGGGGCCGGCTGAGGGCAGGGGGCGGGCTTACTTCTTCTTCGGCGGGGCTGCCGGCGCCGGTGCGCCGCCGCCCTGCTGCGCGCGCATCTGCTTCAGTTCGGCGAGCAGGCGCTTGGCGTTGTCGTCGTTCTTGTCGGCGGCGAGCTTCAGCCAGCGTTCGGCTTCCTTCCAGTCCTGACGCACGCCGACGCCCTTGCCGTACATGAAGCCGAGCTGCGTCATCGCCGGCGGCCAGCCCTTGTCGGCGGCGGCGCGCGTCAGCCGTGCGGCTTCGGCCGGGTCCTGCGTGACGCCGCCCTGACCGGTCAGGTAGGCGACGGCGAGATTGGTCTGCGCCGGCGGGAAGCCCTGGTCGGATGCCTTGCGGAACCACTGCGTGGCCTGCGTCAGATCGGCCGGCACGCCGGCCTCGCCGCGCGCATAGACCAGACCGAGCCGCGTCTGCGCGGCCGGATTGCCCTTGTCGGCCTCGGCGCGCAGCGCCTTGAGCTGTTCGGCGACTTCGGGCTTGACCTCGGCGGCCGGGGCCGACGTGCTGCTGCCCGAACCGCCGGACGACGAGAACGTGCTGCAGCCGGCGAGGGCGACGGCGAGCAGGGCGACGCGCGGGGCGTTCAGCAGGAAGTTCTTCAAGGGGAATCTCCTCGGGAGGACGTGAGCGCGACCGGCGAAGTCGCCGGGCGCAAGGGTGGCGGCATTATCCGCACCGTCGCCGTCCGGGCAAATGCGCCGGCATGCCGGCTGGCGTGCTGCGGTTACGGCACCGATAATCCGGCCTCGCCGCAAATCTGCGGCCCTGTGCAGGCCGGGGGGCAGCAAACCGGATGGACATCGAAATTCCGGGCTATGACATCGAGGGCGAGCTCGGCGCCGGCGCGATGGCCGCCGTCTACCTCGCCACCCAGCGCTCGCTGGACCGGCGTGTCGCGCTGAAGGTCATGGCACCGACCCTCGCGGTCGACGAAGAGTTCTGCAAGCGCTTCCTGCGCGAGGGCAAAACGCTCGCGAAGCTGCAGCATCCGCACATCGTCGCGATCTACGACATCGGCAACGATGGCAGCCGCTACTACATGGCGATGGAGTACGTCGACGGCGGCACGCTGAAGGAGCGCATCGGCCGCGAAGGCCTGCCGCCCGAGCAGGCGCTGGCCGTCATGCGCGAGATCGCCGGGGCGCTCGGCTATGCGCATGCGCGTGGCCTCGTGCACCGCGACGTGAAGCCCGCCAACATCCTGTACCGCGCCGACGGCACCGCCGTGCTGTCGGACTTCGGCATCGCCAAGACCTTCGACGACGGCACGCAGCTCACCTCGGCCGGCTTCACGGTCGGCACGCCGAACTACATGAGTCCCGAGCAGGCGCGCGGCGCCCACCTCGACGGCCGCTCCGACCTCTATTCGCTCGGCGTGATGTTCTACGAGTTGCTGACCGGCGCGCTGCCGTATCGCGGCACCGACAGCTTCTCGACGGCGCTGATGCACCTGAGCGCGCCGATCCCGACGCTGCCGCCGGCGCTCGCGCGCTTCCAGCCGCTGCTCGATCGCATGCTCGCCAAGGCGCCCGAGGACCGCTTCCCGAACGCCGCGGCGCTGCTCGCCTTCGATATCGATGCCGCCTGGGCCGAACGCCAGCAGCAGGAACAGGGCGGCACCGTCGCGCTCACCGCCGTCCCCACCGGGCCGGCCGGTTCCGCCGGCACCACGACTGGTACTGCAGCGGCCGCTGCCGGCACGCAGGTTGCCGCCG
>JAFEDL010000008.1 GCA_018241645.1 Pseudomonadota bacterium
GCCGATTCGCCCCACCGCCTCGCCGAGAAGGCCAGGGCCGAGCTGTATTTTGCCTGCGCCGAAACCGACAAGTACGCGCCGAAGGAAATGATCGACCGGCTCGAAGCCCACCTCAAAGGCATCCCGGGACTGCGCTCGCGCGTCGAATGGTACCCGGGCACCGAGCACGGATTCGCCTTCCCGTTGCGCGCGGGGATCTACAACAAGCCGGCCGCGGAGCGGCACTGGGAGCGGCTGTTCGCGCTGTTCAGGCGCACCCTCGGCTGAGGGGCTGGAATCCGGTATTTCGGGCAATTAGTTTGTAAAGTCCTTGCCTGGAGCGGGGTCCAGGCCAATTTTGTATCGGTACCGGTACATATCCGCATCGCATCGAGGGCTGTCAAATGAATCCCCGGACACGGATCTTCCTGATCAGCATGGCCATCGTTGCAGGAATGGGCGCGATGTTCGGCGCGACGATCGGCGCCGCGGCCTTCAAGCCCCAGCTCCTGACCGGCGTGCTGATGGGAAGCATCGCGGGCGCCGTCGACTTCGTGACGATGGCGACGCTGATCGGCGGCGCCGAAAACTTCCTGCCCCGGATGCGACTGGGGAAGACCCTGGAACGGGCGCCCTTCCTGGCGGTATTCGGCATCAAGGCGGTTCTTTACAGCGCCGTCATCCTGGCCGTCGTCGGGGGCCGGCTGGGGCCCAGCGTCGCCGCCCTGTTCGTCGAACCGGAGATTGCCCGGATGACGGCCGAGAACCTTGACGCAAAGCTGCCGCTGGGCGTGCTGGTGCCGACCGCGTTCCTGATGACGTTCTTCTTCCTCCTGCTCCAACAACTCAGGATGCTGGTAGGCGCGAGCACGCTGCGCGACATCGTGCTCGGCCGTTACCACCGCGCCCGTGTGGAGGAGCGGTTCTTCCTGTTCGTGGACATCGTCGGATCCACGCCCCTGGCGGAGCGGCTCGGGCCCGTTGCTGCCAACCGCTTCCTCAACCGCGTATTCCAGCTCGCGTCGGATCCGGTCGACGACCATCACGGCGAGGTCTACCAGTACGTCGGCGACGAAGTGGTGATCACCTGGAAGGTCGCGCAGGGTCGCGTCGCGGCGCGCCCCCTGGCGTGCTACTTCGCCATCGAACGGGCGCTCAACGATGCCGAGGAGGAATTCGCGCAGGAGTTCGGCGCCAGGCCGCGCCTGCGCGCCGCGTTGCATGCCGGGAGCGTGATCACCGGCGAGGTGGGCGGCAGCCGGCGCGCGATCGTGTTCCACGGCGACGTGATGAACACCACCTCGCGCCTGGAAAACGCCACCCGCGACCTCGGGCGCCCGTTCCTGGTCTCGGAAGACGCGATGAGCCGCATGGACGGCAAGGAAGCGTACCGGTCGATCGATTTGGGTCCGCAACCAATGCGGGGGCGCGTGGCGCCGTTGCGGGTATACGCCGTAGAGCCAGTAACCGCGTAACAAGGAAGGGAGCCAACCATGGACGCTATTCTTGACGTCGATCGCCTCGAAGTACTTGTCCTGGTGGACAACGTCACCGACAGCCTCTCGACCAATCCGGCGAACGTCATCCCCGAATGGTCCGGGCTGATGAGCGGCGGGCGCATGCGCATGATCTCGGGGCAGAACATCTGCTGCGCCCACCACGGACTCTCCCTACTGATAACCGCGTACGTTGGCAGCGAGAAACGCACGCTGCTTTTCGACGCCGGCCCAGAGGGCGCCACGTTCCTGCGCAATACGGGCATCCTAGGCGTCGATTTCGCGGAAGTGGGGACAATCGTGCTGTCGCACGGGCACTGGGACCACGCGGGCGGGCTGGTGGCCGCGGTCGAAGCGGCCGCGCGGGCCCGGGCCGCAGCGGGCGTGGATTGCTACGTGCATCCCGGCATGTTCGCGCAACGCGCAACCCCGCGGCCCAACGGCGAACTGCTTGCGCACGAGCCGGTGCCCGACCCGCAGCAGCTGGCCAAGGCCGGGGCACGGGTCGTCAACACGCGCGAACCCCAGGTCGCCGGGAACGGCGCGTTCTACGTCAGCGGCGAGATTCCGCGCCTGACGTCTTACGAACTGGGACTGCCGGGCCAGGTGCGCCGCAGCGCCGACGGGCAGTCGTGGGAACCGGATCCCCTGCTGATGGACGAGCGCTTCATTGCGGTCCACGTGAAGGGCAAGGGACAGTTCGTGTTCTCGGCCTGCTCCCACGCGGGCCTGATCAACGTGCTGAACCACGCCCGCTCGGTATTCCCCGATGTCCCGCTCTACGGCGTCATGGGCGGGCTGCACCTCTCGGGGATCACGGAGAAGATCATTCCGCAGACCATCGCGGACCTGAAGACCTTCGGCCTCAAGTTACTCGCCCCGGGCCACTGCACCGGCTGGCGGGCGATGAGCGCAATGGCCAAGGTCTTCGGGGACGAGCTCGTTCCTTCCGCGGTCGGGAAGAAGTACCTGATCTAACGGCCGCGCCCGAATGCCACGTGCGAGCCCTCCGCCAGTGATACCATGGTGATACCAGAGTTGCGGAGTTCCCGATGTCCATCTCGATCAAGCTTCCCGAAGACCTCAGAAAGCGCATCGCGCGCGTGGTCGAAGACACCGATCAGAGCGCGCATGCCTTCATGGTGGAGGCGATCCGGCAGGAGACCGAACGCGCCGAGAAGCGCCGCGGGTTTCTTGCCGATGCCTACGCCGCGCGCGCGGAGTTCCAGCGCACCGGCACAGGCTATGCCCTGGCGGAAGTGAAAGCGCATTACCGCGCGAAGCTGCAGGGCAAGAAGACGCGCAAGCCGAAGCTGCGTTCGTGGCCGAAGTAATCGTTTCGAAGGGTGCGGACGCTGATCTCGAAAGGCTGGTGATCTTCCTGCGCGAGGCGGAGCCTGCCGCGGCGCTGGCGACCTACGACCTCGTGCTCGGCGGGCTGGAGGTGCTGCGAACGTACCCCACCATCGGCAGGCCCGTGGACGGTGTCCTGAGGGAGTTGGTGATCTCACGCGGCAGCACGGGCTATCTGGCGCTCTACGAGTACGATACGCGGGCCGACCGGGTCATCGTGCTTGCGTTGCGCCACCAGCGCGAGGCGGGCTACATGGAGCGGGGCGCGACGGAGTGACCCGGTAACAGCTGTCCGCCGTCTTTCAAGGAAGCAGGAACGATGTCCGATGACAGTGCCAAAGAGCAAGCCCTCGCCGCCGTGGACCGCTACCTCGCGGGCCTGAATGCCCACGACACGGAAATGATCCGCTCCGCGTTCAACTTCCCCCACCTGCGGATCGGCGCCAAGGGCAACCTTGCGCGATTCGAGACACCCGAGGACTACGACTTCAGCCACTTCCTCAAGTGGACCAGCGGCGACGGATGGCACCACACCAAGTGGGACAAGACCGAGGCGGTGTTCGCGACCGAGGGCAAGGTGCACGTCGCCGTGGATTTCACCCGCTACCGCGAGGACGGCTCGGTGATCGGGCACTACTTCTCGCTCTATGTCGTCACCTGCCAGGACGGGCACTGGGGCATCCAGGTCGGCTCCGGCAATGGGACGTGACGGCTTGAACGCCTCAATGCAGGGCGACCCCGTCCCGGCAATCACCGAATCTGCGGCCAGCGGCGAGACAGCGCTGATCTTCGCCGACTTGCGCACCACGCTCGGGGTCGGCGTGGTCAACCTGATCTGGCGCCACATCGCCACGTTTCCCGGCGCGCTGCCTTGGGCGTGGGCAACGGTGAAGCCCGTCTATGTTTCCGGCGATGTTGCCATGGAGGCCCGGCGGCTCAAGGCCGGATTGGCGATACCGGCGCCGCCAGCCTGGCCGGATTCAGTGCTTCGCGGCGCGGGAATCGATGCCGCGGGGGAGACTTCGATCCGGCGGATCCTCGCTTCCTACAACCGCTCGAACGCGATGAACCTGGTCGCACTCTCGGCGCTGGTGCGCCAGATTGACGGCGCGCCGGCCGACGCAAGTACCGGTCCTGCCTCGCCGGAGCGGTCGCAGGAGGCCGCGATCGAAGGCGCGCTCCCCAGCCTGCTCACGCTCGACCAGGTCTCCGCCGATACCGCCGACCTGATCCGCCGGATCAATCTGCTGGGCGATCGCGACCAGGGCCGCATCCTCGCCAGCATGTACCGGCACCTCGCCCACTGGCCGGCATTCCTGGCGTTGAGTTACGCCCACCTGGCCCCGCTCTCAGCCGACGGCCGGCTCGCGAACCTGATCGCGCAGGCGATCTCGCTCGGGGACAGCGCCGGGGCTCGGCTCCAGGCGGGCATGGCCGTCCTGCCGCCGCCTGATACCGCTGACAAAGTCCGCCGCGCCGCAACCGACTTCATCGAGCACGCCATCGGCAAGATGGTGCCGATTGCAGCACTGCTCATGCAGGCACTTAAGTCCTGACGATGCCAAGATCGATCAGGCAGCGCGCGGTGTCCACGATGCTCTGCTCGATCGGCCGCGTCGCCCAGCCGAGCGCGGCTTTGGCGTGCGACGCGTCCTGGTGGCGCACCGACCCCAGTTCGCTCACCACCGCCTTTGCGAGCGGATTGAAATTCGCCACCACGCGCACCAGCCAGTCCGGCACGTTGCGAGTGGTGACCTTGGCCGCCTCAGGACCGAGGGCGGCGCGCAGGATGTCGGCCACTTCGCGTATCTTGACGAAGCGTCCAGACGCGATGAACCGCTCGCCCGCCATTCCGGGAGCCTTCAGCGCGCGCACGTGCAGGTCGGCCACATCGCGCACGTCCACCACGCCGAAGCCGAAGTCCGGGCAGGCGCCCATCGACCCGTCGAGGAGCTTCCTCACGATCATGACCGACGCGGAATAGTCCCGGCTCCACACCGGCCCGAGCACGACCGAAGGGCAGATGCTGCAGTACTCCATGCCGCCGCCTTCTGCCGCGACCCAGTCGCGCGCGGCGCGCTCGGCCACCGTCTTGCTCTGGACATAGGGCGTCAGGCCGGGCTTCGTCAGGTCGGTCCAGTCGGCTTCGGTGAAGGTGTGCACGCCCCGGCCGCGGCCGTAGGAGACGGCCGCCACGGACGAAGTCATCACGAAGCGCTTCACGCCGGCCGCCTTGGCCGCGCGCAAGGCACGCAGGGCGCCGTCGCGCGCAGGCACGATCAGCTCGTCGGCATCCTTGGGCACACCGGCCGGCAACGGCGAAGCGACGTGCGCAACAAAACCGCAGCCCGCCATCGCCTCGGCCCAGCCGGCGTCCGCGTTCAGGTCGGCGGCAAAGAACCTGACGCGGCTGTTGTCCACGGCCAGCAGCTGGCGCACGGCGGCTTCCTTGTCCAGGCTGCGCACGGTGGTGTGCACCCTCCAGCCCTCCGCCACCAGTTGCCGGATCAGGAAGCCCGCGATGTAGCCGCTGCCGCCCGAGACGAGTACGGTATCTGCCATGGTGCTTTTCCTTCTGCCGTGGGGCCGCCAGCTTACCGCAACGCAACGCCCGGCCTGTTGCTATGATCTTGGCGACACCCCGGGAAGGAGGAGTACATGAGCCAGGCTTCGGACAAGCATGCGCACGATTTCAGCGACCGCAGCAGGTACGACGCGCTGATGGAGGTGGTGCGCAACCGGATGACGGTGCGTGCCTTCGATCCCGGCTACGCCGTGCCGCGCGAGCACTACGAACTGATCCTGGACGCCGCGCGCCACGGCCCGTCCGGCGCCAACGCCCAGCCCTGGCATTTCATTGTCGTCACCGAGCAGGACCTGAAGGACAGGATCATGGAGTACTTCCGCGAGGAGCAGGTCGCCCGCGCGAAGCTCAGGATGAAATTCCCGACCCCGGATTACCGGGGGCTGGCGAGCGCGCCGGGCTTCATTGTCATCGCCAGCGATTTCCGTTGGGTGAAAGCCTTCCCGGTGCTGAACGACGGCTCGGAGCTGGACAGGATGTACAAGGAAAACGCCGAGCGGATCCTGCTGCAGAGCGTGGCGGCGGCCACCATGTCGGCCCACCTCGCCGCGGCGGCGCTCGGCTACAACGTGTGGTGGGTAACCGCGATCGGCCAGGAGCAGGCGCAGAAAGCCATGAAACCGCTCCTCGGGATCCCCGACGAACTGTCGGTGCTCGACATCATGTGCTTCGGGCCGCCGGCCAGGCAGCCCTACAAGCGATGGAAGAAAAGCCTCGGCGAGATCGTCAGCTGGAACAGGTTCGACCGCGCCCACTACATGACCGACGCCCAGATCGACGAATGGGTCGCGACCACGCGCCACAAGGTCATGTACAAGGACGCGGGAAACGTTGACTGAAGCGCCCGGCGCGCCCAGGTTCGCCGCGAAGCTGCGGGAAATCCGGCATGCCCGGTAGAATCGTGCTTCCAATCCCCAGCCCCTTCGAGACCGAAAAATGATGCGCCTGCTCCTTGCCGTGACGGCCGCCCTCCTTGTGAACACCGGCTGGGCGGCAGACAACCCGCACGCGGCGCAGGGCCAGCCCCTCAGGGGCGAGGTGCTCGAGACGAAGGAAGTCCCCCCCTACACCTACCTGCGCCTGAAGACCAAGGACGGCGAAGTGTGGGCTGCCGTGAACAAGGCGCCTCTCAAGAAAGGCGCGCAGGTGACCATCGAGAACACGATGGTGATGAGCAACTTCGAGAGCAAGGCGCTGAAGAAGACCTTCGACAGGATCGTCTTCGGCACGCTGGCCGGCACGGGCCCCGCTGCGGCCGGCGCGGCCCCGGGCCACATGGGTGGCGGTACCAGCAAGGCCGTCGACATTGGCGACGTCGCTGTCCCCAAAGCACAGGGACCCGACGCGCGGACGGTCGCGGAGGTCTACGCCAAGCGCGCCGAACTCAAGGACAAGCCGGTGCTCATCCGCGGCAAGGTCGTGAAGGTCGTCTCCGCCGTCATGGGCAAGAACTGGCTGCACCTGCGCGACGGGACCGGCTCGGCCAAGGACAACACCAACGACCTCCTCGTCACTACGAAGGAACAGGCTGCGCCCGGCTCGATCGTGGTGGCGAAAGGCGTCGTGCGCACGGACGTGGACCTTGGTTCGGGCTACGCCTACAAGGTGCTTGTCGAGGAAGCGGCGCTGCAGAAGTAGCGGAGCGGCCCCATGCAAGGCGAGATGGACGCAAGCGCATCCCGGGCCGCGGCAAGGTGGCTCGCCGATTTCGAGCGTGCGCTCGGCGCGCCCGACCATGCGGGGCTCATGGCCCTGTTCCGGCCCGATGCCCATTGGCGCGACCTGCTGGCGTTCACCTGGCGGGTTGCCACGGTCAGCGGCGCCGCGCAGTTCGTCGATGGGCTGAAGCAGCCCGGCATAGGCGCGTGCGGATTCGAACTCTCCCCCGGGCGTACCCCGCCGCGCCTCGTCACCCGCGCAGGAACCGAAGTCATCGAAGCGATCTTCCGCTTCGAGACCGCCAAGGCGCGCTGCAGCGGTGTCCTGCGCCTGATGCCCGAAGGCCGCAAGGCGTGGACGCTGCTCACCTCGGTCGACGAATTCAAGGGCCACGAGGAGGCGATCGGGCAGAGGAGGCCGCGCGGCGCGGCCTATTCGCGCGATTTCAGCGGGCCGAACTGGCTCGACAGGCGCAGGGCGGCGGCGGCCTACGCAGACCGGGAACCCGCGGTGCTGGTAGTGGGCGGCGGGCAGGCGGGGCTTTCGATCGGCGCGCGCCTCAAGCAGCTGGGCGTCGATGCGCTGGTGGTCGATCGGGAAGGACGCATCGGCGACAACTGGCGCCACCGCTACCACGCGCTGACGCTGCACAACCAGGTGCAGGTGAACCACCTGCCCTACATGCCCTTCCCCGCCAACTGGCCCACCTACATCCCCAAGGACAAGCTGGCGGGCTGGTTCGAGGCGTACGCGGAGGCCATGGAACTCGACTTCTGGACCGGCACCGAGTTCTGCGGCGGCAGCTACGACGAAAAGGCGGGACGCTGGACCGCGGTCTTGCGCCGGGCGGACGGCACCACACGCACCGTGCACCCGCGGCACGTCGTAATGGCCACCAGTGTGAGCGGGATCCCTAACCTGCCCGACATTCCCGGCCTGGCGAACTTCGCCGGGCCGGTGGTGCATTCCAGCCAGTACGGCGCCGCCTCCGAATGGAAAGGGCGCAACGTGCTGGTCATCGGCACGGGCACCAGCGGCCACGACATCGCGCAGGACCTGCATTCGAACGGCGCGCACGCGACGCTCGTGCAGCGCAGCCCCACCCTGGTCCTCAACATCGAACCCAGCGCGCAACTCCCGTACACCCTGTACAACGAGGGCATCCCGCTGGAGGACTGCGACCTGATCACCACAGCCTCGCCGCTCGCCCTGATGCGCGAGTCCCACCGCATGATGGCCGACCAGGCGCGCGAGCTGGACCGGGCGCTGATCGAGGACCTCGGGCGCGCCGGCTTCAGGATCGACACCCAGGACAAGCTGGGGTGGCAGTTCAAGTACATGCAGCGCGGCGGCGGGTATTACTTCAACGTCGGGTGCTCGAGCCTCATCGTCGAAAAGAAAGTCGGGCTCGTGCAATACTCGGACATCGATGGGTTCGTGCCCGGCGGCGCAAGGATGCGCAGCGGCGCAATCGTCCCTGCGGACCTGGTCGTGCTGGCCACCGGCTACAAGGGCATGGATGCGCTGGTGAGGAAGCTCTTCGGCGACGGCGTTGCCGACCGCGTCGGACCGGTCTGGGGATTCGACGAAGGCAAGCAGGAACTGCGCAACATGTGGATGCCGACCGGCCAGCCCGGCCTGTGGTTCATCGCCGGCAGCTTTGCCCAGTGCCGGATCTATTCGAAGACCCTCGCGCTGCAGATCAAGGCGGCCGAGGCTGGACTAAGGGAAATCCAATGAACAACCTCCGCACCCCGCTCCTCGCCGCAGCCGCGCTGCTGCTCGCCGCCTGCGCCACCGTGCCGCCGCCCATTTCGCAGGAGCGCATCGCCGAAATCCTGGCCAGTCCCGACCGCCGGCCCGCAGACCGTACGATTGATGCTCGCCGCAAGCCCGCCGAGATGCTCGCCTTCTTCGGCGTGCGGCCCGGCATGGTCGCGCTCGACCTCAGCGCCGGCGGGGGCTACACGACCGAACTCATCGCGCGCGCGGTCGGGCCGACCGGGCGCGTGTATGGCCAAAGCCGTCCGCTCCCCGCAAACGCCCCCAAGCCGCCGGCTCCCGAGGGCGGATCGGCACCCTCCTCCGCGCCGCGGCCGCCCCCCACGCCCTCACCCGTCGCGCTCGCGGCGCGGGCGAAGAATCCTGCCGCCGGCAACATCATTGCCGTCGTGCGGCCATTCGAGGACCCGGTGCCGCCGGAGGTATCGCCGGGGACCCTGGACCTCGCCACGCTGATCTTCAACTACCACGACCTCGCCTGGAACGGCACCGACCGCGCGCGGATGAATCGAGCGGTATTCGCCGCGCTCAAGCCCGGCGGCACCTACGTGATTGCCGACCACTCCGGCCGGCCCGGGACGGGCGCGTCCGAGGCCGGCACGCTGCACCGGATCGAGGAGGCGTTCCTGCGCAGGGAAGTCGAGGCCGCCGGGTTCAGGTTCGCGGAACAGGGCAACTTCCTGCGCAACCCGAACGACCCGCGCGACCGGAACACGCCTGAACCGCCGCAGCCCAAGGACGAGTTCGTGCTGAAGTTCGTGAAACCCTAGCGCAGCGTGTCCGCCCGCCGGCCCGCGCTTCCACGCAACCTCCCGTGCCCCTGCGGCAGCGAGCAGCCCTACACGGCCTGCTGCCAGCCCTGGCACGACGGACTGGCCGAAGGCATCCACGCCCCGACACCCGAGGCGCTGATGCGCTCCCGGTACAGCGCGTACGTCGTGGGCCTGATCGACTACCTGCTGGCCACCTGGCATCCGTCCACCGCGCCCGGCGAGCTGGACCTTGCGCCGGTGAAGTGGCTGGGACTTGAGGTGCGGCGCGCCGAGCAGGCGGGCGACGCGGGCGTCGTGGAGTTCGTCGCCCGCTGCCGCGTCAACGGCCGCGCCCAGCGCATGCACGAGATCAGCAGCTTCGTGCGCCAGGACGGGCGCTGGTACTACATCGACGGCCGGGTGGTCGGGGAAGAGCGCGACCCCGCCCCGTGAAATGTACCGGTACCGATACACAAACTGCCCTGGAAGCCGCTCCAGCCAAGGACTTTAAGCACCCAATGTCTTGAAATCCCGCACGCTACACCTCAGAACTTGTCCGGCTGGGTGGAGGGCTCGACCTGCTTCACGGCCTCCAGCGCCGCGCCTGCCTCGAACACTTTCATCACGGTCGGGTACGGCGCAAGGTTGCAGTTGAAGCGCTGCGCATTGAACACCTGGGGGATCAGGCACACGTCGGCCATCGTGAACTGCGAACCCAGGCAGAACTTCCCGGTGCGCTTCTGGCTGACGAGGAAGGACTCCAGGCTCCGGAACCCCTCGTCCACCCAGTGCGGGTACCAGTCGCCGTTGACCTTCGCCTCGTCCAGGCCGTAGCCCCGGAGGTACTTCAGCACGCGCACGTTGTTCAGCGGGTGCATCTCGCAGCCGATGATCTGCGACACCGCGCGCACATACCACTTCTCCTCCGCGCCCCTGGGCATCAGGGGCGGTTCCGGGTGGATGTCGTCGAGGTACTCGATCATCGCCATCGACTGGGTGAACACCCGGCCGGCGTCGTCCACCAGGGCCGGCACCAGGCCCTGGGGGTTCTTCGCGAGGTAGTCCGGCGACTGGTGCTCCATCTTCGGCAGGCTGACGAACTTCGGTTCGTACGCGATGCCCTTGTAGGCGAGCGCGATCCGCAGCCGGAACGAGGTCGAGGAGCGGAAGAACGTGTAAAGCTGCATGGGGGACTCCGGAGGGGGTACGGGGGAACCCGGGTTCCCCTGTACCTGGCTACGCTGCGGCTTTCTTGCTGGCCGCGTCGAGGATGTGCTGCGGCGTGGCCGACACGACCTTGGCGTACTTCGGCACGAACCCATTGCCCTTGATCATCCCGACGAACGCGGGCTTCAGCTCGGTGGCGAGGATCTTGCGGATGCGCGCGTGCTCGACGATGTCCTTCCACTCGCCGATCAGCCAGAAGTGCGTCGGGTCGTCCACGTCCTGGCACATCGCGCCGTCCTTGGCCTGCGCCGGGGACTCGTGCATGGGGTTCTTGCCGCCGTAGTCGAACTCGTTGAACAGGCGGATGAACTCGTCGATGTTCTCCTTCTCGACGTAGAAGTCGTAGATGTGCAGGTAGTTGCCGAGGTTCGCGATGGGTTGCATGGTTTCTCCTTTGTTGGTGGTTCTTGAAAATAACGCCCGCGGCTCAGGCCGTCGGTACGTAGTCCTTCTGCGACGAATGCCAGGGGATCGCGAGGCGCTCGGCCACGGCGAGCAGCCAGAACAGCGCCACGCCCATCAGCGCCAGCACGAAGATCGCCGCGAACACGCGCGCGGTGTCGAAGGTGCCCTGCGCCGACAGGATCACGTAGCCGAGGCCGCGCTGCGAGGACACGAACTCGCCGACGATTGCGCCGACCAGCGCGAGCGACACCGCCACCTTCATGCCCGCGAAGATCGAAGGCAGCGCGCACGGGAAGCGGATCCGCCAGAGGGTGTCGAACCGCCCGCCGCGCATGGTGCGGGCAAGGTCGAGGATGTCGGGCGGCACGGATTTCAGCCCGAGCACGGTGTCGATCACGATCGGGAACACGGCGATCAGCACCGCGATCGCGAGTTTCGGCTCGGCGCCGGTGCCCAGCCAGATCACGAACAGCGGCGCGATCGCGACCTTGGGCACGCTGTTCAGGCCCACGATCAGCGCGTAGACCGTCTTCTCCAGCAGCCGCGATTCCACGATCAGCACGGCGAGGAGCACGCCCGAAACCAGCGCGATGGCGAACCCGCCCAGCGTGATGAGCATGGTGTACCAGGCATGCCCCATGTACCAGGCCGGGTCGGACCAGAACTCCTTCCAGACGGCCGAAGGCGGCGGCAGCAGGATGGGCTTCACGCCCAAGAGGCGCACCCCCGCCTCCCATGCGACGAAGATCGCGGCCAGCACGAGGCCTGCGGTCAGCATGCCGCCCCAGTCGCGCTTCATGCCTCGTCCTCCTTCAGCAGCCCCATGCCCTCGAAGAGCTTGCGGATGTGCGTGGCATAGCCGAGGAATTTCCCGCTCGCGCGCACCGCGAGCCGGCGCGGGCGCGGCAGGTCCACCTCGATCACGTCCGCGATCCGCCCGGGGCGCGGCGAGAACACCACCACCCGGTCGCCCAGGTAGATCGCCTCGGTGATGCTGTGCGTGACGAACACGACGGTCTTGCGTTCCGCGAGCCACATCTTCTGCAGCTCCACGTTCATCTGGTCGCGCGTGAGCGCGTCCAGCGCGCCGAA
>JAFEDL010000090.1:0-8656 GCA_018241645.1 Pseudomonadota bacterium
CAAGTGGGTGCACCTGGCCAAGGTGGCGTTCGAGAAGTACTTCCTGCGCAAGATGAAGAAGGGCACCTCCGAGCCGATCTACGAGAAGTACGTCATGAAGGCCCTTGGCATCGTCAAGCTGAAGGACCGGGTCTAGCCGCCCATGGGCATCTCCGGCCGCATCAGCCGTTTCTTCGTCGGCTCGCAGCTCACGCCGCTGGTGGCGCTGGTCGCCGCCCTGCTCGGCATCTTCGCCGTGCTAGTCACGCCGCGTGAGGAGGAGCCGCAGATCAACGTGGTGATGGCCAACGTGCTGGTCCCCTTCCCGGGGGCGTCGGCGAAGGACGTGGAATCGCTGGTGGCGACGCCGGCCGAGCAGGTGCTCTCGCAGATCACGGGCATCGACCACGTGTTTTCGGTGTCCAAGCCCGGCATGGCGGTGCTCACCGTCCAGTTCAAGGTGGGCGAGGAGCGCACGCCGGCGCTGGTGCGCCTGTACGACACGCTCTACTCCAACAAGGACTGGGTGGCGCCGAACCTCGGCGTGGGCGAGCCGATCATCAAGCCGATGGGCATCGACGACGTGCCCATCGTGGTGGCCACGCTGTGGACGGCGGACGCGACGCGCGGCGCCTACGACCTGGAAAGGGTGGCGCACGCGGCCGAGGCCGAACTGAAGCGCGTGCCGGGCACGCGCGTGATCCAGACCATAGGCGGGCCGCAGCGCAGCGTGCGCATCCTGCTCGACCCGGAGCGCATGCAGTCCTACGGCATCGCCGCACAGGACATCCGCGCGGCACTGCTCGGCGCCAACGTGGGCCTGCCCGTCGGCGGCCTGGTCCAGGGCAACCGCGAGACGCTCGTCGAGGCGGGCGGGTTCCTCGCGTCGGCCGGCGACGTGGCCGGCCTGGTGGTCGGGCGGCAGAACGGCAAGCCCGTCTACGTAAGCGACGTCGCCCGCGTGACCGACGGGCCGGAACTGCCGAAGCGCTATGTCTGGCACGGCACGCGCGACGGCGAGTTCCCCGCGGTCAGCATCGCGATCTCCAAGAAGGCCGGCGAGAACGCGGTGGACGTGGCCGACAAGGTCATCCGCCGCCTCGCGGAGCTGAAGGGCAGCGTGCTGCCCGAGGGCGTCAGCGTCACGGTGTCCCGCAACTACGGCGAGACCGCGAACGACAAGGCCATGAAGCTGATCCAGAAGCTCATCTTCGCCACGCTGTCGGTGATCGTGCTGGTATGGGTGGCGCTGGGCCGGCGCGAAGCGGTGATCGTCGGCGCGGCCGTCCTGCTCACGCTGGCGGCGACCCTGTTCGCCTCCTGGGCCTGGGGCTTCACCCTCAACCGGGTGTCCCTCTTCGCGCTGATCTTCTCGATCGGCATCCTGGTCGACGACGCCATCGTGGTGGTGGAGAACATCCACCGCCACCGCGCGCTGTCCTCGGATTCCCTCGCGGCGCTGATCCCGGGCGCGGTGGACGAAGTCGGCGGGCCGACCATCCTCGCCACGTTCACGGTGATCGCGGCGCTGCTGCCGATGGCCTTCGTGTCCGGGCTGATGGGCCCCTACATGAGCCCGATCCCGATCAACGCCTCGATGGGCATGCTGATCTCGCTCGCGATCGCGTTCATCGTCACGCCCTGGATGGCGGCGAAGTTCCTGCCCGCGCATGCCCCCGCCGCGCACGCCGAAGGCGCGAACCCGCGCCTTGCGCGGCTCGCGCAGCGCGCGATCGGGCCGTTCCTGCGCGGCGCGGCCGGCAGCGGTGCGCGCAGGAAGATGCTGGCCGGGGTCGTGCTGCTGATCCTGTTCGCCGTGTCTCTCGCCGGCTTCAGGCTGGTGGTGCTGAAGATGCTGCCGTTCGACAACAAGTCGGAGTTCCAGGTGGTCGTGGACATGCCGGTGGGCGCGCCGCTGGAGGAAACCTCCCGCGTGCTGCATGAAATCGGCGCGTACGTGGCGACCGTCCCGGAAGTGACCGACTACCAGGCCTACGCCGGCACCAGCGCGCCGATCAACTTCAACGGCCTGGTGCGCCAGTACTACCTGCGCGCGCTGCCCGAGCTCGGCGACCTGCAGGTCAACCTCGTGGACAAGCACCACCGCGACCGCAAGAGCCACGAGATCGCGGCGGCCGCGCGCCCCGGCATCGAGGCGATCGCGCGCAAATACGGTGCGAGCGTGAAGGTCGTCGAGGTCCCGCCGGGCCCGCCGGTGCTCGCCCCCATCGTCGCCGAGGTCTACGGCCCGGACTACGCCGGCCAGCAGAAGGCCGCCCAGCAGCTGCGCGCGGTGTTCGGCGCAACCAGGGACATCGTCGACGTGGATTCGAGCGTGGAGGAAACCGCCCCGCGCATCGTGCTGCGCGTGGACCGCCCGAAGGCTTCGGCCATGGGCGTGGCCCAGGCCGACGTGGTGCAGACCGTGCGCGCAGCCATGTCGGGGGATGACGTGACGCCGCTGCACACCGGTTCGGCCAAGTACGAGATCCCGGTGCGCATGCTGCTGCCGCCGGAAACGCAGGGGGGCCTCGACGCGATCCTGAAACTGCGCGTGCGCGCGGCGGACGGCACGCTGGTGCCGCTGTCCGAACTGGTGCTCGTCACCCGCCTGGAACGCGAGCAGACCATCTACCACAAGGACCTGCTGCCGGTGGTGTACGTGGTCGGCGACATGGCCGGCGGGCTGGACAGCCCCCTGTACGGCATGTTCGCCATGCGCAGCGCGATCGCGAAGCTCGCCGCGCCGCAGGGCGGGGCCTTGGGCGAGTACTTCATCCGCCAGCCCGGCGACCCCTACGCCGAATACGCCTACAAGTGGGACGGCGAATGGCAGATCACCTACGAGACCTTCCGCGACATGGGCCTCGCCTATGCCGTGGGGCTGGTCCTGATCTACCTGCTGGTGGTGGCGCAGTTCCACTCGTACGTCGTGCCCCTGGTCATCATGGCGCCGATCCCGCTCACGGTGATCGGCGTGATGCCCGGCCACGCGCTGCTCGGCGCGCAGTTCACCGCAACGTCGATGATCGGCATGATCGCGCTCGCCGGCATCATCGTCAGGAACTCGATCCTGCTGGTGGACTTCATCAACCTGCAGGTCGCGCAAGGCATGGACCTGCAGGCCGCGGTGGTGAGCTCGGCCGCGACGCGCGCCAAGCCCATCGTGCTCACCGGCCTCGCGGCGATGATCGGCGCGCTCTTCATCCTCGACGACCCGATCTTCAACGGCCTGGCGATCTCGCTGATCTTCGGGATCATGGTCTCGACCCTGCTGACGCTGGTCGTGATCCCGGTCCTCTACTACGCCGTCATGTGGCGCAAGGCCGTCCCGGCCCCCGGCGCCGCGCCGGAACCCGCTTCGCAACCCGCCCACTGAAAGGAACCACCATGGTCACCGAAAACATCATCCGCATCTTCGCCGGCTCGGTCATCCTCGCCTCGCTCGCGCTCGGCGCCGACGCCAGCCCGCTGTTCCACAGCCACCACTGGCTGTGGCTGACGGCGTTCGTCGGCGCGAACCTGTTCCAGTTCGGCTTCAGCGGGTTCTGCCCGCTCGAATTCGTGCTGAAGAAACTCGGCGTGCAGACCTGCGAACAGGCCACCGAAGCGCGCCTGCACGCGCAGCACTGAGGGCAGCTGGACGAGAAGAGGGGCCGCCGCCCCTCCTCAGACCTCCCCGCTACCGGTTGGTCAGTTTCCCGGCGTCCGGCAGCGATGCGGCGTCCCAGCCGCCGCCGAGCGCCTTGACCAGCAGCACGGTCGCCGTCACGCGGCGGGCGAGCAGGTCCGCCGCGGTGCGCTGGGTGGAAAGGGCGGTGGCCTGCGCGGTCACCACCTGCAGGTAGGTGACGATGCCCGCCTTGTACTGGTTGAGCGAATACTCGAGCGACTGTTGCGCGGCCTTCACGGCCTCGGCCTGCACCTGCGACTCCTCCTCCAGGATGCGCAACGCCGCGAGGTTGTCCTCGACCTCCTGGAAGCCAGTGAGCACGGCCTGGCGGTAGTTCGCCACGCTCGCGTCGTACGCCGCGAGCGCCTGGTCGCTGGCGGCCTGCCGCCGGCCCCCGTCGAAGAGCGTCTCGGCCAGCGCCGGCCCGATCGACCAGAACCGGCTCGGCAGCGTGAACCACTGGGCCGCGGTGGCCGTCTGGAAGCCGTAGCTCGCGCTGAGCGTCGCCGTCGGGAACCACGCCGCCTTGGCCACGCCGATCTGCGCGTTTGCGGCCGCCACGCGGCGCTCCGCGGCGGCTATGTCCGGACGGCGTTCCAGCAGGTCCGCCGGCAGCCCGGCGGGCACGGGCGGCGGCGTGGCACGGAGGGGTGCCGCCGCGAGCGAGAAATTCCCCGCGGGCCGGCCGAGCAGCACCGCAATGGCGTGCTCGAGCTGGGCACGCTGCACGCCGAGGTCGAGCAGCTGCGCCTGCGTGGATTTCAGCTGCGCCTCGGCCTGCGCCACGTCGACGCGCGCCACCACGCCCACCTTGTAGCGGTTGTTGGTGAGCTCCAGCGATTTCGCATATGCCGCCACCGTGTCGGCCAGCAGTTGCTTCTGTGCATCCACTGCGCGCAGCTGGAAATAGTTCTGCGCGAGCTGCGAGCGGATGCTGAGGCGGGCGTTTTCGAGATCCGCGGCGCTGGCCTGCGCCGCGGCCTCCCCCGCCTCGACCGAGCGCCGGACCTTGCCCCACAAGTCGGCCTCCCAGGACGCGTTCAGCGGCATCGACCAGATCGTGCGCTTGGTGGTCGCCACGCCCACCACCGGCCCGGTGGTCCCCGAGGGGCGCGAACGCGTCTCGGACAGGCCGGCGGTAGCGGTCGGGTACCAGGCCGCGCGCGCGCTGTCGGCCAGCGCCACCGCCTGGCGGAACTGCGCTTCGGCGGCGACCAGCGTCTGGTTGGACACATTCACCTGCGCGAGCAACTGGTCGAGCTGCGGGTCGGCGAAGGCGGCCCACCATTCACCCCGGCCCAGGTGGTCGCGGGGCTGCGCCGGCTGCCACGCGAAACCTTCCTTGTACGCGGCGGGCACTTCCGGTTTCGGCCGCACGTAGTCGGGACCGACTGTGCAGCCAGACAGGACGCCCAGGGCGAGCGCGGAAACGATGCGGATGCTTTTCATGAGACCTGCCCTCCGAGCGCCGCGCGGCGCGCATGCCAGGGCCAGCGGCGGGCCGCCCAGAGCCTGAACCGGTCGAGGTAGAGATAGACCACCGGCGTGGTGTAGAGCGTGAGCAGCTGGCTGAAGACCAGGCCGCCGACGATCGCGATCCCCAGCGGCCTGCGCAGCTCTGCGCCCTCGCCCAGGCCGATGGCGAGCGGCACCGCGCCCAGCAGGGCCGCCATGGTGGTCATCATGATCGGGCGGAAGCGCAGCATGCAGGCCTTGAAGATCGCCGCCTCCGGCGACAGGCCCTCGTTCCTCTCCGCGTCGATCGCGAAGTCGATCATCATGATCGCGTTCTTCTTGACGATGCCGATCAGCAGGATCACGCCGATGAACGCGATGATGCTGAGCTCGGTGCCGAAGGCGAGCAGGGCCAGCAGCGCGCCCACGCCCGCCGAGGGCAGCGTGGACAGGATCGTGACGGGATGGACCACGCTCTCGTACAGGATGCCCAGCACGATGTACAGCGTGATCAGGGCGGCGAGGATCAGCCAGGGCTGGTTCTCGAGCGAGGCCTGGAAGGCGCGCGCCGTGCCCTGGAACGTGCCGTGCACGCTGGTCGGCACGCCGATCTCGTCGAGCGCCTGGCGCACCGCGGCGGTGGCGTCCGACAGCGACACCCCCTCCGGCAGGTTGAACGAGATGGTGGAGGCGGCGAACTGCCCCTGGTGGTTCACGCCCAGCGGCGTGTTGGTCGGCCCGAAGGTGCTGAACGCCGACAGCGGCACCTGCGTCCCGCCCGTCCCGCTGACATGGACGTACTTGAGCACCTCGGGGCTCTGCCAGTACTCGGGCGCGGCTTCCATCACCACGCGGTACTGGTTCAGCGGGTTGTAAATGGTCGACACGATGCGCTGGCCGAACGCGTCGTTGAGGGTCGCGTCGATCATGCGCGGGGTGACGCCGAGCCGCGACGCGGTATCGCGGTCGATCACCAGCGTGGTCTGCAGGCCCTTGTCCTCCTGGTCGGTGTTCACGTCGACGATCTCGGGCAGCTGCGACAGGACCCTGCGCACGCGCGGCTCCCAGAGGCGCAGTTCCTCCAGGTCGTCGGCCTGCAGCGTGAACTGGTATTGCGCGTTGGCCTGGCGGCCGCCGATGCGGATGTCCTGCACCGGCACGAGGAACAGGTTGGCGCCCGGCTCGCGCGACAGCCGTGCGCGCAGCCGCCCCACCACCTGGTCGGCCGAGAGCCTGCGTTCCTTCAGCGGCTTGAGGACGACGAACATGAAGCCGCGGTTGCGCTGGCCGCCGCCGGTAAAGGCGACCACGGTCTCCACCGCCGGGTCCTCGCGGACGATTTCGACGAAACTGGAAACCTTGGTGCGCATCGACTGGAACGAAATGCCCTGGTCGGCCTGGATGCTGCCCACCAGCCGGCCGGTGTCCTGCTGCGGGAAGAACCCCTTGGGCACGATCGTGTACAGGTAGAAATTCAGGCACACGGCGCCCGCCAGCAGGACCAGCATGAACCGGCCGTGGCGCAGCGCCCAGCCCAGCGTCACCTCGTAGATCCTGAGCATCCGCGCGAAGAACCGCTCGCTCAGTCGGTAGAGCCGGCCGTGGCCGGCCTCGCCCTCCGGCCGCAGCAGCCGGGCGCACATCATCGGCGTGGTGGTCAGGGAAACGAGCAGGCTGATCAGGATCGCCACCGACAGGACCACCGCGAACTCGCGGAACAGCCGCCCGACGATGCCGCCCATCAGCAGGATCGGGATGAACACCGCGATCAGGGACAGGCTCATCGACAGCACCGTGAACCCGACCTCGCGCGATCCCTGCAGCGCCGCCTTCATCGGCGGCACGCCTTCCTCGATGCGGCGCGAAATGTTCTCGAGCACCACGATCGCATCGTCGACCACGAACCCGGTGGCGATGGTGAGCGCCATCAGGGAGAGGTTGTTGAGGCTGTACCCGGCAAGGTGCATCACTGCGAAGGTGCCGATCAGCGACACCGGCACCGCCACGGCCGGGATCAGGGTGGCGCGCCAGTTGCGCAGGAACAGGAACACCACCAGGATCACCAGGCCCATCGAGATCATGAGCGCACGCTCCACGTCGCGCAGGCTGGCGCGGATCGTGGGCGTCCGGTCGAGCGCCACCTGGAGGTCGATCGCGCTCGGGATCGAGGCACGCAGCACGGGCAGGATCTCGCGCACCCGGTCGACCGTCTCGATGATGTTGGCATTCGGCTGGCGGTTCAGGATCAGCAGCACCGAGGGCTTGCCGTTGGCCGAGCCCGCGTTGCGCAGGTCCTGCACCGAATCCACGACTTCCGCCACGTCCGACAGGCGCACCGCCGCGCCGTTGCGGAAGGCCACCACCACCGGCATGTACTCGGCGGCCTTCTTCGCCTGGTCGTTGGCGAGGATCTGCCAGTAGCGCTGGCCGTCCTCCACCACCCCCTTGGGCCGGTTGGCGTTCGTCGCGGTGATGGCGGTGCGCACGTCTTCCAGCCCGATGCCGTACTTGTAGAGCGTGGCGGGGTTGAGCTCCACGCGCACGGCCGGCAGCGACGAGCCGCCCACGGTCACCTGGCCGATGCCCTTCAGCTGGGAGAGCTTCTGCGCGAGGATCGTCGAGGCGGCGTCGTACATCTGCCCCTGCGTCATCGACTCCGAGGTCATCGACAGGATCATGATCGGCGCGTCGGCCGGGTTCACCTTGCGGTAGGTCGGGTTGCTGGGCAGCCCGGTGGGCAGCAGCGTGCGCGCCGCGTTGATCGCCGCCTGCACGTCGTTGGCCGCGCCGTCGATGTCGCGGGACAGGTCGAACTGCAGCGTGATGCGGGTGGATCCCAGCGAACTCGACGACGTGATCTCGCTGATCCCCGCGATCCGCCCGAGCGAGCGCTCCAGCGGCGTGGCCACCGAGGAGGCCATCGTTTCGGGGCTCGCCCCGGGCAGCTGCGCGAAGACCGAGATGGTCGGGAAATCCACCTGCGGCAGCGGCGATACCGGCAGCATGCGAAAGGCGATCGCACCGGCGAGCGCGATGCCGAGCGTGAGCAGCGTCGTGGCCACGGGGCGTTCGATGAACGGGCGGGACAGGTTCATGCGCCCGCCTCTCGCCCGGTTGCCTGAGCTTCAAAACAATCTCCTGACTTTGCGAAATTCTTTGCTCGCGCGAATCGCGCGAGCGTTAATTTCGCAAAGTCAGGAGACTCGACAAAGTCAAAGGCGAAGTGCCTCATGTCGCGTCCCCCAGACCTTCGGCGGTGGCGCGGCCACGTTTTGAAAACCGGTCAAACCACAGGTAGATGACCGGCGTCGTGAACAGCGTGAGCACCTGGCTCACCAGCAGGCCGCCGACCATCGTGATCCCCAGCGGGTGGCGCAGCTCGGAACCGACGCCGGTGCCGAGCATCAGCGGCAGCGCCGCTAGCAGCGCGGCCATCGTCGTCATCAGGATCGGGCGGAAGCGCAGCAGGCAGGCCTGGCGGATTGCCTCGCGCGGCGCCTTGCCTTCCTTCCTCTCCGCGTCGAGCGCGAAGTCGATCATCATGATCGC
>JAFEDL010000090.1:8683-10591 GCA_018241645.1 Pseudomonadota bacterium
TGATGCCGATGATGGCGATGATGCCCAGGTCGTTCCCCGACAGGATCAGCGCGAGCAGCGCGCCCACGCCCGCCGAAGGCAGCGTGGACAGGATCGTCACGGGATGGATGTAGCTCTCGTACAGCACGCCGAGCACGATGTACATCGTGACGATCGCGGCCAGGATCAGCAGCAGGGTGTTGTCCAGCGACGCCTGGAACGCCAGCGCGGCGCCCTGGAAGCGCGTCTGCACCGACAGCGGCATGGCAATCTCCTTCTCCGCCGCGCGGATGGCATCCACCGCCCCGCCGAGCGACGCGCCGGGCGCGAGGTTGAACGAGATCGTCGCCGCCGGGAACTGGCCCAGGTGGCTGATCAGCAGCTGGGTGGGCTTCTCGACCACGCGCGCCACCGCGGAGAGCTTCACCTGCTGGCCGTTGGTCGAGCCGATGTAGATGTTGTCGAGCGCGGCCGGGCCGACCTTGAACTCGGGCTGCACCTCGAGCACCACGCGGTACTGGCTGGTCTGCGTGAAGATGGTCGAGATCAGGCGCTGGCCGAAGGCGTTGTAGAGCGCGTTGTCGATCGAGGCCGCGGTGACGCCGAGGCGCCCGGCGGTCGCGCGGTCGATCTCCACGTAGGCCTGCAGGCCCTCGTCCTGCACGTCGCTCACCACGTCCGCGAGTTGCGGCAGGCCGCGCAGCTTCTCCACCAGCCGCGGCACCCACAGGCCGAGCTCGGCCGGGTCGGCGTCCTCGACGCTGAACTGGTACTGGGTGCGGCTGACGCGGTCCTCGATGGTCAGGTCCTGCACGGGCTGCATGTACAGCGTGATGCCTTCGAGCTTCGCGAGCCGCTCCTGCAGGCGGCGGATGACCTCCACCGCGTTCACGCCGCGCTCGGCCAGGGGCTTCAGGTTGATCAGCACCCGCCCGCTGTTCAGGGTGGTGTTCACCCCGTCCACGCCGATGAAGGACGACAGGCTCGCGACCGCGGGGTCCTCGAGCACCACGCGCGCTAGGGCCTGCTGGCGCTCGGCCATCGCGGCGAACGAGATCGACTGCGGCGCCTCCGACACGCCCTGGATCACGCCCGTGTCCTGCGGCGGGAAGAACCCCTTGGGCACGAATACGTACAGGACCACCGTGAGCACGAGGGTACCCACGGCCACCAGCAGCGTGGCCGCCTGCCGGTCGAGGACCCAGTCGAGCATGCGGGCGTAGCGCGCGATCACCGCGTCGAAGAACCGCCCGCTCGCCCGGTAGAACCGGCCCTGCTCGGCCTCCGGCTTGTGGCGCAGCAGCCGCGCGCACATCATCGGCGTGAGCGTGAGCGACACCACCGCCGAGATCAGGATCGCCACGGCCAGCGTGATCGCGAATTCGCGGAACAGGCGCCCCACCACGTCGCCCATGAAGAGCAGCGGGATCAGCACCGCGATCAGCGACACCGTGAGCGAGATGATCGTGAAGCCGATCTGCTCGGAGCCCTTGAGCGCGGCCTCCATCGGCGACAGCGGCGGGGAGCCGTCCGTGCCCTCGATGTAGCGCGACACGTTCTCGATCATCACGATGGCGTCGTCGACCACGAAGCCGGTGGCGATCGTCAGCGCCATCAATGTGAGGTTGTTGATGCTGAATCCGCAGAGGTACATCACGCCGAAGGTGCCGACCAGCGACACCGGCACCGCCACGCTGGGGATCACCGTCGCGGTGCCGCTGCGCAGGAACAGGAAGATCACCAGCACCACCAGCGCGACCGCCAGCACGAGCTCGATCTTCACGTCCCGCACCGAGGCGCGGATTGTGGTGGTGCGGTCCGTGAGGAGCGCGATGTCCACGGAACCGGGCATCGTGGCCTGCAGCTGCGGCAGCAGCTTCTTGATGCTGTCGACGACCTCGATCACGTTGGCGCCCGGCTGGCGCTGGA
>JAFEDL010000091.1:0-464 GCA_018241645.1 Pseudomonadota bacterium
GCGCTGGCCGCCGCTGGCCTCGGCCTCCTCTTCCGCGACGACCGGCCCGATCATCAGGTCCCCGGTGCCGATCTCGGCCGTCCCCGACAGCGCCGTGGCGCGCTCGAGCATGTTTTCGAGCTCGCGGATGTTGCCCGGGAAGTCGTACCGGGAAAGCGCCTCGAGCGCCGCCGCCGACAGGCGGGCGGGCGCGCCGCCGCCCTGCGCCGCCAGGCGGGCGAGGATGGCCTCCGAGATCCGCCCGATGTCCTCGCGGCACTCCCGCAGCGGCGGCATCCTGAGCTCGATCACGTTCAGGCGGTAGAAGAGGTCCTGGCGGAAGCGCCGGGCCTCGACCAGGGCCGCCAGGTTCTGGTGCGTGGCCGAGATGATCCGCACGTCGACCGCGTCCTCGGCGGTCGAACCGAGCTTGCGCACCCGCTTTTCCTGGATCGCGCGCAGCAGCTTGACCTGCATCGCCAGCG
>JAFEDL010000091.1:508-12960 GCA_018241645.1 Pseudomonadota bacterium
TCGGCCCCGGTAAAGGCGCCCTTGCGGTAGCCGAAGAACTCGCTCTCCATGAGGGTCTCGGGGATCGCGCCGCAGTTCACCGGGACGAACGGCTTGTCGCGCCGGGCGCCGTTGCCGTGGATCAGGCGCGCGGCGAGCTCCTTGCCGCTGCCGGACTCCCCGGAGATGTATACCGGCGCCTGGGTGCGCGCGAGCTTGCCGACGAGCTCCCGGACCTGGCGCATCGGCGCGCTGTCCCCCAGCAGCTGCTGGCCTTCGAGCTGCCGGCCGGGCTCCAGCCCGGGCAGGGACAGCACAGACTTGACCAGCGAGCGCAGCTGCTCCAGCCCGACGGGCTTGGATACGTAGTCGAACGCGCCCGCCTTGAGGGCCGCCACCGCGTTCTCGGCGCTGCCGTAGGCCGTGATCACGGCCACCGGCAGGTCGACGCCTAGGGTGCCGATGTAGCGCACCAGGTCGAGCCCCTCGCCGTCCGGCAGGCGCATGTCGGTGAGGCACAGGTCGAAGCGCGACTCCTGCAGCCGCGCCTTCGCCTCGCTGACCGACCCGGCGACCGAAACCCCGATGCCCATCTTGAGCAGCGTGAGCTCGAGGAGCTCGCGGATGTCGGGCTCGTCATCCACCACGAGCACCTGGCTGTCGCGAGGCGCCGCGCCCCGATCCGCTTTCTTCATGCGGTCACCGCCTCCTCGCAGACAATCCTGAAATGGGCGCCCGGCAGGTCGTCGACGTAGTCGAGCGCTGCGCCATTGGCCGCGCACAGTTCGCGTGCCAGGTACAGGCCGAGGCCCGTGCCCGCGCTGTAGGTCGTGAAGAACGGTTCGAACAACTGCCCCTGGTTCTCCCTGGACACGCCTTCGCCGTCGTCGATCACGCCCAATTCTACTTGATTGGCCAGCACCGTCACGACGACGCGCACGGCGCCCGCGGCGCCGGTGGAATGCCTGACGGCGTTGCGCAGCAGGTTCCACAGCACCTGCTGGAGGTGGCCCCGGTCGAAGCGGACCCAGGCGTCGCGCGGGGCCTCCAGCACGATGCGCCCGGGCGCCACGGATTCATTGCGCGCGAACTCGTCGAGGAAGCCCTTCAGCCAGCTGTTGAGGTGGATGCGCTCGGCCTCGACGCGGTCGCGGCGGTTCAGCTGCAGCACGTCCGACACCAGCCGGTCCAGGCGCAGCGTGTTGTCGCGGATGATGCGCGTGAGCCGCACGTTGCCGCCGCCCTCGCCGCCGCCGGGCCCTTCCTCCCCGAGCAGCTCGGCGGCATGGCTGATGGCCGAAAGCGGGTTGCGGATCTCGTGGGCGATGTTGGCCGTCAGGCGCCCGAGCGCCGCGAGCTTGAGCTGCTGCGCCTGCTCGCGCAGCCGGGTCATGTCCTCGACGAACACCACCGTGAACTCCTCTTCCGTCCCGGCGTCGATGAACCTGAGGCGCAGGTCCCGGCCGCGGGCGGACACGTCGAACGCGGCAGGCCCCGCCGGACCGCTGCCCGAGGCGTCGCGGCGCCATGCAGCCCACAGCCCGGCCGCGTCGGCAAGCAATTCGCCGAAAGCGGCGCCGACCAGCCGCTCGATGCCGAGGAGCCTCGCCACCTGGGGGTTCGCCTGCGCGACCCGCCCCGCCTGGTCGAGGACCAGCACGCCGTCCTGCATGTCCGCGAGCACCAGTTGGTTCACGCGCTGCTGGGAGCGCAGCGCCCGGCCGCGCTGGCGGGCGAGGGTTTCGTTCGCCACCACGCGCTGCGCCAGCTGGCTGGTGATCCCGGCGGTGGCGAAGTAGCCGATCGACAGCAGCCCCGGTTGCAGGAAGTTGCTGGTAGGGGAATCGAACACCAGGACCCAGTAGCCCTGCTCCAGCAGCGCTGCGATCGCGGCGAGCGCGGCGTACAGGTAGGTCAGGCGCCGGGGGGCGACCAGCGCCGCGCCGGTGAGGGAGATCAGCAGCATCACGCCCAGCCCGCTCTTCATCCCGCCGCTGGCGTACATCAGCACGGTGATGGCCAGGATGTCGGCGCACACGTGCAGGGAAAGCTGCAGGTTGAACCGCTCGCGCAGCAGGAACATGGCCGCCTGGAACACGCAGGCCACCAGCAGGTAGGCCCCGCAGGCGTACAGGAACAGCGGCAGGCTGTGCTCGCCGATCGGCAGCTCGTCGTGGTAGAAGAGCGCGGTGCCCAGGAACACCGCCACCACGGCGATCCGGTAGACGTTGAAGTAGCGCAGCGATACCCAGAACGAGTCCGGCACCCGGTCGCTGGTCAGGCCGTCCTGGAGTCCGGACATGGCGCGTACCCCTAGCGCGGCCCCAGCCGCCGATGCTCTTCGCAGCAGTAGAATTCGCCCGCGGGCCGACCGTCCCCCGCTGCGACCGCCTCGTTCTTCGGCAGGTGCACGCCGCACTGTGCGCAGGACACCAGGTCCGGCGCAGGCGCGTTGCCCGCCTTCGGCGCCTGCGGCCCGCTGCCGTCGCCCTTGCGGCTGCCCAGCGCGCGCCGCAGCAGCCAGAAGAACACCAGCACGGCCGCCACGAGGATGATCACCCGGCTCATGGCGTCAACATCCCCGCGGCCCGGGCGGTCCCGGCCGGCGCCCGCGTCTGGGTTACCGTGACATGGACTTCGAGTTCCTGCTCGCCGCCGCCCAGGATCACCCCGCGCATCGGCGCCACGTCGCTGAAGTCGCGGCCCCAGGCCAGCACGATGTGCTCGTCGTCCACCACGAGGTCGTTGGTCGGATCGAAGTCGACCCAGCCGGCCTCCGGGCAGAACACCGAGACCCAGGCGTGCGATGCATCCGCCCCCACCAGCTTCACGTGGCCGGGAGGCGGCGTGGTCAGGATGTACCCGCTCACGTACCGTGCGGGCAGCCCGAGCACGCGCAGGCACCCGGTCATCAGGTGGGCGAAATCCTGGCAGACTCCGCGCCGCAGTTCCAGGACCTTGGCGATCGGCGTGGACACGCTGGTCGCGCTGCTGTCGAACGCGAACTCCGTGTGGATGCGGTGGTTCAGTTCCAGCACCGCCTCGAGGTAGGGACGGCCGGCGGGGAAGCTCGGGGCGACGTAGTCGGCCAGCGCGGCGCCAAATCGGATATGCGGGGACTCGAACAGGAACTCCGCCGCTTCGAGCAGCGCGGGATCCGCCGCGGCATGCAACTGGTCGCGCACGGACTCCCAGCCCGGCGACCCGGCCGGGATCCGCCCGCCGCTGCGCCAACTCACGCCGACTTCCGACTCGGCACGCACGGTGAGCGCGTCGTGCGGGGAATCGAGCACTGCGTGGCGGACGGCGTTGCCGAAATAGTCCAGGTGCTCCGTGGTTTCGCTCGGCTGCGGGTCGATGTCGATCCGGTGGGCGAACAACCGCTGCCACGGCAGCTCGCGCGGCGTGAGGTGCAGTAGCTGTTGCGCCACCGCCACCCGGCTCTCATATATGTAGCGCGTCTCGTGGACGACGTTGTAGCGGGCGTCGCCCCCGCCGGGCGCCGGTTCAGGTCGCATAGGTCTGCCTGAGCATCGAATGGCTGAAGAAGCGCAGCCCGAGCTGCTCGGACAGCGTGAAGCTCGCAGCCTGCAGCCCGTCCAGCAGGCCGGCCAGGCGCGCGCTGCCCGGATCGAGGTCGCGATCGAGGTCCAGGCCCGCCAGCAGCTGCATCGACGGCGTCAGCAGGTCCGCGCCGCACGGGCCGAGCGCCGTGCCGAGTCGCACCAGGTAGTCGTGGAGGCCCTTCAGCTGGAACGCGACCGAGCGCGGGTTGCTGTCGTCGCGCACGAGGAGGTCCAGCACCGGCATCCATTCCGGTCGCGCCATGTAGCGCGAGCGGTACGTGATGGTGCTGTCGGCGAGCGAGAGCAGCCAGTCCAGCTCCGCGCCTGCGCCGCCCGCCGCCGGCATGGCCAGGGCCTGCTGCAGGGTGGCGCACTGGAACTGCATGCGCTCGATCCGGCGCCCGATCGAGAGGAACCGCCAGCCCTGGTCGCGCGTCATGCCGTCGAGCGCGAACCCGGAGAGCGTCATCAGCGCGACCACCGTGTGGTCGATTTCCGACAGCGCGTCGGACAGCGCAAGCGCCTGGTTCTTCCTCTCGGCGAAGTCCTGCACCAGCTTGTTCACCGTGCGCCAGTTGTCCAGCGACAGCCTCTCCCGCAGCTGGGAGGCCACCCGGAAGAGCTGGCGCAGGTTGCCCGCCAGGCCCTGGCGCTCCTCGTCCACGATGGCGGCCCGCAGCGCGCGCACCAGCGCCACGTCGTCGAGGTCGTCCTCGTCCCCGAGGATCTCCGCGCGGCGCAAGAGGCCCGTGATACTGGTCCAGCCGGCGTCCGCGGCGCTCGGCACGGCGTCTATCATCCGCTCCAGGGCGAGGCGCAGCAGCCGCGCCGTGTTGTCGCAGCGCTCGGAGTAGCGCCCGAACCAGTACAGGTTCTCCACCACCCGGCTGGTGAGGTTGGCGCCGCTCCTCACGAGGTCCTGGGAACTGGTGGAGCGGCGTAACAGGCTGAACGTGTTCACGTGCCCCGCCGCAAGCACCCAGGTATCCTTCGACGCCCCGCCGCGCTGCATCGAGATCACGCGCGCGTTGGGCCCGGTGGCCACGCGCGTGAGGCCGCCGGGCATGACTACGTAACCGTTCGGCGTCGCGCACGCGAACACCCGCATCCCGATTGCGCGCGCCAGCAGCCGCCGGGGATGCTGGCGGTCCCATACCGGCGCCTGCGAGAGCTCCACCAGCTCCTGGGCGACGAAATTCTGCGGCTTGGCGCGCAGGCGTGCGATGAGCCCGGCGCGCTGCGCCCCGGTCAGGTCGTCGCCGAACACCGTCTCCATGCGCAGCTGCGGGAAGGCCGGCTTGATCACGAGCTGGTCGAGCCGGTCGACCACCTGTTCCAGCGCGTCGGGCTGGCCGCACCACCAGGTGGCCACCGACGGCATCTGCAGCTCCTCGCCGAGGAGCTTGCGCGACAGCGCGGGCAGGAATCCGAGCAGCGCCCCCGACTCGAGCAGGTTGGATCCGAGCGCGTTGGCCAGCAGCACGTTGCCGCGGCGCGCCGCGTCCGCGAGGCCCGCCACGCCCAGGGTCGAGTCCCCGGTCAGCTCGAGCGGGTCGCAGAAATCGTCATCCAGCCTGCGCAGGATCGCGTGCACCCGCTGCAGCCCCGACAGCGTTTTCAGCCAGACGCAGCCGTTCCTTACGGTGAGGTCGTGGCCCTCGACCAGCGGGAAGCCGAGGTAGCGCGCGAGGTAGGCGTGCTCGAAGTAGGTCTCGTTGAACGGGCCGGGCGTGAGCAGCACGACCAGCGGCGCCTCGTCGTCGTGCGGCGCCCAGTGCGCGAGGCTGTCGCGCAGCGCGGCGAAGAAACTCGCCAGGTGCTGGACCTTGAGGTCGCGGAACAGGTCCGGGAACACGCGCGAAATGATCAGCCGGTTTTCCAGCGCATAGCCCGCGCCCGAGGGCGCCTGCGTGCGGTCTGCGACCACCCACCATTGCCCGTCCGGCGAGCGCGCGAGGTCCGCCGCATACAGGTGGAGCATGGTGCCGCCCTGCGCGGGCACGCCGTGCGCGGGGCGCAGGAACCCGGCATGGCCGTGGACGAGCGCGGGGGGCAGCAGGCCCTGCTGCAGCAGGTACTGGCTGCCGTAGACGTCCAGCAGGATCTTGTTCAGCAGCGTCGCGCGCTGGATCACGGCGCTTTCGATCGCGCGCCATTCCTCGTGCGGCAGGATCAGGGGCAGCACGTCCAGGTCCCACGGCCGGTCGGCGCCCTGCGCGTCGGCATACACGTTGTAGGTGATGCCATTCTCGCTGACCTGCCGCTGCACCGACTGCAGCCGCTCGCGCATCAGCTCCGGCGGCGCCGAGGAGAGCTGCTCGAACATCGAGTGCCAGTGCTCGCGCGGCTCGCGGCCGGCGTCGAGCATCTCGTCGTACCGGGCGGACGCCGGCGGGTATGCGGAAAGCAGCTGCCTGGGCATGGAGCGCCAAGGGATTAGGGAGTGCCGCAGTTTAGCGCAGTAACTCCCGCCTATCGCCGCAGGTCGAGGGTGAACGGGAAGTTCGGGTTGCGGGGCTCGTCGACAACCTTGACGCGGCCGGGGGTATGCCCCATGCGGAAGAAGCGTGCCAGCCTTCGCCCCTCGGCCGCGTAGGCGTTCACCGGGAAATCCTCGAAGCTGCGCCCGCCGGGGTGCGACACGTGGTACTGGCAGCCGCCCATGCTGCGGCCCATCCAGGTGTCGACGAGGTCGAATACCAGCGGCGCATGCACGCCGATGGTCGGGTGCAGCGCGGACGGCGGCGCCCAGGCGCGATAGCGCACGCCGCCGACGGATTCGCCGACGTCCCCGGTGGGCGCGAGCGGCACCGGGCGGCCGTTGCAGGTCAGCACATGCCGCTCGCCGACAAGCCCGGTGGCGTGCACCTGCAGCCGCTCGACTGAAGAGTCGACGTACCGCACCGTGCCGGCCTGGGCCCCCTCCTCGCCCATCACGTGCCAGGGCTCGAGCGCGAAGCGCAGTTCGATTTTCGCGCCCATGGCGGAGAATTCGCCGTAGCGCGGGAAGCGGAATTCGAGGTGCGGCGCGAACCAGTCGGCGCGCAGCGGGAATCCCGCCTCCTTGGTTTCGGCGATCACGTCGCGGAAGTCCTGCCAGATGAAATACGGCAGCATGAACCGGTCGTGCAGCTCGGTGCCCCAGCGTTTGAGGCGTGCGGGCCGGTAGGCCTGCCGCCAGAAGCGCGCGATCAGCGCGCGCAGGAGCAGCTGCTGCGTGAGCGACATGCGCGCGTGCGGCGGCATCTCGAACGCGCGCAGTTCCAGCAGGCCCAGCCTTCCCGTGGACGAGTCGGGCGAGTAGAGCTTGTCGATGCAGAATTCCGAGCGATGCGTGTTGCCCGAGGAATCGATCAGCAGGTTCCGCAGGATCCGGTCCACCAGCCACGGCAGCGCGACGCCCTCGCCTTCCAGCCGGTGGATCTCGCGGAACGCGATCTCGATCTCGTAGACCGAGTCGTTGCGCGCCTCGTCGATGCGCGGCGCCTGGCTGGTCGGCCCGACGAACATTCCGGAAAACAGGTAGGACAGCGAAGGATGGTTGTGCCAGTAGGCGATCAGGCTCGCCAGCACGTCCGGCCTTCTCAGGAAGGGCGAGTCGCTTGTGGTCTCGCCGCCCAGCACGAAGTGGTTGCCGCCGCCCGTGCCCGTATGGCGGCCGTCGAGCATGAACTTCTCGGTGGTGAGCCGCGTGACGTGCGCCTGCTCATATAGGAACGTCGTGTTGTCCACCAGTTCGCGCCAGGTGCGCGTCGGCTGCACGTTGACCTCGAGCACCCCCGGGTCGGGCGTGATGCGCAGCGTCTCCAGCCGGGGGTCGCGCGGCGGCTCGTAGCCTTCCAGCACGACCGGCATCTCCATGTCGGCGGCGGTAGCCTCGACGGCCGCGACGAGTTCCAGGTAGTCCTCGAGCGCGCTCACCGGCGGCATGAAGATGTAGAGCACGCCGTTGCGGGGCTCGGCGCAGATGGCCGTGCGCGTGATCCAGCCGGCCGACTGCATGCGCGCGGGCGGCGTGTCCGGGGCGGGCGGGATCCCGGACTTGCCGGGTTTGGCGGTCCCGGCGGCCCGCGACTGCCCTTGGCGGACCTGCGTCTGCGTCAGCGTGCGCGCTTCGCGGCGCGCGCGCGCCGCGGCCGGCGGCTCGAACAATTGCGCGATGCTGGCCCATGCCGGGAGCGGCGCATATTGCTGCGTCGGGTCGATCTGGTGGATCCACGGGTAGTCCGTGTTCGACACCCAGGGCTGCGAATCGAGCGGCAGGCGCAGGCCCAGCGGCGAATCGCCCGGGATCAGGTAGCACCGCTCGGCCCGCAGGAACCAGGGCCCGCTCTGCCAGCGCACCTCGTCCGTTCCGCTCCTCTGCACCGGCAGGACGTACCCGACCACCTTGTCGAGGCCCTGCGTGAAGACCTTGCCCAGCCGCGCGCGCTCCATCGCGTTGTCGAGCTTCGAGTCGAAGGGGTCGACGTTCGCGGGGAGTTTTCTTTCCCGCCACAGGTAGTACCAGACGTCCTCGTAGGCGGGCAGCACGTAGCGCGCGTCGAGCGCAAGCCTGGCGGCCAGCGCCGCGAGGAACTTCTTCGCGGTGTCCTCGTTGGCGCCATAGTTCACCGACTCGTCGGCAAACAGCTTCGCGTCCTGCCAGACGGGCTCCTTGTCCTTCCTCCAGAAGAGCGACAGGGACCAGCGCGGCAGCTGCTCGCCGGGATACCACTTGCCCTGGCCGTAGTGCAGCAGGCCCTGGGGCGCATAGCGCGCCTTGAGCTTTTGCAGCAGGCTGGCGCCCAGGCGGCGCTTGGCGGGCTTGTCCGGCGGGGAGTCGGCGGTGGTATTCCATTCCGGGCCGTCGCGGTCGTCGACCGACACGAACGTCGGCTCGCCGCCCATCGTGAGGCGGACGTCTTCCGACGCGAGGTCGGCGTCGATCCGGTCGCCCAGCGCCTCGATCTCCCGCCATTGCTCCTCGGTATACGGCTTGGTGACGCGCGGCGCCTCCCACACCCGCTCCACCGTCATCGTGTGGCTGAACTCGGTCTCGCACTTGTCGGTGAAGCCGGTGATCGGCGCGGCGCTGCCCGGTTCGGGCGAGCAGGCAAGCGGGATGTGGCCTTCGCCCGCGAACAGGCCCGAGGTCGGGTCAAGGCCGATCCACCCCGCGCCCGGCAGGTAGACCTCGCACCAGGCGTGCAGGTCGGTGAAGTCGACTTCGGTGCCGGAGGGCCCGTCGAGCGACTTCACGTCCGGCTTCAACTGGATCAGGTAACCCGAGACGAAGCGCGCCGCGAGTCCGAGGTGCCTCAGCAGCTGCACCAGCAGCCAGCCGGTGTCCCGGCACGAGCCGCTCGCGTTGCCGAGCGTCACTTCGGGCGTCTGCACCCCGGGCTCCATGCGGATCAGGTACTGGATGTCCTTCTGCAGCCCCTGGATCAGCGCGACGAGGAAGTCGATCGTCGGCACCGGCTTTCTGGGGATCGCGGCCAGGTACTTCGCGAACAGCGGCGTGGGCGCGAGCTTCACCATATACGGCGCCAGCTCGTGCAACAGCGTCGGGTCTTCGTAGGCGAACGGGAATTTCTCGGCGATCGGCTCGAGGAAGAAGTCGAACGGGTTGATGACCGACAGTTCCGCCACCAGGTCGACCTCGATCCGCAGTTCCGTGGTCCTTTCCGGGAACACCAGCCTCGCGAGGTAGTTCGATTGCGGGTCCTGCTGCCAGTTGATGAAGTGCTTGCCCGGCTCGACCTTCAGCGAGTACGACAGGATCGGCGTGCGCGAGTGCGGCGCAGGGCGCAGCCGGACCACCTGCGGGCCAAGGTTGACCGGGCGGTCGTACTTGTAATGGGTGACGTGGTTCAGGCAAACGTGGATGGACAAGGGCGAACTCCTGGGGGCTTGGACGGAGTATCAGCAATAAACGTGCAAAGGGGTAGGGGCGTCGAGCCCGGCAAGGGATGCTCACGCCGCACCGGACTGGTGCGCCCGGCACGTCCGCACATGTCACAGGCGGGCTTTCCCGTCCGTCTGACAGGGGTACTGCCGGGCCGGCAGCTCCATCGCTGCCCAAGACCGCACAACCGCCAAGGTAGCAAAATAACCGCCATGCAACCCGAAACCTTCGCCCGCTTCCGCCCGCGCCTGATGTCGATCGCCTACCGCATGCTCGGCACTCGCGCCGACGCCGAGGACGTGGTGCAGGACGCGTGGCTGCGCTGGAGCAACTCGAACCCGCAGGACCTGCAAAGCGAGGAAGCCTGGCTGGTGACCGTGACGACCCGCCTCGCGATCGACCGGCTCCGCCAGGCCAAGCAGGAGCGCGAGAAATACCCCGGCTTCTGGCTGCCGGAGCCGCAGCTGGACGACGACTCCCCGGAACGCATGCTGGAACTGGCTGGCGACGTATCGCTCGCCTTCCTCGCGGTGCTGGAGCGCCTGACCCCGGACGAGCGGGCGGCCTTCCTCCTGAGGGAAGTCTTCGATGCCGACTACCCGGACGTGGCGCACACGCTGGGCAAGTCCGAAGCGGCCTGCCGGCAACTCGTCAGCCGCGCCAGGGCGCAGATCCGGGGCGAGAAGTCCCGCTTCAGCGTCAGCCGCGCCGAGCACCTGCGCCTGCTGGAGAAGTTCGCCGCAGCGGCCCGGACCGGCAGCCTGGCGGAGATCCGCGCGCTGATCTCGGAAGACGCCACGCTGGTGAGCGACGGCGGCGGCGTAGTGCCTTCGTTCGGCAAGGTGCTGGCCGGCGCGCAGCGCCTCGCCGGGTACTTCTATGCCGTGGTCCGGCGCCACGGGCCCGAACTGGAGCTGCGCATCGCCAGCATCAACGGCGTGCCCGGACTGCTCAGGTTCGTGGACGGCAAGCTCGACTCGGTCCAGTCGGTGCGCTTCGAAGGCGGCCTGGCGGCCGAGGTCTACGTGCAGCGCAATCCGGTCAAGCTGTCGCGGATCGCCGCGCAGCTGGAAATCGGCCTGCTGTCACAAAAGCCCTGAGCCGGCCGTCTTGCCAGTGGAAACCCACCACTGACAGGAGAGCACCATGACCGCACGCGTATCGCCCACCACCCAGGCCCCCGAAGCCTACCGCGCCCTGGCGGGCGTCAACACGGCCCTGGAGAATTCGTCGCTCGGCCGCAAACTCATCGACCTCGTCTACCTGCGCGTCTCGCAGCTGAACGGCTGCGCCTTCTGCGTGGACATGCACGCCCGCGACCTGATCGCGGCGGGCGAGGACTGGCAGCGCGTGAACAGCCTCTCCACCTGGCACGAGGTCGGCTTCTACACCGACCGCGAGCGTGCAGCGCTGGCCTGGGCCGAGAGCCTGACGAAGCTCGCCGACACCGGCGCGCCGGATGAAACCTACGCTGCGCTGGAGCCCCACTTCAGCAAGAAGGAGATCGGCGAGCTGACCTTCGCCGCCGCGGTGATCAACGCCTGGAACCGCATCGGCGCGGGGCTGCGGCTGCCGGTGCAGGCGAAGCCGCTGAAGGCTGTCACGCCTTAAAAGTAGAACTTTGACGTAATGAGATCGGCTGCAGGAGCCGATCTGCTGTCAGTTGCAATGCCTGATTAGGAAATTAACCTGTCCTGACGCCTGCCGCCGTCAAGGGCGCATCCCGGCCCCACCGGGCAGGAGTGCCCTCCCCTACTCGGGCTTCAACCCGATCCTGCGGATGATGCCGCCCACCAGCTCGTTTTCCGCGCGCAGATCGGCGGCGCAGGCCTAGAACGTCGGGCCGGTGGAGGCGTTTCATGAACGTTCTCCGGTACTTGAGCATGGGCAGGACTTTATCCGATCGCACTTGACCTGAATCAAAGTTTCACAGGTCGCGGCGCGCACACTGCAGGCTTGGATAGAAGACTGCATTCCATGGATTCAGCACCCGAGCCGCAGGCGGCTGCGCTGCCGCATTGGAAATTGCGAGAGCGGACCCTGCTGCCGATCGTGCAAGGCGGCATGGGGGTCGGCATCTCCGCGCACCGCCTCGCAGGCAGCGTGGCGCGGCTGGGCGCCGTCGGCACGATCTCCAGCGTCGACCTGCGCCACCACCACCCCGACCTCCTCGAGCGCGCCAAGGGCTGCACCGACAAGGACGAGCTCGACAAGCTGAACCTCGTCGCGCTGGACCGCGAGGTGCGCATGGCGCTCGAGCTCTCGGGCGGGCACGGCGCAATCGCGGTCAACGTGATGAAGGCCGTCTCGCAGTACGCGGCCTACGTGCGCCAGAGCTGCGAGAGCGGTGCGCATGCCATCGTCATGGGCGCCGGCCTGCCGTTCGACCTGCCGGAACTCACGCAGGATTTCCCCGCCGTGGCCCTCGTGCCGATCCTGTCGGACGTGCGCGGCGTGAACATCGTCTTGAAGAAGTGGATGCGCAAGAAGCGCATCCCCGACGCGATCGTCATCGAGCACCCGCGCTACGCGGGCGGGCACCTGGGCGCGACGCGCCCGGAAGAGATCAACGACCCGCGCTTCGACTTCGAGCCCGTGCTCGCCGGGGTGCTAGCCCTGCTGGCCGAACTCGGACTCGAGCGCGAAAAGGTCCCGCTGGTCGTCGCGGGCGGGATCCACACCCACGAGCACGTGCGCGCGCTGCTGGGCATGGGCGCGTCTGCGGTGCAACTCGGCACCCCGTTTGCGGTCAGCGTGGAAGGCGATGCGCACATCAACTTCAAGCACGTGCTCGCGGACGCCAGGCCCGAGGACATCGTGACCTTCATGAGCGTCGCAGGCCTGCCGGCGCGCGCCGTGAAGACCTTCTGGCTCAACAACTACCTCAAGCGCGAAAAGGCGCTGCAGGCGCACGCCAAGGCGGATCCGCGGCGCTGCGTGCCGGGACTCAACTGCCTGTCCGTCTGCGGGCTGCGCGACGGCATCAGCACCATCGGCCAGTTCTGCATCGACACGCG
>JAFEDL010000091.1:13055-28358 GCA_018241645.1 Pseudomonadota bacterium
CTGATGGATTACCTCCTGACCGGCCGCATGCCTGCGGCGCTGGCGCCCGAATTGATAGCCAAAATGCATTGATTCGATCCAAACAATAAACTTCCTTCACAGGTCGGCCGGTGGAAAGATGGGCTCGCAGTCCCACCTCTCCAAAGGAACAGACCATGTCGACCGAAGCGAAGTGCCCGTTTGCGGGCGGCACCCCCAGGCACACGGTGGCCGGTGCCCCGACAAACTCAGCCTGGTGGCCCGACCAGCTGAAGCTGAACATCCTGCACCAGCACACCCCCAGGTCCGACCCCATGGGTACGGATTTCGACTACGCGGCGGAATTCAAGAGCCTCGATCTTGATGCGGTGATCACGGACCTGCATGCCCTGATGACCGATTCGCAGGACTGGTGGCCCGCCGACTTCGGCCACTACGGGCCGTTGTTCGTCCGCATGGCATGGCACAGCGCCGGCACCTACCGCGTCGCCGACGGTCGCGGCGGCGCAGGCAGCGGGAACCAGCGCTTTGCGCCCCTCAACAGCTGGCCGGACAACGTCAACCTGGACAAGGCGCGCCGGCTGCTCTGGCCGGTAAAGCAGAAATACGGCCGGAAGATTTCATGGGCCGACCTGATGATCCTCGCCGGCAACGTCGCGCTGGAATCGATGGGGTTCAAGACTTTCGGTTTCGCAGGCGGCCGCCCCGACATCTGGGAGCCGGAGGAGGACGTGTACTGGGGTGCCGAGAAAAACTGGCTGGATGACGAGCGTCACTCAGGGGACCGGAACCTCGAGAATCCGCTCGCTGCCGTGCAGATGGGCCTGATCTACGTCAACCCGGAAGGCCCGAACGGAAACCCCGACCCGCTCGCCGCGGCGCGGGACATCCGCGAAACCTTCGCCCGCATGGCGATGAACGACGAGGAAACGGTTGCGCTCATCGCGGGCGGCCACACCTTCGGCAAGACCCACGGCGCCGGCGACGTGAAACATGTGGGCCCCGAGCCGGAAGCGGCCGGCATCGAGGAGCAGGGCCTGGGTTGGAAAAACACCCTCGGCAGCGGCAAGGGGCGAGACACGATCAGCAGCGGCCTGGAGGTCACCTGGACCACCACGCCGACGCGGTGGAGCAACAATTTCTTCGCGAACCTGTTCGGGTACGAGTGGGAGCTGACGAAGAGCCCCGCCGGTGCGCACCAGTGGACGCCGAAGAACGGCGCGGGCGCCGGTACGGTACCGGACGCCCACGAACCGTCCAGGCGCCATGCGCCTTCCATGCTGACCACGGACCTGTCCCTGCGGATCGACCCCGCGTACGAAAAGATCTCGCGGCGCTTCCATGAACATCCGGACCAGTTCGCGGACGCGTTCGCCAAGGCCTGGTACAAGCTGACGCACCGCGACATGGGCCCGGCGGCCCGTTACCTCGGACCGCTGGTGCCGAAGGAAGCGCTGATCTGGCAGGACCCGGTCCCCGCGGTGGATCACAGACTGGTCGACGCGCAGGACATTGCGGCCCTGAAGGCCAGGGTCCTCGCCTCGGGACTGTCGATCTCCCAACTGGTCGCGACCGCATGGGCGTCCGCTGCGACGTTCCGCGGCAGCGACAAGCGCGGCGGGGCCAACGGCGCTCGCATCCGCCTTGCCCCGCAGAAGGATTGGGAAGCCAACCAGCCTGCGGAACTGGCGCAGGTACTGCAAAGGCTCGAAGCGATCCAGAAAGAATTCAACGGCGCGCAGACAGGCGGGAAGCAGGTCTCGCTGGCCGACCTGATCGTCCTGGGCGGTTGCGCGGCCATCGAGGCCGCCGCGAGGAAGGCCGGCCACGACGTGAAGGTTCCCTTCTCGCCCGGGCGCACGGACGCGTTGCAGGAGCAGACCGACGTGGAGTCGTTCGCGGTGCTGGAACCGGTCGCGGACGGGTTCCGCAACTACGTGCGCAAGGGACTTGAGGGATCGGCTGCCGAGCGGCTGGTGGATCGTGCCAGCCTGATGACGCTGACCGTGCCGGAGATGACGGTCCTGGTCGGCGGCATGCGCGCCTTGAGCGCCAATTTCGGGAAGTCCGGGCACGGCGTATTCACCAAGAGGCCGGAAACGTTGACCAACGATTTCTTCGTCAACCTCCTCGACATGGGCACGCGGTGGCAGAAGTCCGCGGCATCCGAAGGCGTGCTGGAAGGGCGCGACCGGGCAACGGGCGCGCTCAAATGGACGGGCACCGTCGTCGACCTCGTGTTCGGTTCGAACGCCCAGCTCCGTGCCGTCGCGGAAGCCTATGCGTGCACCGACTCGCAGGAGAAATTTGTTCGCGACTTCGCGGCCGCCTGGGGCAAGGTGATGAACCTTGACCGCTTCGACCTCGCGTGATCGGGGCGGAAAGGTGCTGGCGGGCCTTTCCGGCGCCGTCGTTACTCTTTGAGCAGGCGGTCCTGGGCGGACACCAGCGCGTGGCGCCGGGTGCGCAGGTCCACCAGTTCGTACACCCCCATGCCGGCCGCCATGGCGATCACGAATACGATCGCCTTGGCCTCGCCCGTGCCGAGGGCGACGATCGCCGGTCCGGGGCAGAAGCCCGCCAGCCCCCAGCCGACGCCGAAGGCGAGGCTGCCGAGGACCACGCGCCAGTCGATCCGGCTGACAGTGGGCAGGCTCATCGTCACGCCCAGCAGCGACCGCGGCATGCGCCTGGCCAGCGCGAAGGGCACGAGCGCCACAGCGATGGCCCCGCCCATCACCATCGCGAGCGACGGGTCCCACAGGCCGGCGATATCGAGGAACCCCTGCACCTTCGCGGGGTTGGCCATCCCGGCGAGGATGAGACCGAGGCCGAACACCAGGCCGACGAGGAAGGACGCCGCGACCTGCATATCAGCCTCCCGCCAGGTGGCGCACGACGTAGACCGCAGCGAAGCCCGCTGCCATGAACGAGAGCGTGGCCACGAGCGAACGCAGCGAGAACCGCGACAACCCGCACACGCCGTGCCCGCTGGTGCACCCGCCGGCGTAACGCGTGCCGATACCGACCAGCAAGCCGGCTACCACGAGGGTGCCCCAGCCCGCGTCGATCCGGAACTCGGGCATCGGCGCTGCGACCAGCCAGACCGGCAGCGCAACGATCAGCCCGGCGAGGAAGGCGACGCGCCACGCGCGGTCCTCGGGCGGGACGAACAGCAGGCCGCCGAGGATCCCGCTGATCCCGGCCACGCGGCCGTTGAGCAGCACGAAGGCCGCAGCGGCCAGGCCGATCAGCACACCGCCGGCGAGCGACGCCCAGGGAGTGAAGTGGGTCCAGTCGATGGTCATCGCGGTCGCGGGAACTTGTTACGAATGAGTGGTCGGGGTGAGAGGATTTGAACCTCCGACTCCTGCGTCCCGAACGCAGTACTCTACCAGGCTGAGCTACACCCCGAATTCGCGGCGCCATCGGAAAACCAGCCGCGGAAAGGTCGCGGATTCTAGCAGAGATTCCGCCGGCCTGGCACGGCCCGGCGGGTATCGGCTACTTCTGGACGATTTTCCAGAAGGTGTCCTTGTTGAATACCAGGCCGTCCTTGAATTCCCACAGGTCGCAGCCCTTGTAGTTGAGTTCCGTCCCGTCGGCCGACTTGCCGGTCACCATCCAGACCGTGACGGCCCGGCTGGCATCGCACACGTAACGGTCCAGGGTCTCCCAGTGCATGTCCGGGATCACCTTGAAGCGGTCGGCGAGGAACTTGTGGACGGCCGCCCAGCCGTGCACCGTGCGGCCCACCGGCTCCGGGCCGAGCGCGGGATAGAAAGTGGTATCGGGATGGAAGTACGCCATGATCCGGTCGGCGTCGCGCGTGTTGAATGCGTCGTGGATCTCGTCCAGCAGCGCGATGCTGAGTTCACGGGGCTTGAGTGCTACGGCGGGCGTTCCCATTGGCTCTCCTTGCGCGCTCAGGCGCTCAGTTCTGGCGCGTCACCGAGTAGCCGGCCAGTTCCATGAGGGTGGCCTTGGCGGCCGATTCCGGCAACCCCTGGATCGCCATGCGTGCGGCGTCGGCCTCGCGGCGCGCCGCGTTGCGCGCGTAGTCGAGCGCGCCGGTCGCCTCGATGGCGGCGACGATCGCGGCGAACTCGTCGCGCCCGCCGTTCACGATCGCGCCGCGGATCAATTCCGCCTGCGCCGGCGTGCCGGTGCGCATCGCGTAGATCAGCGGCAGGGTCGGCTTGCCCTCGGCCAGGTCGTCGCCGACATTCTTGCCGATGGTGCCCGCGTCGCCGCTGTAGTCGAGCACGTCGTCGATCAGCTGGAAGGCTGTCCCCAGGTGCCGCCCGTAGCCGGCCAGGCCCGCCTCGACGCCGGCGGAGACCCCGGCCATGACGCCGGCCAGGCGCGCGGCCGCCTCGAACAGCTTGGCGGTCTTGCGGTGGATGACCTCCAGGTAGCGCGCCTCGTCGACCTGCGGGTCGTTGACGTTGAGGAGCTGCAGCACCTCGCCCTCGGCGATCGTGTTGGTGGCCTCGGCCATGACCTCCATCACGCGCATGTTGTCGACCGTGACCATCATCTGGAAGGCGCGCGAGTAGAGGAAATCCCCGACCAGGACGCTGGCGGCGTTGCCGAACGCGGCGTTGGCCGTCTCGCGGCCGCGCCGCAGGTCGGATTCGTCGACCACGTCGTCGTGCAGGAGCGTCGCCGTGTGGATGAACTCGATCACGGCCGCGAGCTCGAACCGCGCGTCGCCGCGAAACCCCGCCGCGGCCGCGGCGATCAGGTGCAGGGCCGGGCGCAGGCGCTTGCCCCCGCCCGCCACGATGTGCTCGGCCACCTGCCGGATCAGGACCACGTCCGAGTCCAGGCGCTGGCGGATCAGCGCGTCCACGCGCTGCATATCCCCCGCGATCGGGGCCAGTATGGGAGGGAGTGCCAAGGCTTTGTTATTGATAATATTGGGTAATTTTAGGTCCCGGCGCCTCGGGGGGCCCGGGCGGCGGGAAGCGGAGATTAGCATAACGCCCCACACTTCGCTTTGACGCAGGGGCCGGAAATCCGTTAAAATTGAAGGCTCTTCTCGATCAGGGCGGAAAAAGAGCCGTTGGCGTGGGTGTTAAGGAACGCACCCGTGCGTTGTGCCACGGTAAAAATTCAATCCGCAATAAAGGAAACATCATGTACGCAGTCATCAAGACCGGCGGTAAGCAGTACCGGGTCAGCTCCGGCGAAAAGCTCAGGGTCGAACTCCTCGATGCCGAAGTCGGCGCGGGCGTGCAGTTCGAGCAGGTCCTCGCCGTCGGCGAAGGCGATGCCGTGAAGATCGGCGCGCCGTTCGTGCCGGGCGCGAGCGTCAAGGCCACCGTGCTGGCCCAGGGCCGCGCGGACAAGGTCCACATCTTCAAGATGCGCCGCCGGAAGCATTACAAGAAGTCGCAGGGGCATCGCCAGTCGTTCACCGAAGTGCGCATCGACGACATCGTCGGCGCCTGAGCAAAGGAAACACTCATGGCACACAAAAAAGCAGGCGGCAGTTCCAGGAACGGCCGCGACTCCCAGGCCAAGCGCCTCGGCGTGAAGGCCTTCGGCGGCGAGCTGATCCCGGCCGGCAGCATCATCATCCGCCAGCGCGGCACGCGCGTGCACCCGGGCGCGAACGTCGGCATGGGCAAGGACCACACCCTGTTCGCCAAGATCGACGGCAAGGTGGTGTTCGCGATCAAGGGCGAGAAGGGCAAGCACATGGTCAGCGTGGTGGCCGCATAGCGGAGCCTCCCGCCGACCTCGAAAAGGCCCTATCGCACAGGTAGGGCTTTTTTGTTTCTGGACCCCAGATGAAGTTCATAGACGAAGCACGCATCCACGTATACGCAGGCAAGGGCGGCAACGGCGTTGCCGCCTTCCGCAGGGAGAAGTTCATCCCGCGCGGCGGGCCGAGCGGCGGCGACGGCGGCCGCGGAGGCAGCGTCTGGGCAGAGGCGGACCGCAACATCAACACGCTGATCGACTACCGCTTCGCGCGCCAGTACCGCGCCAAGCACGGCGAGAACGGCCGCAACCGCGACCAGTACGGCAAGGGCGCGGAGGACATCGTCCTGCGCATGCCGGTGGGTACGCTGATCAAGGACCTGGAGACGGGCGAACTGCTGGCGGACCTCGCCCGCCACGGCGACCGCGCGCTGCTCTGCAAGGGCGGCGAAGGCGGCCTCGGCAACCTGCACTTCAAGTCGAGCACCAACCGCGCGCCGCGCCAGTTCACCAAGGGGACCGAGGGCGAGGAGCGCGAGTTCCAGCTCGAGCTGCGCGTGCTGGCCGACGTGGGCCTGCTCGGGCTGCCGAACGCGGGCAAGTCCACCTTCATCCGCGCCGTGTCCAGCGCCCGGCCCAAGGTGGCCGACTACCCGTTCACCACCCTCACCCCGCAGCTCGGCGTGGTGCGCGTCGGCATGGCCTCCAGCTTCGTCATCGCCGACATCCCGGGGCTGATCGAGGGCGCCTCGGAAGGCGCCGGCCTCGGCCACCAGTTCCTGCGCCACCTGTCGCGCACCCGGCTCCTGCTGCACATCGTGGACATCGCGCCGATGGACGAGGACGCGGACCCGGTCAGGGACGCGAAGGCGATCGTCAAGGAGCTCAAGAAGTACGACAAGACCCTGTTCGACAAGCCGCGCTGGCTGGTCTTCAACAAGGTCGACCTCGACGAGAAGCACGACGCGAAGATCGCGAAATTCCTGAAGTCCATGCGCTGGAAGGGCCGCTGGTTCAAGGTGGCCGCCATCAACGGCCAGGGCTGCATGGAAGTCTGCCAGCAGGTGGCGAAGTTCTTGGCCGAGAACCCGGCTGGAGGGTCGACCGAAGCAGCGGCCGAAGCGGCGGCCGCGGGCCGGCCGTGAGCGGCGCGGTGGCCGCCGCGGGGCGGCTTGTCATCAAGGTCGGCTCCTCGCTGGTGACCGACGAGGGACGCGGGCTCGACCAGGCCGCGATCGCGCGCTGGGCCGCGCAGATCGCGCAGCTGCGCAAACTGGGCAAGCAGGTCATCCTTGTGTCCTCCGGCGCCGTGGCCGAGGGCATCAAGCGGCTGGGCTGGACCCGGCGCCCGAGCGCCCTGCACGAGCTCCAGGCGGCGGCCGCGGTCGGGCAGATGGGCCTCGTGCAATGTTATGAAACCTGCTTTCGCGAGCACGGCATTGCCACGGCGCAGGTGCTCCTCACCCACGCCGACCTCGCGGACCGCCACCGATACCTCAATGCGCGCTCGACGCTGCGTACGCTGCTCGACCTCGGGGTGATCCCGGTGATCAACGAGAACGACACCGTGGTGACCGACGAGATCAAGTTCGGCGACAACGACACCCTGGGGTCGCTGGTGACCAACCTGGTGGAGGCCGACGCCCTCGTGATCCTCACCGACCAGGCCGGCCTCTACGACGCCGACCCGCGGCGCGAACCCGCCGCAAGACTGATCCCCGAAGCGGCGGCCGGCGATCCGCTGCTCGAGACCTACGCGGGCGGCACCGGCAGCGCCCTGTCCAAGGGCGGCATGCTCACCAAGGTCCTTGCCGCGAAGCGCGCCGCGCGCAGCGGCGCGCACACCGTGATCGCCTCCGGGCGCGAGCCCGACGTGCTGACGCGGCTGGCCGCGGGGGAAGCCATCGGCACCCAGCTGACCGCCTCGACCATGGCGCTTGCCGCGAGAAAACAGTGGATGGCCGACCACCTGACCGTCAGCGGGCGCCTGACCCTCGACGCGGGCGCGGTGCGCGCGCTGGCGACGGGCGGCAAGAGCCTGCTGCCCATCGGGGTCGTGGCGGTTTCGGGGGAGTTCGAGCGCGGCGCCGTCGTCGCGGTAGCAGGGCCGGACGGGGTGGAGATCGCGCGCGGCCTGGTCAATTACGCGGCTGCCGAGGCGCGCCTCATCATGCGCAAGCCCTCGAGCGAAATCGAGTCGATCCTGGGATACGTGGACGAGCCCGAGCTCATCCACCGCGACAACCTGGTCCTCGCCTAGGGCGGGCCGCCGGCGACCCGGCCTCGCGCGGCTATTGCCGGATGTACTCCGGCTGGTTGCTCACCGCCTGCGGGTGGTAACCGCGCTTGAGCGCATCGATCCCTTCGGCTGCGGTCGCGATCGGGATCCTGGCCGGGCAGAAGAAGTCGCGCATCAGCACGAGGTACTGGCGCGAGACGGTCTTGACCTCGACCGGCTTCCACTTGCCGTCGCGCACCGGGAACCAGGACTTGTCCGCGACGCGGCCGTTCGCATAGGTCCTTTGCTCGCCGCTGCTGCAGCGCAGGCCGTCGTAGCTCACGTTCTCGGTGCCCGACCGGCTGCGCGCCACCAGCGTGAAGCGCACCACGCCGTCCGCGCCGGCGGAAATCGAACCGGGGTCGACGAAGAAGCGGAAGCTGTTGAGCGCGCTCACCTGGAACTCGATGAGGTTGCCGGGCTGCGGGTATGCGGGCAGCTTCACGTCGCCCTCCTTCCAGTCCGGCCGCTCCTCGGAGGATCCCCCGTACAGTTCCTCGGGCTTGAAGTCCGGCGAAAACTGCTGATTGCGCTGGCCGAAGGCGGCCCCGCAGGCCAGCGCGAGCGCGAGGGCGGCGAGCCACCTCAAGCGAGGTCGCCCACGAGCGAGGCGCGCACCGCCTGGTCCACCGCGTCGAGCGCCACCGTGTACTCCGGGTGGTCGACGCCCATCGCAAGCGACACGCCGTACTTGAGGGACTTGCGCGTCTCGTCGTCGAGCTGGAAGCGCAGGAAATGCACCGCGGCGGTCTTTGCGTCGTTCTCGCGCGGCAGGTCCTCGTCGGCGATCGCGTACACGCGCTTGCAGCCCTCGGCCTGCAACCAGACGCGGTCCTCGATGCCCTTCAGCTTGGCGAGCATGCGCGCGCGCTCGGCGACGTCGAGGTACTCGATCATCATGGTCGCCTTGAAATTGCTGCCGTCGGGGACCAGCGGGTTGTAGACGTCCAGCTCGTCCTGGATGCCGGACTCCTCGAAGGTGCGCTCGATGCGCAGCATCTCCTGGATCTGGTAGCGGATGGTCAGCTCGTCCTCGAAGATGAGGGTGACGTGCTCGCCGACGTGCACCGTGCGGTGCTTCTTGTGCGCGATCACTTTCGCGCGGAATTCGTTGCGCTGCTTCGCGTAGGCCTCGAGCGAAAGCAGGCTGTCTCTGGAAATGCGGGGCATGTTCATGGCCGGTGCGGGCGGGGCGCGGGAACTCCCGCCGCCCCGCCCGGGGTCCTGCGCGGGGCTAGTCGACCAGCGCGTCCAGGGCTTTCTGGAAGCGGTTGGCGTGCGAGCGCTCGGCCTTGGCCAGGGTCTCGAACCAGTCCGCGATCTCGGTGAAGCCTTCCTCGCGGGCCTGCTTGGCCATGCCGGGGTACATGTCGGTGTACTCGTGCGTCTCGCCGGCCACCGCGGCCTTGAGGTTGGCGCGCGAGCCGCCGATCGGCAGGTCGGTCGCGGGATCGCCGACCGACTCCATGTACTCCAGGTGCCCGTGGGCGTGCCCGGTCTCGCCCTCGGCGGTGGAGCGGAACAGCGCCGCCACGTCGTTCTGGCCTTCGACGTCGGCTTTCGCTGCGAAATAGAGGTAACGGCGGTTGGCCTGGCTCTCGCCGGCGAACGCGGCCTTCAGGTTTCCGTGGGTCTTCGATCCCTTGAGTTGCATAAACGCCTCCTGGTGGGTGGTACGGTGTTGAATGGAGCAGCCGCTAGGGTAGAACCCGCCGCCCCATTGATCAAATCGAAATTGGCAATCCGGGCGATTGAACGACCCTATGCGCGCGGAACCGGCCTCAGCGCGGCACCGCCTCGTCGCGCCGCCGGCGGAACCGCTGGTCCGTGGACAGGAACCGGTGCAGCTCGGTCAGCGCCTGCTGGTACACCTCGCGCTTGAACTCGATCACCGACTCGAGCGGCACCCAGTAGTCGTGCCAGCGCCATGCGTCGAACTCCGGCTTCTCGTTGGCCCTCAGCTTCACGTCGCAGTCGCGCCCCTGCATGCGCAGCAGGAACCAGATCTGCTTCTGCCCGCGGTAGGTGCCGCGCCAGTCGCGCCGCACCCACTGGTCCGGGACCTCGTAGCGCAGCCACTGGCGCGTGCGGCCGAGGATGCGCACGTGGTCGGGCTTGAGGCCGACCTCTTCCTCCAGCTCGCGGAACATCGCCTGCTCCGGGGTCTCGCCGTGCTTGATCCCGCCCTGCGGGAACTGCCACGAGTGCTGGTGCACGCGCTTGCCCCAGAACACCTCGTTGCGGGTGTTGCAGAGGATGATGCCGACGTTGGGGCGGTACCCATCTTTATCGAGCATCCTGACACCGCCATCAGTTAGAATCTTGTGTTGATTTTTTCACATTTTCGCAGCGAATAAAAGCTAAATGCGGACATCCAGGACCCTACTTTCCACCCTCAAGGAAGCGCCGTCGGAAGCCGAGCTCCCCAGCCACCGCCTGATGCTGCGGGCCGGGTTCATCCGGCGCCTGGCAAGCGGGATCTACACGTGGATGCCCCTGGGCCTGCGCATCGTGCGCAAGGTCGAGGCGATCGTGCGCGCCGAGATGAACCGCGCGGGCGCGGTCGAGCTCTCCCTGCCCGTGGTCCAGCCGGCCGAGCTGTGGCAGGAGTCCGGACGCTGGCAGGCCTACGGGCCCGAGCTGCTGCGTTTCCGGGACCGGCACGAGCGCGATTTCGTCCTCCAGCCGACCTCGGAGGAGGCGATCACCGACATCGCCCGCAGCGAGCTGAAGAGCTGGCGCAAGCTCCCGATGCACCTGTACCAGATCCAGACGAAGTTCCGGGACGAGCGCCGCCCGCGCTTCGGCGTGATGCGCGGCCGCGAGTTCGTCATGAAGGACGGCTACTCGTTCCACGCCGACTTCGCCGACCTGCAGCGCGAGTACTGGGTCATGCACGAAACCTACACGCGCATCTTCACGCGCCTGGGCCTCGCGTTCCGCGCGGTGGCGGCCGACACCGGCGCCATCGGCGGCACGGGCTCGCACGAGTTCCAGGTCCTGGCCGATTCCGGCGAGGACGCGATCGCGTTCTGCCCCGGCTCCGACTACGCCGCCAACGTCGAGCTGGCCGAGGCGGTCGCGCCCGCGGGCGGGCGGCCCGCCCCCGCGCAGGCGATGCAGAAGGTGGCGACGCCGGGCAAGACCAGCTGCGAGGCCGTGTCCGAGATGCTCGGGCTGCCGCTCGCCACCTCGGTGAAGGCGATCGCCCTGATGGGCTCGGAAGGCGGGATCGACGGCGGCCCCGAGCGCTTCGTGCTGCTGCTCCTGCGCGGCGACCACTCGCTGAACGAGATCAAGGCGGCCAAGATCCCGTTCCTCAACCCGTTCCGCTTCGCCACCGGCGAGGAAATCCAGAAGCACATGGGCTGCGTGCCCGGCTACATCGGCCCGGTGGGCGTGAGCGGGTTCAAGGTCGTCGCCGACCGCTCGGTGGCGGCGATGGCCGATTTCGTCTGCGGCGCGAACGACGCCGGCTACCACCTGACCGGCGTGAACTGGGGGCGCGACCTGCCCGAGCCGGACCTCGTGGCCGACATCCGCAACGTCGTCGCGGGCGACCCCAGCCCCGACGGCAAGGGCGCGCTGGAACTCTGCCGCGGCATCGAGGTCGGACACATCTTCCAGCTGCGCACCAAGTATTCCGAGGCGATGAAGGCCGTGTTCCTCGACGACAAGGGCGAATCGCGCCCCATGGAGATGGGCTGCTACGGGATCGGCATCACCCGCATCGTCGCTGCCGCCATCGAGCAGGGCTACGACGCGCGCGGCGCTGTCTTCCCGGCGCCGATCGCGCCGTTCGAGGCCTGCGTCGTGCCCATCGGTTACCACAAGAGCGCGGCAGTCAAGGAAGCCGCCGACAAGCTGTACGCGGACCTGCTCGCGGCCGGCGTGGACGCGCTGCTCGACGACCGCGACGAACGCCCCGGGTCGATGTTCGCCGACATGGAGCTGATCGGCGTGCCGCACCGCCTGGTGGTGTCCGACAAGGGGCTCGCCGCGGGGACCGTCGAGTACAAGGGCCGGCGCGACGAGAAACCCTCGATGCTGCCGCAGGGCGAGGCCGTGGCGAGCGTCAGGGCCTGGCTCACACCCGCTTGAGAGCAGTCGCCGCCCTCCTCCTCATTTTCGGCTGCGGCGCGGCGCAGGCCGGCGCGCAGATCTACGAACCGATGGCCGCGCACGTGGTCGCGGCCATGTCGGCCTCGGTCAGCGACCAGTCCGTGCCCCTGCTCGAATTCAAGGACCCGGAGAACGGCCGCCGCTGGCTGAACGAGATGTCCCGGCGCCTCGCGCGCCGCATCCCCGACCGCAAGGTGAGGACCGAGCTCCTCAAGACCGTGCACCACGAGGCCACGCGCGCGGGCCTCGACCCGCAGCTCGTGCTGGGCCTCATGGAGGTGGAGAGCGGCTTTCGCAAGTACGCGATCTCGAGCGCCGGCGCGCGCGGCTTCATGCAGGTGATGCCCTTCTGGGTGAAGCTGATCGGCAAGCCCGGCCACAACCTGTTCCACGTGCGGCTGAACGTGCGCTACGGCTGCGTGATCCTGCGCCACTACCTCGACGTGGAGAACGGCGACTATTTCCGCGCCCTGGGCCGCTACAACGGCAGCCTGGGCCGGCCCGAATACCCCAACCTCGTGCTCGGCGCGTGGAAAGGCAAGTGGGGCTATGCCGGGGCCACGCACTGAAATGATGAAGGCCCTGCGCACACTCACCGGCCCGCGGCTGAGCGCTTGGTTCTACGGCATCCGGGCGCCCGAGCGCGGCCCGATCACGCTCGGCCACCGCCGCGTGTACATCCTGCCCACGCGCCTGGGCGTGATGTTCGCGCTCACGCTCCTCATCATGCTGGTCGGCTCGATCAACTACGTGCTGTCGCTGGGCTTCATGCTCACGTTCCTGCTGGCCGGAATGGCGCTCGCGGGCATGGTCCACACCGTGCGCAACCTCGCGCGCCTCACGATCGTCGCCGGCCGCGCCGAGCCGGTGTTCGCCGGGGAAGCGGCGCAATTCCGCCTGTTCCTGGAAAACCCGGCGCCTTGGGAGCGGCCCGCGATCATGGTGCGCCACGACGCCTCCGGCGGCCAGACCGTCACCAACGTGCCGGCGTCGGGCAGCGCCGACGTGGTGCTGCCGGTGCCCGCCGCGCGCCGCGGCTGGCTCGCGCTCACGCGGGTGTCCCTCGAGACCCGCTACCCGCTGGGGCTGTTCCGCGCCTGGAGCCACGTGCAGCCGGACTACCGGTGCCTCGTCTATCCGCGTCCCGAGAAGGCGCCGCTGCCGCCTTCCAGTCCCGACGCCAGCCTCGGGTCGCGGCAGGCCGCGGCGCAGGGCACCGACGACTACTCGGGGCTGCGCGCCTACCAGCCCGCCGATTCGCCCCGCCACGTCGCGTGGAAACAGGTCGCGCGCAGCAACGCCATGCTCACCAAGCAGTTCACCGGCGACGCCTCCTCCGAGCTGTGGCTCGACTGGTCGCTGCTGCCGGCCATGCTGGACCTCGAGGCGAAGCTCTCCCGGCTGGCCGGCTGGGTGCTCGCCGCCGAGGACGCGGGCCTGCGCTACGGGCTGCGCCTGCCCGGTACCGACCTCGCGCCGGGCCATGGCGACACGCACCGTACCGCGTGCCTCACGGCGCTCGCCCTGTATGGCGAATGAACCGCGGATGAGCCGGGCATGAGCACCTCGATCGCCCACCCGCTCGCGCCCGAGCAGCGCGCCGTCACCGGGCGCGACCTCGCCTGGCTGTGCGGGTGCCTCGTGTTCGTGATGGCGCCGCACGCCCTGCGCGTGCCCTGGTGGCTCACGGTCTTCGCGATGTGCCTGTTCGGCTGGCGCACCTACTTGGCGCTCGCCGTCCGCCGCCTGCCCTCGGTATGGATCCTGATCGGCGTCGCGGTGCTCGGCATGGTCGCCATCGGCATCGAGTACCGCACGCTCTTCGGCCGCGCCTCGGGGATCGCCCTGCTGATGATGCTCGCCGGGCTGAAGCTGCTCGAAATGCGCACGCATCGCGACGCGACGATGGTGGTGTTCCTGTGCTACTTCCTCGTGCTCACCAACTTCCTGTTCACCCAGTCGATCCCCACCGCGGTCGTCATGTGCGGGGCCCTGGTGGCGATCACCGGCGCGCTGGTCTCGTTCAGCGCCCCGCACCGGCGGCCGCTGGCGGACCTGCGCACCGCCGGCCTCCTGCTCACGCACGCCGTGCCGATCGGCATCGTGCTGTTCGTGCTGTTCCCGCGCGTGCAGGGCCCGCTGTGGGGCATGCCGCAGGACGCCTACACCGGTATCACCGGGCTGTCGGACACGATGGCGCCGGGCAACCTGTCGCAGCTCTCGGTGTCGGACGCCATCGCGTTCCGCGCGCTGTTCAAGGGCCCGGCGCCCAAGCCCCGCGAGCTCTACTGGCGCGGCCCGGTGCTGTGGGATTTCGACGGCCGCACCTGGCGCACCGGCCCGCGGCGCCTGCGCGCCAACGACGAGGTCACCGGGGGCGACGCGAAGTACGAGTACACCGTCGTGCTCGAGCCGCACAACCGCAACTGGCTGTTCGCGCTGGAGACGGCCGCCTCCCTGCCGCCGAATTCCTGGCTGTCGAACGACGGGCAGGTGATGTCCTTCGCGGAAGTCCGCAACCGCATGCGCTACGACATGACCTCGGTCGCGGGCGGCCGCAGGGACACTGCGGAGACCGAAGGCAGCCTGTCGCGCGGCACGCTGCTGCCCGCGGGCTACAACCCGCGCACGCGCGCGCTGGCGCAGGAGTGGCGCCGCGCGTTCAGCGACGACCAGGCGCTGGTGAACCACGCCATCGCCTGGCTGCGCGAGCAGAAATTCATCTACACGCTGCTGCCCCCGCTGCTGGGGCGCGACAGCGTGGACGAATTCCTGTTCGACGCGAAGCGCGGATTCTGCGAGCACTTCTCCTCGGCCTTCGTCGTGCTGATGCGCTCGGCCGGGCTGCCCGCGCGCGTCGTGACCGGCTACCAGGGCGGGGAATTCAACCCGCTCGACGGCTACCTCACGGTGCGCCAGTCCGAGGCCCACGCCTGGGCCGAGGTCTACGTGCGCGGGCGGGGATGGCTGCGCATCGACCCGACTGCCGTCTCCATGCCGGGCCGCATCGACTCGGGCATGGCGAACTCGGTCCCCCGGGGCGACCCGGTGCCCTACCTCATGCGCGTGGACGCGGCCTGGCTCAAGTCGCTGCGCTACAACTGGGAGGCGCTCACCAACCAGTGGAACCTCTGGGTGCTCGGCTACAACACCGAGCGCCAGCGCGAGTTCCTCAGCCGCATCGGCATGACCGACGCCGACTGGAAGGACCT
>JAFEDL010000092.1:0-1422 GCA_018241645.1 Pseudomonadota bacterium
CCTTGCCGCAGGATCCCCAGCGGTAGCCCAGGTCCTGCACCTTCACGCCTGCCGGCGCCACGTCCATCCGGCTCCGGTACTCGGCCACCCGGTCCGACAGCCAGGTCTTTGCGTGTTCGCTGTACCAGCGGATGAAGTGTCCGCGTGCGGCGGGCAGGGCGTCCCGGCGCAGACAGAAGCGGCCCGCCGCCAGCTTCAGCGGCCCGTCCTGCTCATCCACCAGCTTCAGCCGATGGCTGCGCCCGAGGTACAGGAAGCCCTCGCCGCCGACGAACTCCTTGCGCGGCACCTGACGCAGCAGAGGCTCCTTCCCGGCCAGCTTGGTGTAGATCCAGAAGCGCTTTTCCAGCACGAAGGCGCGCAGTGCGGCCTCGTCCACCCCGGGCGGTGCCGACAGCACCAGCTCCCCGTTGCGTTCGACGGTGATCTGCATCGTCTTGCGGCGCGGGCTGCGCCGGAGGGTGAAGCGCAGGTCATCCACCTGGAGGCAGGGCGCATTCACCGCTGCGGGCATCGGTTCACACCTGCATCAGCCGGTCGTGGCTGGCGCGGGCCTGCTCCATCAGCCTGTCGGCCAGCACGCCCGCCAGGTCGGCGTCCACCAGCGGCGGGCGCAGCCGCATCAGGTGCTCGAACAGCTGCCCGTTCAGGTTGTCCTGATCGGCCCGCTTGTTCGGGCTCCAGATGCCCCGGTTGCCCTGCAGTTCCTGGACGAGCTGCTCGACCAGCCCGACGGTCACGTCCTTCAGGCGCAGCAGGACGGCCGGCGCCGGCGTCTGCCCGGCACAGACCACGTCCAGCACCGTGCGCAGGAAGGGCGCGCAGTGCCCGGGCAGGTCGTCGGGGGCATCCGGGGCGCCGGCACTGCCGCTGCGCAGTTCGTCGATGATCTGCTGCAGCTGCGCGATGACCTCGTTCCACTGCTCGCCCAGCGTCCTCAGGATCTCGTTCAGCCGTTCGGAGAGCTTGCGGTACAGCACCGGGTCCTCGTCCGTGTGCCTGCGGATGTGCGAGCGGATCGCATGCTCCATTTCGGAGGCCTTGGCGCGGTCGCTGGCCGCCCGGCTCACGTGCGCGTCGAACTCGATGTCGGTCAGCTGGATCGGCGGGATGCGCGGATCGATGCCCAGCGAGATCACGTGATCGTCGATCAGCCTGCGCACCTTGGCGCCGACGTCCTTGCCGAGGACCGGGATGTCCTTGTAGCGGTTGCGCGCCCGCGCGTGGATGTAGGCCAGCCGCTTCGCGTCGCCCGAGTACGGCAGACCCTCGGGGCGCGGCAGCACCGTGTCCAGGGACGCCAGGAAGGTCTTGAGCCTGGCGGCGAACTCGGCCCGCAGCTTTTCGCTGCCGAGCGCCTCGACGCAGGCCTCGGTGTCCGCCAGCGACTCGATGCCCCGCTGGCGGAACAGGTCCACCACG
>JAFEDL010000092.1:1516-1674 GCA_018241645.1 Pseudomonadota bacterium
CGCTTGCCGAAGCCGGTGCGGTTGACGCGGGCGATGGCCTGCAGCAGCTCGGCCTCGCGGATCGGCCGGTCCAGATACATCACGCCTTCGATGGGCGCATCGAAGCCGGTCAGCAGCATCGACTTCACCACGAGGAAGGCCAGCGGGTCGGTCCGGGC
>JAFEDL010000092.1:1754-2102 GCA_018241645.1 Pseudomonadota bacterium
CTGCCGGAGAGCACGGGGGCGAACTCGATGCGCGACAGCAGCTCGCGGTAGCGCCAGGCCTGCACCGCTGCCTGCAGCCGGGGCGGGCGCTGGCACAGGGCCTCGTCGTCCAGGGCCTTGTCCTGCGGGTCCAGGGCTTGCGCTTCCGCCAGCAGCTCATCCCGGGCGTGGCGCAGCGCCTCGAAGTAGCGGATCGCCGCCAGCCGGCTGTACGCCACCACCTGCGCCTTGCAGCCGTTGGGCAGGATGCAGGTGACGTAGTGGCGCAGGATGTCGCGCGCCTTGTCGGCGATCAGCGCCGGGGCCTCGAAGATCTGGCCCTTCGTGGCGTACTTCTGCTTGATCGCC
>JAFEDL010000092.1:2129-5065 GCA_018241645.1 Pseudomonadota bacterium
GTGCGCCCCTCGTAGAGCACCGGCACCGTGGCGCCGTCGGCCTCGGACTCCCGGATCGTGTAGCGGTCGATGAACTCGCCGAAGATTTCGTGGGTGCGCTTCTTCTCGCCCATGATGATCGGCGTGCCGGTGAAGCCGATCTTGGCGGCGTTCGGCACGCCGGCCATCAGGCAGGCGTGCGAATCCTTGTTGTGGCTGCGGTGGGCTTCGTCCACCAGCACGAGGATGGCCTCGTCCTCGTTCAGCACCTCGACGCGATCACCTGCCCTGTAGCGGGCTGCAGGTTCTTCGACCTTCGGCAGGTCGTCCGCAGTAAGCGGCGCATCGTCGGCCGTGTCGCCATCCTCACCCTGACGGTACTTCTGGATNNGTGGCGAAGATCAGGCCCGGCCCCTTGCGCCGTACCAGCCGCCGGATGCCGGCGGTGCTGTCAGCGACTTCCACGACCTCGCCGGTGAGCGTGGCGGTCGCGGAGAGCTGGCGCTGCAAGTCCTTGCGGTCGGTGATGACGAGCACCTTGAAGCGGCGCAGCTCCGCATCGGCGCGCATCTTGCGCACCAGGAACACCATGGTCAGGGATTTGCCCGAGCCCTGGGTGTGCCAGATGATGCCGCCGCGCTGGTCGTGCTCGCCGTGCTGCCGGCGCGTCTGGCCGGTCCTGAGCCGGGCGATGGCGCGGTTGACCGCCCGGTACTGCTGGTAGCGGCAGACGGACTTGATGGTCTGGTCGCCGGCCTGCAGGAACAGCAGGAAGTTCTTCACCACGTCCAGCAGGTGCGCGGGCGCGAGCAGGCCGGCGATCAGGCGCTCCTGCTCCGACAGGCCGGCCTTGCCCAGCTGCCGCGCCACCTCGATCTCGCTGCCGCTGCCCCCGGGGCCGACGACGGTCTTCCACTGCGCGTAGTGCTCGAAGGTCGCGCCGATGCAGCCGACGCGCGCCTCGTCGAAGCTGGTGGCGATCAGCAATTGGCTGGTGGCGAACAGCGCCTCGTTGCCCTCGTTGTCGTCGATCTCGGCGGCGGCCTTGCGCTGGTTGCTGTAGCGGCGCAACTGGTCGACGGCCTCGGCCAGCGGCTCGGTCGTGGACGGGCTCTTGCACTCCACCACCACCAGCGGCAGGCCGTTCACCAGCAGCACGAGGTCGGGAACGATGAAGGCCTTGGCGCTGTTGAAGCCGGGCGGGCAGTCGACGCGGTACTGGCTGACGACGGTGAAGCGGTTGTTGGCCGGCGTGTCCTGGTCGAGATAGCGGAGGGTCTGGCCGCGTCCGCCGTTCCAGCCGGGCAGACCCTCGACCGTCAGGCCGTTGATCAGCAGTCCGGTGGCCTTCTGGTTGGCCTCCATCAGCTTGTGCGTGCCGGGGCGGGTGATGGCGGCGACGGCTTCGGACAGGCGCGCCTCGTCCAGCCACGGCTGTCCGTCCGGGCCGGGGTTCAGGGCGCGCAGGCACTCGCGCAGCACGCCTTCCTGGATCACTTCGGTGAAGCTGCTGCGGCCGGTAGCGGCCGGGGTGTCGAGGCTGCCTGCGAGGTATGTCCAGCCGAGCGTCTGCAACTGGGCGACGAAGGGCTGTTCCACGTCTTCGAATTCCCGGCCCATCAGCTTCCCTCAGTGGCTTGGATGCGGGTCATCCATTCCGGCCCATAACAGCCCATAACAGCCCATAACGGCCCATAACGGGGTCCATAACAGCCGATTCCGGAGTCCATGGCGCCCGCCGCTCACGCTTTCGATCCGATCGTATAGAACGAGCTGCGACGGGAGCCGTGCTGCGTGAGCCGATCTTCATCCCGCAGGCGGGCCAGCAGCTTCTTGGCCTGGTCGGCGCTCAGGCGGCACAGCTCCATCGCGTCCGCGCGCCGGATCTGCCCATGCTGGCGCACGTAGTTCAGCACCATCTGCTCGTGCTGGATCGGCGTGAAGCCGGCCTGCCGGGTGTAGCCGGCCTTGTCGCCCGCGGCCCGGTAGACGGCCACCGACAGCGTATAGCTGCGTCCGCGGGTGCTGCCGTGCGCCTCCACCAGTCCGGCCTCGGTCAAGGCTTCCAGCGTGTGTTTGGCGCTGGAGGCATCGCGCTGGATGCGCACGGCCAGTTCGTCGGCCATCACCCGCTTCAGTTCGCGGATCGCCGTCAGCGCGATCAGGCTGTCGATCGGCAGTTCTGCGCTGCGCCGGCGTTCTTCTTCCACCACCAGCCGGCGGAAATCCAGGTCGGCGGCCCCGGTCGGCAGGCGCACCACCACGCTGTGGGCATCGGTGCGCGCATAGTCCGGTGCGGGCCGGCCGAACTTGAGCATGCCGCGGAAGATGGTGTCCACGCCCCGCCCCGAACGCTCCACCACCCCGATGCGTTTCATCGCATCGGCCAGCGTCCGGTTGCGCGGTCGCGGTTCGGTGACCAGCAGGTTGGCCAGCGTCACGCCTTCCACCAGCCCGCCCGGGTTGCTGATCACCAGCGCGTCGTCCTCCAGCCGCACATGGACTGCGGCCACGCGATGGTAGTCACGATGAATCAGTGCATTGGCCACCGCCTCGCGGTAGGCGGCCATGTCCACCATCGGCACCGGCACGCGGAACAGCCCCACCTGGATCTCGTCCTCGGGGTTATAGGGCCGGAAATTGGTCTCCAGCCAGTCGAGTGCCTTCAGCAGGGGAAAACGGCGGAACTCGTTGAAGCGCACCGCTTGCTGCGCCAGCACCTGGAAGGCGAACTCGTGGGTCGGCACCCGCTCGCGCAGTGCGGTTTCCCGGCCTACCAGCAGCAGGCCGGTCAGGGTCGGCACGCGGTTTCCGTCGCGCTGGCGCGTGGTCAGTCCCAGCGCGCCGTCCAGCGCCTCGTCGTCCAGTTCCAGCAGCACGCGGTCGCCGCCATATTGCTGCACGGCCTGACGCAGGCGCTCGCGCTCCAGCGGGTCGAGATCGGCCAGGGTGGCGCC
>JAFEDL010000092.1:5165-6955 GCA_018241645.1 Pseudomonadota bacterium
GCCCTGGGCACCGCGATGCGGGCCACCGGCACGCCGTTGCACTCGACCGGCTCGACCTGCACGTTCAGCGACGGCGAAGTCCGCGCCGCCACCATCCCGGCCAGGCCCGCGAGCAGGTGATGTTCCGCATGCAGGCCGGATGGCGTGCCGTCGTCTTCAACGCCCAGCCACAGCTCGCCGCCCTCGGCATTCGCCAGACACACGATGGCCTCGACCAGTTCGTTGTCGGACAAGCGCTTGCGATCGCTCTTGAATTCGACCGTCAGGGATTCAGCGGCGGGCAGGCGGTGGGTCATGACTACCCCGGCATTTGTCCAGCGAGTTGCTGGCCGGTTTGAGATGTTGAATCGCCTTCCAGCAACGGCGTGACGCGGACGCGGCCGGTGAGCAGGTCGTCCATGAGGCCAGACTTTTCCAGTTGAAGCTTCTCTAGCAGCATGGACTCATCCGATATCGAGGCGTCAATGCTCGCGATACGCTCGACAGCCTCGTTCTGCTCCTCGGGGTTTGGCAAAGCAAACGTAAGTGATGCAATCTGCTCGGAGTTGATCCCCTCGCGTGTTCCACGCCCCTTCGACTGATCCACCTGAGACTTGGCATTGGCAGTGTTGAACAGCGCGTAGAGGTAGGTCGGATGACACTTCGCGTGGTCAACTGCGACTCTGATGATGTGGTAATTGATCAAGACGCCATGGGCTCGCGCATCGGCCAAGGCATTGCGACCAGTAGTTGCACCCTGCCTTGCGAAGAGTAGGTCTCCCGTTGCGACTCGATACTTGTCCAGCCGCTGCGCTTTTTCCTGCGTGACGAATTGGATGTTATTCCAGTCGATATGGCCGGCTTGGACATTTCCTATTCGAAGCACCGGCGTGCCTTCTTCCTTGAAGTCAGCTTGGCCAAGTTCCGCACCGAAAGGGCCTGTGAGAATGCACTGGCGGTCTGCTGGCGCAACATCCAATACACCATGTACTTCCCACTCGTTCGGAATCCACCCCAACGCCGACTCCTTGTAAAGCTGCGGCGCCTCGGCCTGCGGCGGACGCAATTCGCCGTTGGCATCGATGCCGCGCGTCAGCAGGTCGTGCAGCAGGCCCTGTTTGACGGCTTTGAGCTTGGCGATGATCGCCTCGGTTTCGTGGATGGCGGTGTCGAGGGTGTCGAGGATCTGCGCAACCTTTGACTGTTCAGGAAGGCTTGGGCAGAAGACTTCAAGTTCACTCAGGTGTTTCCACGACGTTCGCGGCATCTTCGTGCCGACAGACGTCATCTCAGCCGCCGCACCAACCTGCTCGGTCCTCAGCACTTTTCCCGCAAAGCTTGAGTCGACGCCTGTGTTTGGGCGTAGGACCAGAATGTCAGTTGAGCAGTAGCCGTCGAAAGGTGCGATCACACATTTGCGCAGGTTCGGACGGAGCTTGCCAAAAAGGACGTCACCTTCCTGAAAGATCGAGTTGGTACTGATGGACGAGCTTGCGGTTGACCAACCCGTCAGGTGCGCTCCGCGAGAAGGGATGTTTTCCAGTCCGACGTAGGGCCGCATGGGGTCCTTGCGAACAGTGATTTTTGCGTCGACTTGCGACACCAGCATTGATAGTGCGCAGTAGCAACTTGCTTCGCACTCACACATACCCCAACCCCTTCAAAAACCCCTGCAGCGCCTGCGCCGCCGCATCCCGCTTGCCCTCGATCTCGGTCAGCGTCACGCGGTACTTGTCCCACCAGTTCTCGAACGCGGCAACGATCTGTTTGCGTTGCGCGGCGATGTGGCGCTCGACGATGGCGCGCATGTC
>JAFEDL010000092.1:7012-9388 GCA_018241645.1 Pseudomonadota bacterium
GCGTTGATGTGCGTCGTGAAGCTCTCCTTCTTCGCCTTGAGCTGCTTCTTCACGGTAGCGAGTTCCTTCTTCCACGCCTTGATCTGCGCTTCATCGACCGCGTTCTCGTCGTCGGCGTCCTCGTTCGCGGCCTCTGCGGTTTCGCCATCCTCGCCCTCCGCATCCTTGGGGCTGGCCGCCTTGATCTGGCTGTCCAGCTCGGCCTTTTTCGCCTCCAGCTCGTTGATGGCCTCGACGAAATCGCTCATCAGGAACTTCACCAGCTTGTGCTCCAGCGGACTTTCCTTGCTGGCCTTGTCCTCCAGTGCAGTGACGATGCTGGTGCGCCAGGCATCCAGCACGCCCTTGGCGCCGCGCGCCATCAGCGTGAGGAAGTCGTACTTCGTCTGATACCAGAAGCCGGCGACGATGCCGCGCACCTGGAAGGGATCGAGCAGGCCGATGGCTTCCAGCGAGGTGCTGAAGCTGGCGAGCAGGTCGTTGCGCAGGGCGACGAGGCTGGCGGCGTTGTCCGTCTGCCCGGAAAGCCGGGTGATGCGGGCGCTGTGCGCCTGCCACCACTGCTCGAAGGCCGCGCGGATGGCGTCCTCCCGGGCGACGAGCCCGGCGTTGCCTTCGATCGCGGGCTTGAGATGCTGGCGCTGCGTCAGTCCGGGCCGGAAGTCGAAGTACTTCGCATCGCGCTCGACGAACAGATCGAGCGGATTCAGGCCGTGGGCCTGGAACAGTGCGGACTTGTCCGCCACCTCGGCCCTGGGCACACCGCCCACCAGATGCGCACGCACATCGTGCGGCTCGGGCTTCGGGGCGTTGTCGGCATAGCGGCGGATGTTGAGGTTGTAATCGCTGGCCTTGAGCGTGGCGTTGTCGACGATGGCCGAAAAGCCGTCGACGGCGCGGAATTCGTCGAAGATGGTGACGATCTTCTCGATGTGCTCGGGCAGCAGGTGGTTCTGCGCCCGGCCTTCGAAGAACTCGCGATCGGCGTTGATGAACAGCACCTTGCCGCGGCGCCCGGCGGGCTTGCCGCTGATGCGGCGGGTGCCATCGTGCATCTGCTGGCGCAGCACCAGGATGCAGGCGGGGATGCCGGTGCCGTAGAACAGGTTGGGCGCGACGCCGATCACCGCTTCGAGCAGGTCGGCCTCGATGATGCCGGCGCGGATGGTCCTTTCTTCGCCGCCGCGGAACAGCACGCCGTGCGGCATGACGGTGGCGACCATGCCGCCGTCGCGCGTGACCGCCAGCATGTGCTGCAGGAACATCAGGTCGGCCTTCTTGGCACCGAGCGGCACCTGACCGAAGCGGAAGCGCTCCGGGAACTTCGGCGCCCAGGCCGGCGTGCCGTTGGCGTTCTTCTCGGTATTGCCCCAGTTGATCGAGAACGGCGGATTGGTGAGCACGCGGTCGAAGCGCATCAGCTTGCCGCCTTCGACGTGCTGCGGCTCGGCCAGGGTGTCCTCGTTCTGCAGGCTGGCGGTGCTGATGCCGTGCAGCAGCATGTTCATCTTGGCGATGGACCACACCGTGCCGTTGAAATCCTGCCCGAACAGATTGGCCTTGCGGCCGTCCTCGCCGTGCTCGTCGATGAATTCCCGGGCCGCGATCAGCATGCCGCCGGAGCCGCAGCAGGGGTCGTAGATGTCGTGGGCCAGCGTGGGCTTGAGCAGCCGCACCATCATCCGCACCACCGAACGCGGCGTGTAGAACTCGCCGCCCTTCTTGCCGGCCGAGTCGGCGAACTCGCCGATCAGGTACTCGTAGGCGGCGCCGAGCAGGTCGGGGAACTCGAAGTCCTCGTTGCGCAGCCGGTAGAGGCCGAAGTGCGTGATCAGCTGGCGCAGCTTGATGTCGGGGAGCTTGCTCTGGCCGACCTTGCGCGTGAAGTCGATGTGTTCCAGCACTTCAGACAGGCTGGTATTGGTCGTTTCGATGCCGATGAGCGCCTTGTTCAGCCAGTCGCCGATGTTCTGGTGCGCCTCGTTGACGAGGGTTTCATAGCGCGACTGCGGCGGCACCCAGAATGAGCCTTCCTTCCTGTACCAGCGCGAAATCTCGGCAGACAGCCGCGCCTGGCCTTCCGTCTTGCCGCCTTCCATTTCGAGGCGGATCACCTCCTCGCGCCGCTGCTCGAACACGTCGGAACAGCGCTTCAGGAACAGCATCCCGAAGATGTATTCCTTGAACTCGGAGGCGTCCATCTTGCCGCGCAGGATGTCGGCGGCCTTGAACAGATGGCGCTCCAGCTGGGGCAGGGTCAGGGGCATCGGCAGGCATCCCGGATCATCATCATCAGCAACCCTCAGCCGGATCGGCGGGCTCCGCAGCTCCGCTCCGGCGGCTGGCGACGGGCCAAAAGAAAAGGCCCGGATGGAT
>JAFEDL010000093.1:0-1450 GCA_018241645.1 Pseudomonadota bacterium
GCAGGCCCAGCCGCAGCAGCAGGCCGCGGGCAACTGGTAGTACTTCTGCCAGGGCTCGAACGGCTACTACCCCTACGTCCGGGAATGCCCGGGCGGCTGGCAGCAGGTCGCGCCGCAGCCGCCGGGGCGCTGAGCGCCCCGCATTACGTACGCCGCCTGCGCAGCAGCGTGAGCGCGACGTTCCAAGCCACCGCCACCGCCAGCGCAAGCGCCAGCGCCCAGCCCGAGCCTGCCCGCGCTGCGGCCAGGTGCAGCACTCCGAGCGCGATGCCGAAGCCGACGAGGCCCTTCAGCGCATTCACGAGCAGTGACGCGACGAACGGCCCGCCCCAGCGCGGCTGCAGGATCAATACGAGCGAGGTGAACACCACCGGGTAGGTCGCGAGCACCCCGGTGGCCGCCGTCCCGACCGAGTTCCCGGCGATCGTGGTGGCGACGACCACGCAGGCGACCAGCGTCGCGCGCAAGGCGAGGTCGAAGCGCACGCGCGGCATCGGCGGCGCCTTGATCTCGACCACGAAGCGGCGCAGCGCGAGGATCGCGGCGGCAAAGCAGGCGGCGAACAGCACGCACACCTCCCCGAGCGCCCAGGTGCGCAGCTGCAGGGCGAGCGCCACCGCGAACCAGCAGGCCGTGGCGGCCAGGATCGACACCGGCGTCGAGAACCGCTGCGCGACCACGGCATGCATGGCGATGAAGGCCACGGTGGCGGTCGTGCCGGCCATGCCCATCAGCGCGCTGTCGGAAATGAACTGCGCGCCGTGGTCGATCGCGAGGAAGGCGTAGATCGGGCCGGTGGACACCGGCAGCGTGGCGATCATCGCGCCGAGGAACGGCCCCGCGCGCTCGGTGGCGCGCGATGCGGTGACGACGATGACGATCGCGCAGGCGACCTTGAGCAGTATGAAGGAATCGATCAGCGCGCTCTCCGCGGCCCGGGAAGCGGCAAGGGTAGCGCTTGCGGCCCCGGAAGCGTAGCCCGGGATCGCTATGTCTTGGGGTTGCGCAGCACCAGCACGTTTCCCGTCACCGACACCAGCATGCCCGCGGCCATGAGTGGGTTCCATGCGAGGTTCTCGAACAGCATCGAGATCAGCAGCGCGGCGACGGGCACCATCACGCCCACGTACGAGGCGCGCGCGGGGCCGATGCGCCCGATCAGCGTGAGCCAGCATGCGAACGCCGCCACGGACCCGACGAAGGCGAGGTAGAGCAACGACAGCAGGTAGGCCGGCGAGAGGTCGAACGCGATCGGGCGGCCCAGCGCGAATGCAACCCCGAGCGCGAACAGGCCGCCGTAGGCCATGCTCCAGGCCATGTAGGGCAGGCCGTGCATCGCGCGCCGGTGGTTGCGGTGAGCGAACAGCCCGCCCACGGTGGAAACCAGCACGGCCAGCAGCGTGAACAGCGCGCCGGTGGCGGCGTCGCGGTTGACCGAGAGCCGCCCGAA
>JAFEDL010000093.1:1483-14683 GCA_018241645.1 Pseudomonadota bacterium
CGGTGAGCGGCTGGCCGAAGAACAGGCGCAAGCCGAACATCGACAGCAGCGGCGCGGCGGAGAACCCCACCGCCACCAGTCCCGAGGCAAGATGGGTCTCCGCGTAATACACGCAGATGTAGCCCGCGCTGTACATGGTGACGCCCATGAGCGCCATCGCAACGTGCTCGGCGGCCTTGATCCGAAGCGTGGCGCCGCGCGCGTAGCAGGCCGCGCCCACGGCCAGCCCCGCGAGCATGAACCGCCATGCAACGCTCACTTCAGGTGAAACCGCGCCGAGCTGGAACGTGATCGCAAGCCAGGTGGTGCTCCAGATCGCCACGCACACGGCGAACAGGCTAAGGTTGTTGATGGCCAACGGTGTGCTTCCCCTCCCAGGAAACACAAGACTAACCCGGCGCGGGGCCCGCGGTGCGCGGAATGGAGAAACATTTTGCCGGTTTGTGCAAGGGCATTGGCCGGACGGCCAGTCCCGGCGGGAGGTTCTATAACCAAAGTTCCAGTTCCCCGGCGCCGGCAGCAAGGCAGGCGTCAGGAATACGCCTGCCGGGCGATCCTACTTCCCCCCGTGCTCGTGGTCGTGCCCGTCCTCCTCGCGGTCGAACACCCAGAGCTGGTGGGCGTCGAGCTGCAGGCGGTAGCGCAGTTCCAGCGCGTCGAGCTGCGCTATGCGCGCGCCGAGCGCGGCCTCGTTGGCCAGGCGCCGCGCGTTGAGCACGTCGGTCAGGGCCGCCTCGCCCAGCTGGTGCGCGCGCGCGGCGAGGTCCGCTGCCTGCCGCATGCGGTCGGCCGCGTCCTGCGAGCGCTTCCAGGTCTCCACCGAGGCGTCGACGCCGTGGATGAGCGAGAGCGTTTCGGCGCGCAGCCGGGCGAGCACGCTGCCTTCGCGGTGGCCGGCCGCGTCGGCCTGCGCGAGCGCCCCGCGCGCAGTGGCGGCGCGCGCCTGCCCGGTGAGCGGGATCAGCACGCTCAGGCCGAAGATGTGCTCCTCGCCGCCGCGCTCGTTCATGAAGCGCATGCCCACCGTCGGGTCCGGCGTGCGGTCGGCGTCGGCGCGCGAGGCGAGCAACTGTGCGCGCTTCGAGTCGCCGCGCGCCAGCGCCAGCTCGTGGTTGTGGCCGAAGACCTGCTCCTGCCAGTAGTCGGCCGTGCCGGTGAGCTTTTGCGGCGTGCCGAGCGCCACGGCGGCCGGCAGGGCCAGCGCGGGAAAGCGCTGCGAGAGCTCGGTGGCGGCGGCGTTTTCCTTGGCGCGCGCCTGCTCGCGCGCGGCCGTGGCCTGCGCGAGCGTCGCCTCGGCGAGGATGGACTCCAGCCGCGGCGCGTCGCCGAGCGCCAGGCGCCGCGCGGTGGCCGCGGCCTGCGCCTGCAGGGTGTCCACTTGCGCATCCCACTGCTCGCGCGTGGCGCGCTCGCGCAGCCACGCGAACCAGCCCTTGAGGAGCGTGCGCGAGGCTTCGTGGACCGCATCGCCGTACGCAGTGCCGGCCTGGGCGACGCCGTGCGTGCCCAGGGCGCCGTCGATCTTCGCCTTGGAGGGCAGGCGCAGGGGCCGCTCGAGGCCCACCTCCCACTCGCTGAAGCGCTGGCCCGGCGCGGCGCGCGTCACGCGCTGCTGCTGGCCCAGGCGCATGCCCCACTCGTAGCTGCCTGCGTCCAGGCGCGAGCGGTTGGCCTCCTCGTACTGGATGAGGCTCTTCGCGGCCAGCACGGACGGCGCGCCGAGCAGCGCCTTCTCCACCGCGGCGAGCGGCGGCAGGTCGGACGGATAGGGGTCTGCAGCCAGGCCTTGGGTGGCCGACAGCAGCGCGCAGGCCAGCAGCAGGGAGGTGGGCTTCACGCGAGCCTCCCGGACCGGAGCACCGGTGTCATCCAGTAGAAGATCCCGGCGCCGGCGAACTGCTCGCCGACCAGTGCAAGCAGCGCGTCGGCGTGCGCGCGCGTGAGCACGAGCTGGACCTGCACTCGCCCGGCGCGGCCGCGCACGTGCTCCGCCACGCCTTCGAACTGCACCTGCGCGCCGCGCCCGGCCACTTCGGTCGCGGTAAAACCCCAGGCGAGCTCGGGGTGGCCCAGCAGCAGGTCGATGACCTGCTCTTCGAGGGCTGAGGGCAGGACCAGCGTGAGCTGGGTGTCGTGTTCGGCGGTGTCCATGGCGGTCAGGGGTGCGTGGCGGCGGTTTCTGCGGCGGGTTCGACGGCGACGCCGGGTTCCCTGCCGTAACGCAGGTAGAGCAGCGGCAGCAGCAGCAGCGTGAGCGAAGTGGAGCTGAGCAGCCCGCCGATCACGACGATGGCGAGCGGCCGCTGGATCTCGGCGCCCGGGCCGGTGGCGAAGAGCAACGGCAGGAGGCCGAACGCGGTGATGCTCGCGGTCATCATGACGGGCCGCAGGCGGCGCATGGCGCCCTCCACCACGACCGCGCGCAGGGCGAGGCCCTGGCTGGCGAGCTGGTTGAAGTAGCTGACCATGACCACCCCGTTCAGCACCGCGATGCCGAGCAGCGCGATGAAGCCCACCGAGGCCGGCACCGAGAGGTACTCGCCCGAGGCCCACAGCGCCACCACCCCGCCCACCAGCGCGAACGGGATCATCGCGATCACGAGGCCGGCCTGGCGCACCGAGCCGAACGTGGAAAAGAGCAGCAGGAAGATCAGCGCCAGCGCCACCGGGATCACGATCCCCAGGCGCTTGGCGGCGCGCTGCTGGTTCTCGAACTGCCCGCCCCAGGTGATGCGGTAGCCCGCGGGCAGGCGCACCTTCTGCGCCACCGCGAGCTTGGCCTCCTCGACGAAGCCCACCAGGTCACGGTCGCGCACGTTGGACTGGACCACCACGTAGCGCTGCGCGTTCTCGCGGTCGATCTTGACCGGGCCGTCGGTGCGCCTGATCCGCACCACGCTGGACAGCGGGATGGTGTGGCCGTCGGGCGCAGTCAGGCGCAGGTCGCCGAACCGCGTGGCCGAGGCGCGCAGCGCCTCGTCGCCGCGCACGATCAGCGGCGTGCGCCGCACCGACTCGATCACGATCCCCGCGCGCCGCCCTTCGACCAGCGCGCGCAAGTCGTTCTGGATGTCGTCGGCGTTGAGGCCGAAGCGGCCCGCGGCGAGGCGGTCGACCTCCACCTGCAGGTACTGCACGCCCTCGTTCTTGATCGTGATCACGTCCTCCGCGCCGCGCAGGGCCTTGAGCGTGGACACGATCTCCCCGGTCATGCGGTTGAGCACCGCGAGATCCGGGCCGTAGACCTTGATCGCGATGTCGCCGCGCACGCCGGTCAGCATTTCGGACACGCGCATGTCGATCGGCTGCGTGAAGCTGTAGGCCACGCCGGGAAATTCCTGCATGACCTCGCGCAGGCGGTCGGCGAGCCAGTCCTTGTCGGCGCGGCGCCACTGGGCGCGGGGCTTCAGCACCATGAACGTGTCGGTCTGGTTCAGGCCCATGGGGTCGAGGCCGATCTCGTCGGATCCGGACCGGGCGACGATGCCCTCCACCTCGGGCACCTTCGCGAGGATCGCGCGCTGGATGCGGCCGTCCAGGGCGACGGCCTCCTCGAGGCTGATCGAGGGGAGCTTCTCCAGCTGCATGATGATGTCGCCCTCGTCCATCACCGGCATGAAGGTCTTCCCGAGCAGCAGGTAGACGCCGGCGGCGAGCGCGAGCGAGGCCAGCGCCGCGCCGAACACGAGCCGCGCGTGCGCCAGGGCGAATTCGAGCAGCGGCGCGTACAGCGCGTTCATCCTGCGCACCAGCCAGGGCTCGGCCCCGTGGCCGCGCTTGAGCAGCAGCGAGGCGAGCACCGGCACAACGGTGAGCGAAAGCAGCAGCGCGCCCGACAGGGCGAACACGATGGTCAGCGCCACCGGCGAGAACAGCTTGCCCTCCAGCCCCTGCAGCGACAGCAGCGGCAGGAACACGATGATGATGATGATCGTGCCGGAGGCCACCGGCGCGGCCACTTCGCGCGCGGCGCGGTAGATCACGTGCAGCACCGGCATGCGCGCGGTGGCGCCGCCCTGCGCGAGCTGGTTCTCGACGTTCTCCACCACCACCACGGCGGCGTCGACCAGCATGCCGATCGCGATCGCGAGCCCGCCGAGGCTCATGAGGTTGGCCGACATGCCGGCGAGCCCCATCAGGATGAAGGTCACCAGCGCCGCGAGCGGGACCATCAGCGCCACCACCAGCGCGGCCCGCAGGTTGCCCAGGAAGGCGAGCAGCAGGACGACCACCAGCACGATCGCCTCGGCCAGCGCGCGCGACACGGTGCCCAGCGCCCGTTCCACCAGGTTGCTGCGGTCGTAGAACACGTTCACCTTCACGCCCGGCGGCAGCAGCGGCGCGATCTCGGCCAGCTTCGCCTCCACGCCGGCGATCACCGCCTGCGCGTTGGCCCCGCGCAGGCCCAGCACCAGCCCCTGCACGGCCTCGCCCCTGCCGTTGCGCGTCACGGCGCCGGCGCGCGTGACGTTGCCGATGCGCACCGCGGCCACGTCGCCGACGCGCACGATGGCGTCGCCCCTGGACTTGAGCACGATGGCGCGCACGTCCTCGAGCGTGCGGATGCGCCCGTCGGTGCGCACCAGCAGCACCTCCTCGCCCTCGCGCAGGCGCCCGGCCCCGTCGTTGCGGTTGTTGGCTTCCAGCGCCTGTTGCAGCTCGGCGAGCGAGACGCGCCGCGCATTCAGCGCCGCTGCGTCAGGCACCACCTCGAATGCGCGCACCAGGCCGCCCAGCGCGTTCACGTCGGCCACGCCCGGCACGGTGCGCAGCTGCGGGCGGATCACCCAGTCGAGCAGGCCGCGCTTCTGCTCGAGCGAAATGTCGCCCTCGATGGTGAACATGTACATCTCGCCCAGCGGCGTGGTGATCGGCGCGAGGCCCCCCTCGGCGCCCGGCGGCAGGTCCTTCATGACGCCGGCGAGGCGCTCGCTCACCTGCTGGCGCGCCCAGTAGATGTCGGTGCCGTCCTCGAAGTCGATCGTGATGTCGGTCAGCGCGTACTTGGACACGGAGCGCAGGATGCGCTGCCTCGGGATGCCGAGCATCTCCTGCTCGATCGGCGTGGCGATGCGCGTCTCGACCTCCTCGGGCGACATGCCCGGCGCCTTGACGATGATCTTCACCTGGGTGGTGGACACGTCGGGGAAGGCGTCGATCGGCAACCCCATGTACGCGTACACCCCCGCGCCGACCATGAGCGCGGTCAGCACCAGCACCAGCAGGCGCTGCGTCAGCGAGAATTCGATCAGGCGGGCGAGCATGGGAGCGCGGCTACTGCCTGCCGATGCCCATCCAGGCGGCCTTCAGCGCCGCGACGCCCTTGACCGCGATGCGGTCGCCCTCCTTCAGGGCGGACGCGTGCGCGGCCGTGACCAGCGCCTGTTCGCCGGCGGTGCCGGCGAGCTGCACCTCGACCGCGTCGAAGCTGCCGGTGCGCTGCACGAAGACGTAGTTCCGGTCCTGCATGCGCAGGAGTCCCGCCGCGGGGATGCGCCAGGCGGGCGCGGCCCCGGCGGGCAGGTCGAGCACCGCCTCCACGAACTGGCCCGGGCGCAGGAGCGCTGCGCCTTCGCTCATGACGGCGCGCACGCTGACGGTCTGGTTGTCCGCGTTGACCTGCCGGCCGATGGCGATGATCCGGCCCGAGGATGCGGCGTCCGCGCCCGCAACGCGCGCCCGCGCGCCTTCGCGCAGGCCCGCGGCGAGTTTCACCGGCACCTGGATCTCCAGCCACAGCGGGTCGAGCCGCGCGACCTTGTAGAGCAGCGCCGACTGCTCGGTGCGGCTGCCGACCGTGGCGGTCTGCTCCAGCACCACGCCGTCGATCGGCGAGGCGATGTCGATCACGCCGTTCATCGCCCGGCCCGCGCCGAGGTCGGCAATCGCCTTGTCCGGCAGGCCGGCCAGGCGCAGCGCCTGGCGCCGCTCGGCCAGCGCAATCGAGGCCTGAGCGGCGGCGTTGCGGCTCGCCTGGTGTCGGCTTTCGGCAATGATGCCCTCCTGCCACAACTGCTCGTCGCGCTTCGCGTTCAGCGCGGTGAGCTGCGCCTGGCTCGCGGCGTTGAGGTATTCGCGCTGGACTTCCAGCAGCATCGGGCTGGCGATGCGGGCCAGCACCTGGCCTTTCCGGACGTGCTCGCCGGGGGCCGCGCCAAGCGACTGGACGAGGCCCGGCAGCGGCGCCGCCACGGCCTGCACCTGGTTGTTGGGGACGGCCACCTGCGCGGGCAGCGTGACCGCCGCCGCCTGCCCGGGCGCGGCGACCGCGACGGTCTCGATGCCGAGCGCCTGCGCCTGGGCGGCGGAGACGGCGATGCGCGGTTGCGCTGCGCCAGCCGGGCAGGCCTGGGCCAGCAGCGCCAGCGCGAACAGGGCTGCGCCGGGCTGCCGGCGGGAAGGACGGATCATGGTCGGTACTCGGTCAGTTGCTGCGGTAGGGGGAGTCTAACCGGGCCGGGTCGGGGATTTCTTAATCTGGCGCAAACCTTGGTGCGGCGGGCCGGCACGTGTGCGGTGGATTCCGTCCCGTCCTTGACAGTCGCTAGGCTACCTAGCTATCTTTCCCCTGTCCCCGACCGCGACGAGAGCCAGCGGATGCCTGCACGCAAGCCAGCCCGATCCGCCGCCGCGCGCAAGCGCAGCCCGCCCGTGCCGCTCACCATCTCGCGCAAGGAACTCCTCGCCGGCAACGACGACCGGCGGTTCCGCGAGCTGGTGCACGCCTTCTTCGCCTTCCAGGCGCGCCACGAGGCGATCCGCGACGGGCACGCGGCGTACATCGGCCTGGCGGGGATCCAGTACACGATCCTGATCTCGATCGGCCACCTCGAGGCCGCGGGCGACGTCACCGTGAAGACGGTATGCGACCACCTGCGCGTGTCGAGCGCATTCGTCGCGGTGGAGACCGCCAAGCTGGTGGATCGCGGCCTCATCGTCAAGGCGCGCGACCCGAAGGACGCGCGGCGCACGCTGCTCAGGACCACGCAGGAAGGCCATGCGCTGCTGGCGAAGCTCGCCCCGGTGCAGCGCGCGGTGAACGACATCGAATTCGGCGGCATCTCGCGGCGCGATTTCGTGCAGCTGCACCGGATCATGGGCCGCCTGATCGAGAACTGCGACGCGGCGCTCGCCATGCAGCGCCTGCTCGAGCGGCCCGCCCGGCTCGACGCAACCACCGCCTGAACCTTCCCAGGAGACCCCATGACCGCACCCGTCAAGAACGGCCAGAAGCACCTCGAGTCGCTGCGCGACGGCCGCCGCGTGTTCATCGACGGCAAGCTCGTCGACGACGTCACCGCGCATCCTGCGTTCCGCAACTCGGTGCAGTCCTCGTGCGCGCTCTACGACTTCCAGGCGCGCCCAGAGAACCGCGAACTGATGACCTTCGAGACCGCAACCGGGCACCGCGTCAGCCGCGCCTGGCAGAAGCCGCGCACGTACGCGGAGATGGTGCAGCGGCGCCAGGCCCTGACGGCGCTGGCCGAGCAGCACCACGGTTTCATGGGCCGCTCCCCGGACCACCTGGCCTCGGCCCTGCTCGGGCAGGTCATGGGCCTGCCGGTGTTCGAGAAGCACGGCGCGAAGCGCGCGAAAGCCATGCACGACTACTACCACTGGGCCGCCGACAACGACCTGTTCCTCACCTACGTGATCATCAACCCGCAGGCCGACCGCTCCAAGGACTGGGGCGAGCAGGCGGGCGAGGACCTCGTCGCCGCGATCGTCGACGAGGATGCGGCGGGCATCACGCTCCGCGGCGCGAAGATGCTCGGCACCAGCTCGATCATGGCCAACGAGGTGTTCGTGGCCAACCTGCAGCCGCTCAAGCCCGGCGAGGAGAAGCTTGCGTTCTCCTGCGCCCTGCCCATGAACGCCAAGGGCCTCAAGGTGCTGTCGAGGAAGTCCTTCGAGCAGCACGCGGTGTCGCGCTTCGACAACCCGCTCTCCTCGCACTACGACGAGAACGACGCGATCATCTACTTCGATGAGGTCAAGGTGCCCTGGGAACGCGTATTCGTGCACCGGGACACCGACATGTGCCGCGCCCAGTTCCACGACACGGCCGGCCACATCATGCAGAACTACCAGGCGCAGATCCGCCTCGCGGTGAAGCTGCGCTTCATGGTGGGCATCGCGCGGAAGATCGCCGAGACGATCGGCACGGTGAACATGCCCCCGGTGGGCGAGAAGCTCGGCTGGCTGGCGGCCAAGGCCGCCATGGTGGAGTCGATGATGCTCGGCATGGAGGCGGGGGGCGGGATGTACGAGGGCTACTACATCCCCAGCCGCCACCTCGTGTACACCGCGCAGGTGATCACCCAGGAGCTCTACCCGCAGTTCGTGCAGGCCATGCGCGAGCTGGCCGGCGGCGCGCTGATCATGCTGCCCTCGTCCGAGGCCGACTACGACAACCCGGAGATCGCGCCCATCATCGCGAAGACCCAGGTCTCGCCCGCCATGTCCTCCGACGAGCGGGTCAAGTTCCTCAAGCTCGCCTGGGACGCGGTGGGCAGCGAGTTCGCCTCGCGCCACGTGCAGTACGAGATGTTCTACGCGGGCGCCCAGTTCGTGACCAGCGGCCACAGCTACCGCACCTACGACTGGAAGAAGTCCCTCGCGATGACCGACCGCGCGCTCGGCCAGTACGAGCGCAAGGCGCCGGCCGGCGCAGCCCCCGCTTCCAAAGCCGCCTGAGGATCCCATGAAAACAGCCATCGTCAACCTCGGCCGCATCGTCTCCGGCGACTGGCGCGACCCGTTCGTCGCCGGCAACGCCATCCTCATGCAGGACGGCCTGCTCACCGCCGTGGGCAGCGTCACCGCGGCGCAGGTCGAGGCCGCCGACGTCGTGATCGACGCCGACGGCGCCACCGCGATCCCCGGCCTGATCGATTCACAGGTGCACAACACCTTCGGCGACTACACGCCGCGCCAGAAGACCGTGGGCTTCCTCGAAAGCTACGTGCACGGCGGCGTCACCACCGCGATCAGCGCGTCCGAAGTCCATGTGCCGGGCCGCCCCAAGGACCCGGAGGGCGTGAAGGCGCTCGCGGTGGCGGCGATGAAATGCTTCGAGCACTACCGCCCGGGCGGCATGCGCGTCTGGGCCGGCTCGATCATCCTCGAGCCCGGGCTGGTGGAGGCGGACTTCGCCGAAATCGCCGCCAAGGGCGTGTGGCTCGCCAAGGCGGGCTTCGGCGCGGTGAAGACCCCGTACGACTACGAGCCCATGATCGCCTGGGCCCGCAAGCACGGCATGATCTCCATGGTGCACACCGGCGGCTCGTCGATCCCGGGGTCCTCGGGCATCTGGGCCGACCACCTCATCAAGATCAAGCCCGACGTCTCCTTCCACGTGAACGGCGGCCCCGTGGCCATGCCGGACGAGGATTTCCCGCGCATCGTGCACGAATCGAACATCGCGCTGCAGGTCTGCACCGCGGGCAACCTGCGCACCACGCTCTTGCTCGGCGACATGGTGAGGAAGGCCGGCCAGTTCGACCGCTTCCTGATCGCGACCGACACGCCCACCGGATCGGGGATCATGCCGCTGGGCATGATGTACACGATCACGCACCTCGCGAGCCTCACGTCCATGCCGGTCGAATGGGCCATCGCCGCGGCCACCGGCAACAACGCGAAGGTCTACAGGAGGAACAGCGGGTTCCTGCGCGTGGGCAAGGATGCCGACGTGGTGATCATCGATTCGTGCGTGGGCGGCTCGAAGTCCGACCCGCTCGATTCGTTGAAGAACGGCGACATCGCCGCCGTGGGCGCGGTCATCACGGACGGCGTGCCGCGCTTCGTGGGCAGGAGCCGCAACACCCCGGCGCCGAATAAACGCATCCGGGTGGCCTCGTGCCGCATCCCGCAGGACTATTCCGGCGTGGCCCACTAACCCAACAGGAGCAGCACAGCCATGCAGATGCCAGTCAAGAGGTGGTTCACGTTCGTCGAGGAAACCGCCGCGCCGGCGGGCGAGGCGCCGCTGCGCAAGGTCGCGATCGTCGCGGTGGTCGCCAACCCGTATGCGGGCCGCTACGTCGAGGACTTGAAACCCATGATCGACGCGAGCCTGGAACTCGGCCGGCTGATGGCAGAGCGCGGCGTGCAGGCCATGGCGCCGCACAAGATAGTGGGCCTCGGCAAGGGCGGCATTGCCGGCATGGCCGGGGAACAGGAGCACGTGAACGCGCTCCTCACCACGGCGTTCGCCGAGCCGATCCGCGCCGCGATCGGCGGCGGCAAGGCCTGGATCTCCTCGATGACCAAGCGTGGCGGCCCGGGCACCTCGATCGACATCCCGTTCAACCACAAGGACGCGCTGTACGTGAGGTCGTTCTACGACGGGATCTCGCTCACGCTGCACGACGCGCCCCAGCCCGACGAGATCGCGCTGATCGCGGGCTTTGCCAACCGCGGCCGGGTCGGGGCCCGCGTGGGCGGCCTGCGGCCCGAGGACGTGAAGGGCGAGAACGGGCTGGTCTAAGCCGCCGCCTTCTCCGCGCGCACGGTGCCTGCGGCGCGCGCCGCCATCGCGATGAAGCGCCGCACGAGCGGCGAGGCGCCGGCCGGCCGGTGGGCGATCAGCAGGCGGCTCTTCGACTCGGGGGTCGCAAGCCTGCGCCACACGATGCCGGGGATGCCCGCCTTGGCGCAGGACTCCGGCAGGATAGATATGCCGGTGCCCGCGGCGACCAGGCCGATGATGGTCGCGACTTCGCGCGCCTCCTGCACCAGGCGCGGCACGTAGCCGGCGCGGTTGCACATCGCCATCACGTGGTCGTACAGCCCGCAGCCCAGGCCGCGCGGGAACAGGATGAACGGCTCGCCCGACAGCGCGGCGACCGTCGGCGGCGCGCGGCGCGCGGCAAGCGCATGGTCGGCCGGCAGCACGAGCGCGAGCCGGTCCTCCCAGATCGTGCGCGCCTCGATGTCGGCCGCCGCGACGAACTGCTGCGCCGGACGCAGGATGCCGACATCGATCTGCCCGTCCGCTAGCGCCTGCAGCTGCTGGCCGGTGGACATGTGGGCGAGCGCGACGCGCGCGCCGGGGCAGGTCTCGCGAAAGGACTGCACCAGGCGCGGGAAGGCGTCGACCATGGGGACCGATCCCGTGAACGCCACGCGGATCTCGCCGGCGTCGCCGTTGGCCGCGAGGCGCACCACGTCGCATGCGCGATCCAGGTGGGCCAGCGTCGCGCGCGCCTCGTCGAGAAACATGCGGCCCGCTTCGGTCAGCGCCACCTTGTGGCGGTTGCGGTCGAACAGGGCCGCGCCGAGTTCCTCCTCCATGGCCTTGACCTGCATGCTGAGCGGCGGCTGGCTCATGTGCAGGCGCCGGGCGGCCGCGCTGAAGCTCAGTTCCTCGGCGACGGCGACGAAGTAGCGCAGCTGGCGGAAATCCATGGGTTATATCCTTTGCAGATAACAGGGGCGTCCAAACGATATTGGACGATATCGACCGGGCGTGCAAGCATCCCGCCCCATACCCATAAGAGGAGGAGACCGAACATGCGATCCTTTTTCAGGGCGCTGTGCGCGCCGCTGTTGTGCTGCCTCGCCTTCGCGGCCCAGGCCCAGCCTTTCCCGAACAAGCCCGTGCATATCGTCGTGCCGTTCCCGCCGGGCGGCGCGGTGGACACCGTGTCGCGCATCGTGGGCGCCCGCCTGTCGGAGTTGCTCGGCGTGCAGGTGCTCACCGAGAACAAGCCCGGCGCCAGCGCGAACCTGGGCGCCGAATACGTGGCGAAGTCCGCGCCGGACGGCTATACGCTGCTGCTGGGCGCCAACGGCCTGGCGACCAACCCGACCCTGTTCAGCCACCTGTCCTTCGACCCGCTTAAGGACTTCGCCCCGGTGGCGCGGGTCGGATACGCCCCGCTGGTGCTGGTGGTGCCGACCGCATTCCCGGCGAAATCGCTGCAGGACCTCATCGCGCAGGCGCGCGCAAAACCGGGCGCGCTGAACTACGGATCCTCCGGCAACGGCGGATCCGGGCACCTCGCCACCGAGCTGCTGAAGACCATGGCCAGGTTCGACGCGCTGCACGTGCCGTACAAGGGCGGCGCGCCGGCGCTCACCGACCTCGTCGGCGGGCGGCTGTCGTTCATGCTGATCAATCCGCTCGAGGCGCTGCCGCACATGAACTCGGGCCGGGTGCGCGCGCTGGCGGTGTCGAGCGAAAAGCCCGTGGCGATGCTCCCCGGCGTGCCTACCTTCGGCGAAGCCGGGCTGCCCGGCTACGAGGCGAGCGTCTGGTGGGGCCTGGTGGCGCCGGCCAGGACGCCGCGCGAGGCGGTGGCGATCCTCACCGCGCAGACGCTGAAGGCGCTCGAGGACGAGACCGTCCGGGACAAGCTCGGCAAGCTCGGCGCGGTGGTCGCGCCGCAGGATGCCGTGCAGTTCGGCCGGTTCCTGAAATCCGAGACCGAGACCTGGGCGGGCGTGATCAAGGCCACCGGCATCAAGGCCGACTGAGGGGGCCCCTATTGGTAGCATGCTGGCTAACGGAGAGGAGAAGCACATGAAGCGAATTGCATTATTTGCCGCGTTGCTGGTGGCCGCGGGCTGCGCGTTCGCGCAGGCCGGCAAGGTCGAGGTGCAGTGGCTGGGCCAGGCGGCGTTCCGCATCACGACGCCCGGCGGCAAGGTCATCGTCACCGACCCCTGGCTGCTGAAGAACCCGATCACCCCGCCCGAGTACAAGAAGCTCGAGGCGCTGGGCAAGGTGGACCTGCTGCTGGTCACGCACGGCCACTGGGACCACATCGCGGATGCGCCGGCGCTCGCCCGGCTGAACAACATCCCGATGTGGGGCCCGGGCGACCTCAACATGGCGCTCACCACGCTCGGGGTCCTGCCGCCCGCGCAGCTGCCGCGCTTCAACAAGAGCGGCCGCATCGCGCCGCTGCCCGGCATCAAGGTCACCGCCGTGCACGCCGAGCACTCCTCGGTCTACGTCTGGAACAACCCTGCCACCGGCAAGGACGAGACCCACCCGGGCGGCGAGCCCGTCGGCTACATCATCGAGCTGGAGAACGGCTTCAGGATCTACCACATGGGCGACACCGGGGTGTTCGGCGACATGAAGTTCATCGCCGAGTACTACAAGCCGGACCTCGTGCTGATGCCGATCGGCGGGCATTTCACCATGGACCCGGCGGACGCCGCGTACGCCACGCGCGAGCTGATGAA
>JAFEDL010000094.1:0-275 GCA_018241645.1 Pseudomonadota bacterium
AGCACGTCGAGCTGGCGCTTGACCTCCATCGCGTAGCGGTCGATGGCGTATTCGATCTTCGTCGGCGCGTACGCATAGAAGTGGCCGAACCCGCCGCCGAGGAACGGCGCCGACCCCATCTGCCAGAACAGCCACGACATGCACTCGGCGCGCTTCTCGACGTCGGTGGGCAGGAAAGCGCCGCCGAATTTCTCCGCGAGATAGACGAGGATCGCCCCGGACTCGAACACCCGCAGGGGCTTGGGCCGGCTGCGGTCGAGCAGCGCGGGGATCTT
>JAFEDL010000094.1:283-9174 GCA_018241645.1 Pseudomonadota bacterium
GAGCCGAACTGGTCGCCTTCGTTGATCTTGATCAGCCAGGCGTCGTACTCGGCGCCCGCATGGCCCAGGGCCAGCAGCTCTTCGAGCATCACCGTGACCTTCACGCCGTTCGGGGTGGCGAGCGAATACAGCTGCAAGGGGTGGCGCCCGACAGGCAGTTCCTTGTCGTGGGTAGGCCCGGCGACCGGGCGGTTGATGCTCGCGAAGCGCCCGCCGCTGGGCTTGTTCCAGGTCCAGACTTTGGGCGGTGTGTAGGAATCAGGTTCGGTCATGGCTCGGTACCGGTGCGTGGATGGAAAATTCGTTGCGCTGCCGCAGGCAGTGCGGCAGGCGCAAATATACCGGCAAAGCACCTCCCTCCTGGCCGCAGCCCCCCGGCCGGGGCCTGAACGCCGTTACGGCAGTTCCCATTCCACGCGTTGCGCGCCGTGCTCGCCCAGGAAGGCGTTCGCCTGCGAGAAATGCCTGCAGCCGAGGAATTTGCGCGCCGACAGCGGGGACGGGTGCGCCGCCTGCAGCACGAGGTGGCGCGAGGCGTCGACGAGCGGCGCCTTTGCGCGCGCGTGATTGCCCCAAAGCATGAATACGGCGTGCTTGGCGCGCGCGGAGGCCAATGCGATCAGCGCGTCGGTTACCGATTCCCAGCCGACGTCGGCGTGCGACGCGGCCTCGCCTGCCTCCACGCTGAGCGACGTGTTCAGCAGCAGCACGCCCTGCCGGGCCCAGGCCGTGAGGTCGCCGTGCGCCGGCGGCGCGATGCCCAGGTCTGCGGCGAGCTCCTTGTAGATATTGCGCAGCGAGGGAGGGATGCGCACACCCTTTGGCACCGAGAAGGCGAGGCCCATGGCCTGGCCTGCGCCGTGGTAAGGGTCCTGTCCAAGGATGACCACGCGTATCGCTTCGGGCGCCACGAGCTCGAGCGCGCGATAGCGCAGCGCCGGGGGCGGGAACACCTGCGCACCGCCCGACTCGCGCGCCGCGACATGCGCCTCGGCGCGCTCGAGGGCCGCTCGCGCGGCGGCGTCGAGCGCGCCCTGCCAGGACTGCGGGAACGTGCTCAGTCCTTGGCCAGCAGGTGCATCAGGCTGCAGGTGTCCCAGCGGGCGCCGCCGCGGGCCTGCACCTGCGCGTAGAACTGGTCGATCATCGCCGTGGTGGGCAGGCGCGCGCCGTTCTTCTTGGCTTCCTCGAGGCAGATGCCGAGGTCCTTCCGCATCCAGTCCACGGCGAAGCCGAAGCCGTCGAACTTGACGTCGTTCATCGCCTTCCAGCGGTTCTCCATCTGCCAGGAGCCCGCTGCGCCCTTGGAGATCACGGCGACGACCTTCTCCATGTCGAGGCCGGCCTTCTTGCCGAAATTCATCGCCTCGGACAGGCCCTGCAGGAGGCCCGCGATGGCGATCTGGTTCACCATCTTGGTGAGCTGGCCGGCGCCCGCCGCGCCGATCAGCACGCAGCTCTTGGCGTAGATATCGAGCACCGGCTTCGCCTTCGCGAACACCGCCTCGTCGCCGCCGCACATGATCCCCAGCTGGCCGTTGACCGCGCCGGCCTGGCCGCCGGACACCGGGGCGTCGATGAAATCGATGCCCTTTTCCTTGCACTTGGCGTAGAGCTCGCGCGCAAGGATGGCCGAGGCCGTGGTGTGGTCCACCAGGGTGGCCCCCTTCCTCATGCCGGCCAGCGCGCCGTTGTCCCCGTAGACCACCGAGCGCACGTCGTCGTCGTTGCCCACGCACATCATCACGAAATCGGCGCCTGCGGCGGCCTCCTTCGGGGTGGAGGCCGACTTGCCGCCGTATTCCTTTGTCCACTGGGCCGACTTGGCCGCGTTGCGGTTGTAGACGGTGACCTCGTGGCCGCCCTTCTTGAGCAGGTGGCCGGCCATCGGGTAGCCCATGATGCCGAGGCCCAGGAACGCTACTTTCGCCATGACGGAATCTCCAAGCAGTTGTCTGGATTGAGGAAAGGGCGAATCTTACACCGCGGCCCCCGCCGCCCCCGCGGGGGTGCCCGGGCTCACTGCATGAGCCTCTTGCGGAGCGCTCCGGTCAACCTATACAATTACTGCACGTTTATACAGTACCCGGTGTTAGCCCGGGTCGCCCGCACAGCACGGCGGCCTGCCATTGGAAGCTGACGGCACATAAGAAGGAGCAGTACATGGACGATAACAAAGCCAAAGCCCTTACCGCCGCCCTGTCGCAGATCGAAAAGCAGTTCGGCAAGGGCTCCATCATGCGCATGGACGCCTCGGCGATGCAGGACATCCAGGTGGTGTCCACCGGGTCGCTGGGCCTGGACCTCGCGCTCGGCGTCGGCGGCCTGCCGCGCGGCCGGGTGGTCGAGATCTACGGGCCGGAATCCTCGGGCAAGACCACCCTCACGCTCCAGGTGATCGCCGAGATGCAGAAACTCGGCGGGTCGGCCGCCTTCATCGACGCGGAAAACGCGCTCGACCCGCAGTACGCGCAAAAGCTCGGCGTGAACATCGACGAGCTGCTGATCAGCCAGCCGGACACCGGCGAGCAGGCGCTTGAAATCGCCGACATGCTGGTGCGCTCCGGCGCCGTGGACGTCATCGTGGTCGACTCGGTGGCGGCGCTCACCCCCAAGGCCGAGATCGAGGGCGAGATGGGCGAGCCGCAGATGGGCCTGCAGGCGCGCCTCATGAGCCAGGCGCTGAGGAAGCTCACCGCCAACATCAAGCGCACCAACACGCTGGTCATCTTCATCAACCAGATCNNAAGATCGGCGTCATGTTCGGCAACCCCGAGACCACCACCGGCGGCAACGCGCTCAAGTTCTACGCCTCCTGCCGCCTCGACATCCGCCGCATCGGCGCGATCAAGAAGGGCGACGAGGTGATCGGCTCCGAGACCCGCGTCAAGGTCGTGAAGAACAAGGTCGCGCCGCCGTTCCGCCAGGCCGAGTTCGACATCCTGTACGGCGAGGGCATCTCGCGCGAGGGCGAGATCCTCGAGCTCGGCGTGCTGCACAAGATCGTCGAGAAGACCGGCGCCTGGTACGGCTACAACGGCGACCGCCTCGGGCAGGGCAAGGACAACGCCCGCGAATACCTCAAGGAAAAGCCCGAGCTGGCGATGGAAATCGAGGCCAAGATCCGCAATGCGGCCGGCATCGCCGCGGGCCGCATCGAGGCGCCTGTCGCCGCCAACGAGGAAGAAGCCTCGCCCGACGACGTCGTCGTCTCGGTGTCGAGCCGCAAGCGCGGGTAAGCGGTGAGCCGGCCCGCGGATGACGGCGGGCCCGACGCGGAGCGCGGGCCGGACTCCCCCAAGGAGCTCAAGGCTCGCGCCTTGCGCCTGCTCATGCGGCGGGAGCACAGCCGCGTGGAGCTCGCCAGGAAACTCGCGCCGCACGCCGAGTCGGAAGAGGCCCTCGAGCTGCTGCTCGACGAGCTCGTCCAGAAGAAATTCCTCTCCGAAGACCGCATGGCCGAAGCGCGCGCGCATGTGCTCTCGCGCAAGTACGGCGCATCGCGCGTGCGCCACGACCTGAGCGCAAAGGGCGTGGCGGAGGAAACCATCGAGCGCGTCGCGGCCGAGGCCCGCTCCACGGAGCTTGAGCGCGCGCTCGCCATCTTCAGGCGCAAGTTCCGCGAGCCCGCCGGCACTCCCCAGGATCGCGCCAGGCGCATGCGTTTCCTCGCATCGCGCGGCTTCTCGTCCGACACCATCCGCAAGGTGCTTGCGCAATCCGGCAAGGACCAGCCGGGCGAAGAAACGTTCGACTGAAGTCATCCGGCCTCGCGTGCCGCGCGTTAATTTCACCTCACACACAGAGAGGAGGTGAAACAAGGATGAACCAGGCACAAGCACTCGAAGTCGTAAGGTCACTGGCCAACGGCGTGGACCCGGACACCGGCGAAGTCTTCGCGGCCGAAAGCCCGTACCAGCGGCCGCAGACCGTGCGCGCGCTGTTCGTGGCGGCGCAGGCGCTCGAGCAGCGCGAGCGCACCGAGCGGCGCCGCGAAAGCCTGCCGGCCAAGACCGGCGCGCCGTGGACCGAGGACGAGGACCGCACGCTGCTCGCGGGATTCGACGCGGGCCGCGCGATCGCGGAACTGGCGCTCGAGCACCAGCGCACCCAGCACGGAGTCCGCTCGCGGCTCCTCAAGTACGGCCGGCTGACGGCCTGAGCGGGTCTGTCGACTCGCGGGCTCCCGCGGCAGGGCGCGGGGACCCTTCAGCCGCGCGGGTGACGACTCGCGCGGCCTTTCCTTTACAATCCGGGATTCCCCGGATCCTGGTTGCATCCCCCATGAAAAGCGCAGACATCCGCTCGAGCTTCCTCGAGTATTTCAAGTCGAAGGGCCATACCATCGTGGCCTCGAGCTCCCTCGTGCCGATGAACGACCCGACTCTGCTGTTCGTGAACTCGGGCATGGTGCAGTTCAAGGACGTGTTCCTCGGCAAGGACAAGCGCGCCTACAGCCGCGCGACGACCTCGCAGCGCAGCGTGCGTGCGGGCGGCAAGCACAACGACCTCGAGAACGTCGGGTACACGGCCCGCCACCACACCTTCTTCGAGATGCTGGGCAACTTCTCCTTCGGGGACTATTTCAAGAAGGACGCCATCCCGTTCGCCTGGAACCTGCTCACGGAGGTCTACAAGCTGCCCAAGGACAAGCTCTGGGTCACCGTGTACCACACCGACGACGAGGCCTACGACATCTGGGCGAAGGACATCGGCGTGCCCACCGACAGGATCGTGCGCATCGGCGACAAGCCCGGCGGGCAGAAATTTCAGTCGGACAATTTCTGGCAGATGGCGGACACCGGCCCCTGCGGGCCCTGCAGCGAGATCTTCTACGACCACGGCCCGGAGGTGGCGGGCGGCCCGCCGGGCTCGCCGGACGCCGACGGCGACCGCTACATCGAGATCTGGAACCTGGTGTTCATGCAGTTTAATAGGGAGAAAAGCGGCGACGGTGAATACTCGATGCACCCGCTGCCCAAGCCCTCGGTGGACACCGGTATGGGCCTGGAGCGGGTCGCCGCGGTGCTGCAGGGCGTGCATTCGAACTACGAGATCGACCTGTTCCAGGAACTGATCCGGGCCGCGGCGCGTGAAACGGGCGCCAGGCAGCTCAAGGATCCCTCGCTGAACGTGATCGCGGACCACATCCGGGCCTGCTCGTTCCTGATCGTGGACGGCGTGATCCCGGGCAGCGAAGGGCGCGGCTATGTGCTGCGCCGGATCATCCGGCGCGCGATCCGCCACGGCTACAAGCTCGGCCAGAAGAAGCCGTTCTTCCACAAGCTGGTGGCCGACCTCGACCGCGTCATGGGAGCGGCATACCCGGAACTCACCGCCGCGCGGGAGCGCGTCGCCGAGGTCCTGAAGACCGAGGAGGAGCGCTTCTCCGAGACGCTCGAGCACGGCATGAGCCTGCTCGAAGGCGCCCTGGCCGGTGAATCGCCGATGCTGGACGGCGAGACCGCGTTCAAGCTGTACGACACCTTCGGCTTCCCGGTCGACCTCACGGCCGACATCTGCCGCGAGCGCGGCATCCAGATCGACTTCGCCGGGTTCGAGGCCGCGATGCAGGCGCAGCGCGAGCGCGCGCGCTCGGCGTCCAAGTTCTCGATGAGCGCGGGCCTCGATTACTCCGGCTCAAAAACCGAGTTCCGCGGCTACGACACGCTGGCCCTCAAGGGCCGGGTGGTCGCGCTCTACCGCGAGGGCTCGCAGGTCGGGGCGCTCAATGCCGGCGAGTCCGGCGTGGTGGTGCTCGACAAGACGCCGTTCTACGCGGAGTCGGGAGGCCAGGTCGGCGACCGGGGCGAACTGGCCGGCGCGGCCGGGACTTTCGAGGTGGAAGACACCCAGAAGATCCAGCCCGAGGTGTTCGGCCACCACGGCCGGATCAAGGCGGGCGCGCTGCGCGTGGGCGACGAGCTCGAGGCGCGCGTGGACACGCAGCGGCGCGAGAGCACGATGCGCAACCACTCCGTGACCCACCTGATGCACAAGGCGCTGCGCGAGGTCCTCGGCCCGCACGTGCAGCAGAAAGGCTCGCTCGTCGACCCGGACAAGACGCGCTTCGACTTCGCGCACAACAAGCCGCTGACCGACGAGGAGATCCGCAGGGTGGAGCTCTTGGTGAACGGCGAGATCCTGCAGAACACCGCCACCCGCGCGCGCGTGATGCCCATGGAGGAGGCCAAGGGCTCGGGCGCGATGATGCTGTTCGGCGAGAAATACGGCGACGAGGTGCGCGTGCTCGACATCGGCTCCTCGCGCGAATTCTGCGGCGGCACGCACGTCGCGCGCACCGGCGACATCGGCGCATTCCGGATCTACGCCGAAACCGGGGTGGCCGCGGGCGTGCGCCGCGTGGAGGCGACCACCGGCGTGAACGCGCAGGCCATGACGGACGCCCAGCTGCGGGAATTCAGCGAAGTGGCCCGGCACCTGCGCGCGCAGCCCGGCGCGGGCATGGTCGAGAAGGCCCTGCTCGGGCTGCTCGACGAGAAGAAGGCGCTGGAGAAGGAACTCGCCCGGCTCAAATCGAAGATCGCGTCCTCGCAGGGAGACGACCTCCTCGGGCAGGCCGTGGACGTGAAGGGCGCGAAGGTGCTGGCGGCCGTGCTCGAAGGCGCCGACGCCAAGACGCTGCGCGAGACCATGGACAAGCTGAAGGCCTCGCTCAAGTCGGCGGCGATCGTGCTCGGCACCGTGGCCGACGGCAAGGTGGCGTTGATCGCGGGCGTCACGGCCGACCTCACCGGCAAGGTGAAGGCGGGCGAACTGGTCAACTTCGTCGCCCAGCAGGTGGGCGGCAAGGGCGGCGGCCGCCCCGACATGGCGCAGGCCGGCGGCACCGAGCCGGCCAAGCTCCCCGCGGCGCTGGCCGCGGTGCGGGACTGGGTGGGCCAGCGCGTCTGACCGCGGGCGCGCCGGTCCGGCTCAGAACCCGATGCGCTGCCTCTTTGCGGCGCGGCTGTCCTGCACGTCCTCCGGCCTGATCTCGGCGCGGCCGGCCAGCTTGGCGTTGCCGAACCCGGACTGGATCACGCGGCGCATTTCGCGCGGCCCGTAGGTCGCGAGCTGCTCAAGCACCGCGGCCGACGGCGATTCCGGGAAGGCCTTGCCCCAGTCGTGGCCGCCCCGGATCTCCCGGTAGATGGACATCGCGATGCGCGCGGCGCCCTCGGCGTCCGGCGGCTCGATCTCGTAGACGTTCATCCGGTTTAGGATCGGCTCGGGGATGCGCGCCGCGTCGTTGGCGGTGGCGAACCACACCGCGCCCGAGGCGTCGATCGGGACCTCGACGAACTCGTCGACGAAGCGCGTGGCCGTGCCGCACTCGAGCAGCTCGTACAGCGCGCCGAGCGGGTCGTACTGGCCGTCGCCCGAGGCCTTGTCGATCTCGTCGATGACCATCACGGGGTTGGCGTAGTCGCCGTTCACCAGGGTGTCGAAGACCTTGCCGGGCTTGGCGTTCTTCCATTGCGAGGAGGCGCCCGACAGCACCCAGCCCGCGGTGAGCGAGCTCATCGGCACGAAGCCGTAGCCGGTGCCCATCAGCTGCGCGATGCGCCGCGCGAAGTGCGTCTTGCCGATCCCGGGGTCGCCGAGCAGCAGCATGGGCGGCAGCTCGATCGAGTCGGCGGAGTCGATGCACAGCGCGAGCTGCTTGCGAATGTCCTCGAGCACTTCGGAAAAGTTCGGCAGCTCCTCGAACAGGTCGTCCATCACCGGCATGGCCGAGGGTTTCACCGTGAAGCGCTGGCCGCCGAGCTTGACCATCTTCTCGTACACGGCGCGCAGCGACTCGTTGGCGGTGGGCGGAAGCTCGTGCAGCGCCCGGTCCACGTTGGGGACGTGGTAGACGTCCTTGAATCCGGCGATGGGAAGCACCGGGGCGGGACTAGCGACGGTTGCCGACATGTTGTTTTCTCCTTCGTTTGTGCGACGGGAACAACGCGCTGTGCAAAAACTAGCACGGCGAAAAGTGTCTAGCAATACTCAGACCACATAACGCCTATCGGTCCCTCCGCGATGACCTTTAGGGTTGGCAGTCTTCGGCGGGGAGTGCCAGCCCGCGCCGGCGCCCGGGGTGGGCGATTTGCCAAACCCCATGCCTTCGTGTTTGAATCCTTGCCCATGAGCCACCGGTTTTATGCGTTTGCCTACTTTTTCTCCCGCCTGGCGGCGGAGGGGACCGGCTAAGCTCACCCGGAAATTTTTCCCCCACGAACCGCCAGCGCAGAGATGCCTGGCGGTTTTTGTTTTTCCAAGGCCCGAAAATGACCACATCCGTTGACAGTTACCTCGGCACCGTCCCGGTGGACAAGACCTCCCTCACCGACGACGAGCGCATCGAGAACGTAGTCCCGCTCCCGCCGCCCGAGCACCTGATCCGGTTCTTCCCGATCCAGGACACGCCGGTAGAGGCGCTGATCGCGAACACCCGCCGCAGGGTGCGGGAGATCCTCGCCGGCAAGTCCGACCGCCTGATCGTGATCGTCGGACCGTGCTCGATCCACGACCCGGCCGCCGCGGTCGCGTACGCGGAGAAGCTGCGCGCCGAGCGGGACCGCCACGCGGGGGACCTCGAGGTGCTGATGCGCGTCTATTTCGAGAAGCCCCGCACCACGGTCGGCTGGAAGGGCCTCATCAACGACCCGTACATGAACGGCAGCTTCCGGATCAACGAGGGCCTGCGCATCGCGCGGGACCTCCTCGTGCGGATCAACCAGGCCGGGGTGCCGGCCGGCTGCGAGTTCCTCGACGTGATCTCCCCCCAGTACATCGGCGACCTCGTGTCCTGGGGCGCGATCGGCGCGCGCACCACGGAGTCGCAGGTGCACCGCGAGCTGGCGTCCGGGTTGTCTGCGGCGGTCGGGTTCAAGAACGGC
>JAFEDL010000094.1:9259-13605 GCA_018241645.1 Pseudomonadota bacterium
GCCCAACTACGACGCCGCGAGCGTCCAGGCGGCCTGCCAGGAGCTCGCCAAGGCGAAGCTCCCCGAGCGCCTGATGATCGACTTCTCGCACGCCAACAGCGCCAAGGACTACAAGCGCCAGATGAACGTCGCCAACGACATCAGCGGGCAGGTGGCCGCCGGCGAGAAGCGCATCGTGGGCGTGATGGCCGAGTCGAACCTCGTCGAGGGGCGCCAGGACCTGGTGCCCGGCAAGCCGCTGACCTACGGCCAGAGCGTGACCGACGCGTGCCTGGGCTGGGACGACACCACCCGGATGCTCGAGCTGCTCGCCGGGGCCGTGCAGGCGCGCCGCAAGCTGGGCAAGGCCTGAAGCTGGTAGCCTCGCGGGCAGCATGAGCCTGCCCCTCGAGACTTTCGCCATCGCGGCGCTTATCGTCGCGTGCGCCTACGTGATCTTCGGCCTGACCGGGTTCGGGTCGACGGTCATGGCGGTGCCTTTGCTCGCGCTGGTGCTGCCGCTCAAGTTCGCGGTGCCGATGATGATGCTGCTCGACCTGTCGGCGACGCTGATGCTCGGCGCCCGGCTGCGCAAGGGCATCCGCTTCGACGAGCTCAAGTGGATGGTGCCCTGCATCGTCGTGGGCATGCTCACCGGCCTCACGCTGCTGATCAAGGTCGCGGAGGCCTCGCTGCTGCTCGGACTGGGGGCCTTCGTGCTTTCGTACGCGATCTACGGATTCACCCGCAAGGGCGTGCCGGTGCAGATGGCGCGCGGCTGGAGCGTGCCCATCGGGCTCACCGGCGGGGCCCTGTCCGCCCTGTTCGGCACGGGCGGGGTGCTGTTCGCGATGTACTTCACCGGGCGCATCCGCAACAAGGATGAACTGCGGGCGACCAATGCGTCGATGATCATGTTTTCCGCGCTGGTCCGGGTGGTGCTGTTCGGCATCGCCGGGCTGCTCACCCAGGACGACCTGCTGCCCTGCGTCGCGCTGCTGATCCCGGCGATGCTGGCCGGGTTCTTCGTGGGCAACCGCCTGCATGCCGTGATCCCGGCGGCCCGCGTGGTGAGCCTGGTCTACACGGTGCTCGTCGTGGCCGGGGTATCGCTCCTCGTCCGGGGCAGCGCATGAGCGTGCAGGACGCGGCGGCGCGCCGCTGGTTCCTCGGCGCCCTGGCCGCCACGCTGGCGTTCCGCGCCTGGCTCTCGGTGGTGGTGCCGTTCACCGGCGACGAAGCCTACTTCCTCGTGTGGGGGCAACGGCCGGACATCGGCTACTACGACCACCCGCCGATGGTGGGCTGGCTGCTCGCCCTGCTTGCGCCGCTGTCCACGGCGGAGTGGGTGCTGCGCCTGCCGGCGCTGCTCCTGCCGGTCGCGCTCGCATTCGGCACGCGCGCGGCGCTCGGCCGGTGGTTCGGGCGCGGGCCGGCCGAGGCCGACCTGGCCGCGGTGCTCGTGCTGCTGGTGCCGATGAACGTCTGGAACGTGCTGGTCACCACCGACACGCCGCTGATCCTGTTCTCGTTCGGCGCGATCGTGCTGTTCGCGCGCGCGGCCGACCGCGATTCCACGCCGGGATTCCTGCTCGCGGGCGCGTGCCTCGGCCTCGCGTTCCTGTCCAAGTACTTCGCGGTGCTGCTCGGCCTGGGGATGATCGCCTGGGCCATCGGACGCGGCGGCAAGGGCTGGAAAGGCGTGGCCCTGGTGATCGCGGCCGCGCTGCCGGCGGGCCTCGAGAACCTCTACTGGAACTACGAGGCCTGCTGGTCGAACGTCATGTTCAACGCGATCAACCGGCACGAGGGATCGGGGCTGGGCTGGGCCAACCCGCTGCTGTTCGTGGCGGCGATGGCGTACCTGGCCGCGCCGCTGCTGTGGTACGCGTGGCGCGAGCGGGTCGCGCTCCGGGCGACGCTGGCGGCCACGCCGGGCCGCCGCGCGCTGGTCTTTGCCTGGCTGGTGCCGTTCGCAGTGTTCGCGTTGCTCTCGCCGCTGAAGAAGATCGGGCTGCACTGGCTGCTGTCGTTCATCCCGCCGCTGGTGCTCACGCTCGCCATCGCGCTGCCGGCGGAAAAGCTCATGCGCTGCGTGCGGTTCTTCGCCGCCTTCGCGCTGCTCCACGTCGTGGCGGCCGCGGCGCTCTGGGCCGTCCCGCTCGAGGCCTGGAAATCGAATCGCCTGTACTCCCGCCTCGTGCTGCAGTTCCGCACCGCCGAGGTCGTGGACAAGCTCGCCGGATTCAAGGGCTTCGAGCCGGCCACCGACAACTACACCCTTTCGTCGATCCTGTCGTACTACGCCGGCCGGTACTTCTTCGTTTTCGGCGCCGGCACTTCGCACGCGCGGCACGACGACATCGTCACCGACGTGCGCGCCTTCGACGGCAAGGACATCCTCGTCGTGCGGCGCGACCCGCCTCCCGAGCAGGACTACCGGCCGTATTTCCGCTCGGTGGAGTTCCGCTCGATCGAGGTTGCCGGGACGACGATCCACCTGGTGCTCGGCCGCGGTTTCGACTACGCCGCCTATCGGGAGGGCGTGCTGCGCCTGGTGCGCGACCGTTGGTACCGGATCCCGGCAATGTTGCCGGTAGGCGCCTGCTACTTCCGCGCCCGGTATTTCCCCGCGGAGCCCGGCGCACGATGAACGCCGCGGCCTACGCCAGGCTCGCCCGGCCGGGACAATGGGTGAAGAACGGCTTCGTGCTGACCGGCCTGCTGTTCGGCCATGCGCTCGGGGAAACCGATGTCCTGTGGGCCGCCCTGGCCGCTACTGCCGCCTTCTGCCTGATGTCGAGCGCCGTCTATGCGATGAACGACTGCTTCGACCGCCACCGGGACCGCGAGCATCCGGACAAGAGCGCGCGGCCGATCGCGAGCGGGGCGATTCCCGTGCGGTCTGCGGCAACCTTCGGCGCACTGCTCGCCGCCGCGGGCCTCGCCCTCGGCGCGTGGGCGGGGCCGCTGGTGGCCGTGCTGCTGGCCGCGTACGCCCTGCTGAACCTGGGCTATTCGCTCGGGCTGAAGAGAATCCCCGTCGTCGACGTGGGCATCATCGCGTCCGGGTTCATGCTCCGGATCCTCGCGGGGACGCTCGGCATCGGCATCGAGCCCTCGCGCTGGCTGCTGCTGTGCGGGTTCATGGTCACGCTGTTCCTCGGATTCGCCAAGCGCCGCGCCGAGCTGGACCGGCTCACCGGGGACGCCGGCCTGCACCGGCCCGTGCTGGACGCCTACAGCGAGTCTTTCCTGGACGGCGCGGTCCTCGCCTGCGCGGGCGGCATGCTGGTCGCGTACGGCTTCTATACCGTGTCGGCCGACACGGTGGCCCAGCACGGCACCGACCTCGTGCCCACGCTGCCGTTCGTGCTGTTCGGGACGTTCCGCTACCTCTACCGCCTGCGCCACCGGGGCGGGGGCGCGGATCCCTCCGGCGAGCTCGTGCGCGACCCGTGGCTCCTCGCCGCAGTGGCCGGCTGGGTGGCGACCGTGGTGCTGCTGATCGGCTAGAATGGCCCAAGAACACGCACCGAACGAATCTGCACCCCATGGCCGACCGTCCCCAGCAGCTCGCGCACCTCGATTACCTCGGCGACGCGGCCAAGTTTTCCGGCCAGCTCCATGCGCTGATCCCCAAGTGCAACCTGCTGGAGAATTTTTCCCACGCCGAAGTCCGCCTGCTGTCGCACTTCATGGACGTCTACATGTGCCCGCAGGGCGTGGAGATCATCCGCGAGGGCGAGGGCGGCGACTTCATGCTGATGATCATCGAGGGCCGCGTCGAGGTGATGAAGCGCGACCGCTGGAACACGCAGCAGGTGATTGCCGTCGTCGACGCCGGCAAGACGCTGGGCGAGATGTCGATGATCGACGGCGAGGCGCGCTTCGCCACCTGCATCGCCGACCAGCCGACCATGATCGCGGTGCTCGACCGGGAGAACCTCGCGCGCATCATCGTCGAGCAGCCGATGCTCGGAGCCAAGATCCTGATGGAGTTCGTGCTGATGCTTTCCCAGCGGCTGCGCGCCACCAGCTCGCGCCTGGTCGAGGTGCTGGACGAGCAGAAGCAGCGCAGCACCGTGTGGCCGCCGCCCTGAGCGGTCCGGCCCGATTGACCTGTAAGGAACGTCCCACGCAGCACGACCAAGCGTGAACGCCACACCACCCGGGGACCCAGAGTGCACGCAACATTGCCGTTGATACAGCAGTTCGGATTTCCCGCCTTGCGCCGCGGGCGGCTCGAGGCCCTGCAGGTGAACCTCGGCTACAAGTGCAACCAGAGCTGCCTGCACTGCCACGTCAACGCGGGCCCGACCCGCACCGAGATGATGTCGCGGGAGACCATCCTCGACGTGCTGACC
>JAFEDL010000095.1:0-1713 GCA_018241645.1 Pseudomonadota bacterium
GCGCTGGAGGACGGCTCGGCGAGCGAAATCGCGCTGGTGGGCAACGAGGGCATGGTCGGGGTGTCGATCTTCATGGGCGGCGAAAGCATGCCGAGCAGCACCGAGGTGCAGAGCGCGGGCGGGGCCTTCCGGCTCAGCAGGCAGCTGATGAAGCGGGAGTTCGCGCTGGGCGGCAAGCTCCAGCACCTGGCGCTCCTGTACACGCAGGCCCTGATCGCGCAGACCTCCCAGACCGCCGTGTGCAACCAGCACCACTCCCTCGACCAGCAGCTGTGCCGCTGGCTGCTGATGAGCGCCGACCGGCTGCACGCCAACAAGCTGGCCGTCACCCAGGAAATGATCGCGCACTTCCTCGGCGTGCGCCGGGAGAGCGTCACCCTGGCCGCCGGCGCGCTGCAGAAGGACGGGGTGATTTCCTACGCGCGCGGCCGCATCACGATCATCGACCGGCGCAAGCTCGAAAAGCGGGTGTGCGAGTGCTACGGGGTCGTCAAGGGCGAGTACGACCGCCTGCTGCCGCATCCGCGCGGCGCGAAATAGTCAGGCCCGGGATCAGGCGGTGCCGGCACGGGCCGCCTCGATGGCGGCGATGTCGATCTTCCCCATCCCCATCATCGCGTCGAACGCGCGCTTGGCGGCGGCCGGGTCGGGATCGGCGATCGCCCGGGTCAATGCGACCGGCGTGATCTGCCAGTTCAGGCCCCACTTGTCCTTGCACCATCCGCACGCGCTCTCTTCGCCCCCGTTGCCGACGATGGCCTCCCAGTAACGGTCGGTTTCGGCCTGGTCTTCGGTCGCGACCTGGAACGAGAAGGCCTCGCTGTGCCTGAAGGCGGGGCCGCCGTTGAGCCCGAGGCACGGGATCCCCAGCACCGTGAACTCGACCGTCAGCGCGTCGCCCTTCCTGCCGGACGGGAAGTCTCCCGGCGCGAGGTACACCGTGCCGACGGAAGAATCGGGAAAGGTGCGCGCATAGAACCGCGCCGCTTCCTCGGCGCCGCCGTCATACCACAGGCAGATGGTGTTCTTCGCAGGCTTTGCCATGTCACTTCTCCTTGGGTTTGGCGGGACGATGGACGGCGCAGAGCTTGTTGCCGTCCGGGTCGCGCACGTAGGCGAGGTACATCGGCCCCAGGCTGCCGGTGCGCAGTCCCGGCGGGGTCTCGATCGAGGTGCCGCCATTGGCCACTGCCGCGGCGTGGAATGCGATGACCTGCGCGGGCGAGTCGCACCTGAAGCCGATGGTGCCGCCGTTGGCGAAGGTCGCCGGCTCGCCGTTGATGGGCTCGCTGACGCCAAAGGTGCTGCCGTTGTGCCGGTAGAAGAGCCGGTTGTGCCCGCTGTCGGCCCTGTGGGGCATCGCCTCGCCCGCCCCGAGCGTGGCGAGCACGGCGTCGTAGAAGCGCCTGGAGCGCTCGAGGTCGTTGGACCCGACCATGATGTGGTTGAACATGCCTTGTATCCCCTCCGTCAGAAAATGTTTGCCCCGGACATTCCCAGCTCGGCGGCCCGCACTATGGAAAGGACGCCGAAGCCGGCCAGCGTGGCGGCCAGGAACTTCATCGCGAGGAGGTAGCCGCGGCTTTCGAGGGCCGGCAGGAACCTGGAGGCCAGGACGGCCATGGCGACTTTTGCGGCGATCAGCGCCCCGATGGCCGTCGCCACGAAGACGGCGCTCTCGAGGGCGGTGCCGCGGACGATGTAGCTTCCGCC
>JAFEDL010000095.1:1759-2253 GCA_018241645.1 Pseudomonadota bacterium
GCCAGTGAAATGTCGCGGACACGAAACATCCTCGCCGCCAGCCAGAGCAGGTACAGGCCGCCCAGCACTCCGAGCCCGGCGACAAAGAGGTCGATGCTCTTGAACTGCGAAAGGAACCACAGCGCGGCGATGATGATCGGGCCGTCGGTCACCAGCGGCGCCAGGCTCGCGCGGACGCCTGCGGGCAGGCCCCTCGACAGGGTCTGCTGGATCACGATGATGCCGAGCGGCCCGGGCTTGATGCCCGAGGCCAGGCCGAAGGAAAGGGCGGAGAAGAAGAATTCGCTCATGGACCGCTGAACTCTACCTCACCATTTCCCGCCCGCCATCGCCTTGCGCCGGGCCAGTTCCTTCGCGCTCGCGTCTTCCCCCGGAAACGAACCGGGCCGGATGTCGCCGTCCGGCACATACGTGCTCATCACGACGCCGGTGGCCGACACCCGGGAGCGAACGAGCCGCAGCGCCGAGGGCCTGGCCGCCTCGCCGAACAGGCG
>JAFEDL010000095.1:2302-15494 GCA_018241645.1 Pseudomonadota bacterium
GCCTGGAGCGTCTGGACCAGGTTGCCGCTGCCGATCATCTGCAGGTCGGGGCCCGGCCGGGCCTTGAGGGCGGCGACTGCCGCGACGGCATCGCCGCCGAGCAGGGTGGAGTTGTTCCAGTCGAGCTGCTTCAGCGTGCGCGAAGCGACGTGCTTCTTCGCCGCATTGAGGGTCTTCGCGATCGGGTGGTCTTGCGGCTGGTAAGGCCAGTAAGCCTCGAAGATCTGGTAGGTCCGGCGCCCGAGCAGCAGCTCGCGATCCTTGCCGTCGAACCCCGCTGCCGAGATGTCCATGCTGTCGTCCGCGTAGCTGAACATCCAGCCGCCAAAGGCAAAGCCGCCGGTGGGGTCTTCTTCCGGTCCGCCGGGCGCCTGCATGATCCCGTCGAGCGATGCAAACGTGGATGCGATGAGCTTTCTCATGGGGGCGCTCCTGGTCGTGGGGTGGGGCGGTCATGCGCACGGCATGCGCCATTCTGATCGACCCGGCCGCGGGGAGTCCACTGCCCGTCCCGGGCCGGCCGCGCAGCCCGTCGCCGCCTTGACCGCCAGCCTCTTGACCAATCCGTCTAGACCGTTTAGTCTACTGTCACTCCAACTTCCGCTCCTCGCGGGCAAAGGCACGCACCATGACAGGCAACGCAACGAGAATCGGCTTCTTCCGGTCAGTCTTCGAACTCTTCGGGATCGTGCTGGTGCGGTTCCGCCCCGCGCAGCGGATCTGGGGCGCATGGCTGGTGGCGGTGAACTCGGCGTGCCTGCTGTTCATCCAGCACGCGGAGGCGCAGGTCACGCTGGGCGCCGTCGGCGCGGCCGTGCTCGCCCAGGCGCTGATCTACCAGCGCAGGCGCTTCATCCGGCTGCTCGGGACGACGCATGTGCTCTGGGTGCCCATGCTGGCGTGGATGGCGCTGCGCTTCGACACGCTCCCGGCGGAGGAGCGCGCGTTCCGCGTGTGGCTCGTCCTGCTCATGGCGACCAACGCCGTGTCCCTGGCCATCGACGCCTGGGACGCCACGCGGTTCGTCCGCGGCGAACGCCGGCCCTATTACTCGTGGTGAAGGCCGGGGGCGCGAAAGGCGCAGCGCGCGCGGCACGGGCGGGAAGTCCCGCGGCTACCATGGACACGCGCGAGAAACTCGTCCGCACCGCCGAGAAGCTGATGCTGCGCGACGGCTACTCCGCGATGCGCGTGGACGACGTGATCGGCAAGGCAGGGCTCAGCAAAGGCAGCTTCTATCACTTCTTCGACAGCAAGGAGTCCCTCGGCCTGGCCGCGCTGGAGCACTACTATGCGGACCGGGTGGGCCGGCTGGCGGACGGGGCCTATGCGAGCGAGGCCGATCCGCTGCGCCGGGCCCACGGTTTCCTGGAGCACGCTTCCGGCGTAGCCGCGGACCTGTGGGGCACGGGGTGCCTGCTGGCCAACCTTGCGGCCGATGCCGCCGGTTCGAGCCGCGTCATCTCCAACGCGCTGAAGAAGCGCACCGGCGACCTGCGGGCCCTGCTCGCCGACATGCTCGGCCCGTTTGCCACGCCGGAGACCGGCGCAGCCGACCTGGCGGAGCAGTTCATCGTTTGCGTCGAAGGGGCCATCGTGCTGGCGCGCATCTATGACGACCCGGCCTACATCCGGCGCGGCCTTGAGGCGTTCGGGCGCCGCCTGGAGAGCCCACGGGGTTCCGCGCGGCCCCGGGCACCGCGCGGCGCCCGCCCGGCGGCGGGGTCAGGCCCCGGCCGCGATTGACCGGGGAGGCCACACCAGCCTGAAGCGCTGGCACAGGACCGGGGTGCTTTCGTCCAGCCGCCCGCCCAGCCGGGCGACAACGCTGTTGAAGTACCGGGTATGGGCTTCGCGCCAGTACCGGAGGCTCCCGTCGCCTTCGCCTTCGCAGGCGGCGAAGTCCTCGCTTACCGATCCGAACGGCACGAGATCGACCGCGGTGCGCTCGATGATGGCCACCGGGTGGCCCGCTCCGTCGAGGATGATGCTCAGGTCGCCTGCCTTGGGCAGCGGCTCGCCGAGCGCGGTGTATTCCACGACCAGGCTGGCCGTGGCCCGCTTCCGGCCCGCGAGGACCAGGGCGGCCAGTTTGTCGGCGAGGTCCCCTTCGCCCCCGAAGCCGAAGGCATCCGGCTTGGCCGTTCGACGCCGGTCGTCCGGGTCCAGCGACCGGACGAACCCGGCCCAATAGGCCTTGTACAGGGCCGGGATCATGGTCATTCGTCTTCCCCGATCGGGCCGCTACAGGGCCGGCTTTGCCTGCTGCTCCGGCGAACCCGGAATGTGTGCGAGGCCGGAAAGCCAGGGCAGCGACGAGCGCTGCCAGATCTGCGCGGCCGGTACGAGTTCCGAACGCTGGGTAACGCAGCCGAGGCGAATGGTGATCGAGGGGCCCCCTTCCTGCGCCATGGTGAACAGCGGGGTCGCGCATTCCGGGCAAAACAGCTGCGCCCTGCGCGCCCCGCTCTCCGCGGTCTTTACGTAGCGCCTGGGGCTGCCCTGAATCGAGACGCTGCCGGCGGGCGCCACAACCGAGACACGGAATGCCGACCCGGACAGGACCTGGCAGTCCGTGCAATGGCAAACGACGACGTGCCTTGGGTCGATCTCCGCCGTGAAAGAGATCAGGCCGCAGTGGCAGGCTCCGTCAATTTTCATGAGTCGCTCCCTTTTCCCAGGGTGGTAGTGTCGCTCAAATCCCCAAATGAGAGGCCAGCCCGGATTCTTCCGACGAAACCCGGGTGCCGCGCCTTACTCGAACTTCATCAGGGGGACCGGCACGGCCTCGCCATTCCGGTGAAGCCCCGTCACCCTGAGTGCAAAACCTTTCGCGAGTTCGCTTTGGTCGACCGGGAAGCGGAGTCGGTAGAACCGCTTTTCGCCGGACGGCAATTCGTACAGGTGTTGATTCGACGCCAGCTTCTCCGGAACGATCGGGTGACCGCCCCTGGCGAATACGAGGGCCTGGTCGATCTCTGCGGCGTAGCTTCGGTCTCCTATCAAGAGGGCGACGAACGGCGCAGAAAAGTCCCAGCCCCCCTGGGCCGGCTGGAACTGGATACCGATGGCGGGACGATTGTCCTCGCCCGGAGGCAGGCTCAGGACGCGAACCCGCGTGACCTGGATCACGATGCCTTCGCCGCTCAGCAGGTCGCAATCCGGATCCGTAAGCATGCCGTACCTGTAGACCCGGCAGCCTTCCGACAGCTTCCAGCCGCCCCCGTCCTCGATCCTCGGCATGGCGGGGCGGGTGGCTGAAGCCGGAGCGCCGATGGCCGGCCATCCGGCGACGATTGAGAGCAATGCTACCGAGAGTGCGGCGAGGCGACGCTTGGACGGCGTCGGGCCGACCGGTGCCTCAGGCCACATCGTGTTCGCGAGCCGACTGCACGCGTCCGAGAATGAACGGCATGAGGGCGAAGATTGCCAGCATGGCCAGGAAGACGGCACCGGCGACGGGGTCCTTGGCGGAAAGGTATTCCGCGATGGATTGGCGCTGGAGGATCGCGATAAACATCAGTTCTGCGGCAAGCAGCAGGCCCAGCCCGACGCAACCGACACCCAGGCGGACGAATGGGTGCGGCGGGAGTGCATAACGCTTGGTGATGTAGCGCGCCGCAATCAGGACTACCGCGAACATGAACGGGGTTTCAATGAGTTCTGCGGTCCGCTCGCCGAAACGCGGCACCAGGAATGGAACGCGGATCGAACCAAGGACGAAGCCCGCGCCAAAAACGAACGCAAAGTAGGCAATGCCGGACCGGAGGATGGTCGCTGCTTTCGAGGGTTGGTCGGGCATCGCTAGTCGTGTGGCGCAACGTTGAAGTAACCGGCCTGCGCGGCTTTGTCAGGCCGGGCGGTAATCCGTTCAGAACCTAACGATCGATTGGATCGGGCGAACACCGACCACCTTGCCGCGCGGGACTCGGCCCACACGCCCACGGAGCACTCGAACGCGTTGTCAGGCGGCAATGTCGTCCTCCCGGTCCACCAGGTCACCGGTCCACCAGTTGGTGGATTGGCCCTGTTCAGGCTGCGGCAGATCGGGACGGAACGAACGCACCTTCAGTGCGACCACCCCCATTGCAATGCCTGCGCCAAACCCGAAAATCATCCGGGCAGAGTAGGGAATGATGTCCGGGATGTTTGCTCCCGAGGCGGCAATGACCAGCGCAAACACGGGGACAAGCATCGCGGTGGAACAGACGAACACGAACCAGAGGCCCATGATGCGGCAGAGGACGTTCATCAACCTGAAGTAGAGGCGCTGGTCGGTCACTTGCGGTCTCATTGCCTCTCTGGAGAGGATGCGGTTGTCCGGGCCCTGGTCAGGCTTCCGGACGTTGCACTACCACCTCGCTGACCTGCAGCACAGGCGGTATGTCCGTGTAATTGGCTATGTCGCCCCTGATCTCCTGCGCGTGCGGTACCCGGAGCGCCACCTGCGATGCCCTTGGCGCAATTGATCAACGGACTGCCTTTCGCATGAGCAAGCCAATGCCGAATCTGGTCTTCTCAACGCCAGTCGCCTCGAAGCCGCAAGCCGTGTAGAAGCGCTCAGCGTGCGGGTTTGCAATTACGTGAATGTGGTTTGCCCCAGTGGCAACAACCGCCTCCGCTGCATGCTCGACGAGCGCGCGGCCAATGCCATGGCGCCAGCACTCAGGCTCCACAAACAGGGCGTCCAGCTCGGAGTCTCCATCTGTCCGCGGGACAACTGCGGAGAAGCCTTTGATCTGCCCGGCTTGCTCCGCGACGAAAACTTCGCCGTCAAGAATCTGCTGGAGCGGCAGTTCGATCGCGTCCGGGTTTGCCAGCAAGGCATCGCGGTCGTTCGGGTTGTTGAGCGAGGCTCGCCACTGCAACGCTTCCAACGCTGCGCGTTCGCCAGCTACCGCGGGACGGACAAATATCTGCGACATCATGGGGCCTAACATAAGGTTGGGGCGCCGCGCGCTTTCGCGCAGTCGCTCTTGAACGCAAGGTCGGTCAACATTCTACGTATGGCAACGTTGGGAAGCATCGGGGACATGATCCTTCGTCGCGCCACTATTCCACGGGCGGCGAGCCGCAGCCGATCGACGTCCAGGGTCAGGCGCATCCCAGGATCCTCCCCCAGGCCTGAGCGATGAGCCGCCTGGCGTCGCGGGTGATGATGTCGCCGTGAGAGAGGATCACGCGCTCGAAGTCCCACTCGAGGATGCGCATCATGCACTGGCGCACGAGCGCCTTGTCACCCCAGCCAAGCCAGTACTCGGGCGCCGGGCCGGGCGTGTTCCACATCCCGGTCGCCCGAAACAGGAACCTCAGGAACCAGTTGGTATCGGGCGTGGCCGCCGTGACGTTCTCGACCAGGTCGACAAGTATGAGAGTCCTGCTGGCGTGATGGAAGAACGCGACCTCGCGCATAACGCGCGCTCCCTGCAGGCAGACCTGCGACAGTTCGCCCGCCCACAGCGCCGGCGCCTCGTCGCCGAGCACCGCGTCGAAGGCGAGCCCCTTCGCCCGCTTCTCGACGCCAGGGCAGATGTAGGTCACCGCCCGCGGAAACGCCTGCTGGCAGGAGCGCACGTGGAGCCAGTGGAAATTGCCCGGCGCGATGATCGCTGCGACCGGCCCCAGCGCCGCGACCTCCGCGGTCAGCGACTCGTCGAATGCGCACGGAGAGTGGATCACGATCCCGCCGCTCCGGAGCTTGATCACCGTCATCCGCGCGTTGATCCGCGCCCCGCCCAGGGAGACCACATAGCCCCTGAGCCATAGCGCGTCGGGAACGAAAACTTCGAGAAGAGGAGCCACTGCGCTGCCTTTGTTTGCAGGTCGGGGTGCTTGCATTGATCGCGCCGGATTCAATGAAAACAGCACTGGCGAAGGCAGGCAAGAACAACCTGGGCGAAGAACAGGAATTGCCCGCCGCGGGAACCGGGGTGGCTGTCAGCGGCAGTACAAGCAGAACACGGCGCATCAGGGGGCGCAACGGTCCGCTCGAGCAGCGCGAAGCGTCTACTTCGAGCGGCGGTTGGATTGCACTTACACCGACTCCCTCAGAACGTCCACCATCCGCGTCTGCCAGCCTGGACCAGTCGCCTTCCAGCGCGCCAAGGTCTCGGGAGGCAGCCGGAGGCTGATGGCCACCTTCGAATCCGGAGACTTCGGTCGACCGCGAGGCTTGAGCATCGCAGCCGCAGTACGAGCGCCAAAGATCTTCGGCAGCACTTCCTTGGCCGGCCGAGCCTCTGCGATCATGGTTGCCGTCCACTCCGGATTTGTCCGTTGGGACTTTCTAGGCTTTGATGGCTTTTTCATATCGGTTCACCTCGCGCTTGTTGGCTTTACGCAGACTGATCACCCGGGGCTTGCCGTTGCGCGGCGTGAATACGACGCTATGCAGCCGGTCTTCGATGAAGCCAAGCACGCAGTAACGCCGCTCCCCGTAGTCTTGGCGCCTGTCTTCCCAGATAATCGCCGTAACCAATCGAGTTGCTCGGCAAGGTCCAACGAAAGGCCGCGTTCCGCAAGATTCCGACGTTCTTTGTTGGGATCCTTGTCCATCTACTTATTGTATATACGTATATACACAAAAGCAACCATTCCGGAATCAAGCGTGGATTAGCGTGCAATCCAACGTCCACGGTGAGGGGCGCGCCGCTTCTGGCGCGTCCCACTCAAACGTGCGGTTAGGTGACTTCTGCTGCCGAAAATGAGCTTTGCCATGGGCTATCTTTGCACCTTAAAGATAATATGCTCGAGTTCGTTTGCTGCTTGCATGCAGGATCCATCGTAATGAGAAGGATGCCCCGGAGAGTCGGCATCGCCACCAGAGCGACCATAGCTCACAGCTTGCCCCATTATTTTTCCATCTGAGCTACGAACTATTTGAAACGCAAATCGATGCAAGGTTGGCCGCCAGAGGCCATATGGATCGCCGAGAACGACATCCGTGGATTTATTCTCTAGAACGTATGCAGGATTGCTAGCACTTACACTGCCGCTTGGCGGAATTCTCGGATAACCGCCCTGTTTGAACTGATCTTCAGATAGCGGTATGTATTCGAATATTTTGACTCCGCTATCAGTTGCGCATAGTCGTTCAACTTCCTTATCCATTTCTGCTTTTCTGAACTCGCTTGGTCCAAAGTAAATCGCAAGCAAAGCAATCACTACGATTGTCACCAATATGGTCTCGCGCTTTCGCGTCATTACATTTCTAAATTGAGACCAAATCATTCGGCTATCATTTTAGTGATGCCAATTGGCGAATCGTCCGCGTTCAAGAGTCACCTAACTAGATTTGGTTGACATTTTTAGGTGACATTTTTAGTTGACACTCCGTGAACCCCGCTCGTATCTGATATCAAGATTCGTGCTCCCTGGTGTCATCCATCCCTGTATTCAGCACGTTATGCCAGCTTGCCGGAAACCACAATCCCCAAGCAGACATGACTTCGCCCGGATCACCGCCTCCCGTCCCCAAGCGCCGCCTGCTCGACCAGGTGCGCGACACGATCCGCCTCAAGCACTACAGCCTGCGCACGGAGGAGACCTACGTGCACTGGATCAAGCGGTTCATCTACTTCCACAGCAAGCGCCACCCGCGCGAGATGGGCGGCGCGGAGGTGACTGCGTTCCTCAACCACCTGGTGCGCACGCGGGATGTGGCGGCGGCGACGCAGAACCAGGCGCTGTCGGCGCTGCTGTTCCTGTACCGCGACGTGCTGGCCGAGCCGCTGGCGTGGCTGGACGGGGTGGAGCGGGCGAAGCGCCCGGCCAGGGTACCGACGGTGCTGAGCGTGAAGGAGGTGGCGGCGCTGCTCGCGCGGATGACCGGGACGAAGTGGCTGATGGCCTCGATCCTGTACGGCGCGGGCCTGCGGTTGACGGAGTGCCTGACGCTGCGCGTGAAGGACGTGGACTTCGACTACCGGCAGATCGTGGTGCGGCAAGGCAAGGGATCCAAGGACCGGCGCACGCTGCTGCCTGAGGCGGTGGTGGAGCCGCTCAAGGCGCACCTCGCGCGGGTAAAGAAGCTGCACGAGCGGGACCTGGAGCAGGGGTTCGGCGAGGTCGGGCTGCCGGACGCGCTGGAGCTGAAGTACCCCAACGCGGGGCGGCAGTGGGGCTGGCAGTACGTGTTCCCGTCATACAAGTTCTCCGCGGACCCGCGCAGCGGGGTGATCCGCCGCCACCATGTGTACGAGAACTACGTGATTCGCGGCGTGAAGGAAGCGGTGCGCGGGGCGGGGATCAACAAGCACGTGAGCTGCCACACCTTGCGCCACTCCTTCGCCACGCACCTGCTCGAGTCCGGCTACGACATCCGCACGGTGCAGGAGCTGCTCGGCCACTCGAGCGTGGAGACGACGATGATCTACACGCACGTGATGAACAAGGGCGGGCGCGGGGTCAGGAGCCCGCTGGACCGGGTGGAAGAGGCGCGGGCGAGCTACGCGGCGGGAGCCGCCGGATGACGCCTAGAGCGGGCCAATTCCTGGAGATTGTGTTTACAAACCCCGCTCTGGGAGCCACTTCCAGGGCAGTTTGTGTACCGGTACCGGTACAATCCCCTACAGCACCTTGCCCGGGTTCATGATCCCCTGCGGGTCCAGCGCGTCCTTCACCCGCTGCATGAGCTCGATCTCCACCGCAGGCTTGCGCGCCTTGATGGCGATGCGCTTGAGCTGGCCGACGCCGTGCTCGGCCGAGATCGACCCGCCCAGGCGTTCGACGACCGCGTAGACGATCTCGTTTACGGCCTTGATGTTCTGCATGAACTCGCGGGTGCCCGCTTCGTCGCCCATGCCGATGTTGTAGTGCAGGTTGCCGTCCCCGATGTGGCCGAAGATGTACCCGACGCAGCCGGGGAACGCGCGGGCCAGGTCGGCCATGCCTTCCTCCACCATGCGCGGGATGCTGGACACCGGCACGGACACGTCGTGCTTCACGTTGGTGAACTGCGCCTCGGGAATGGTCTCGCGGATCGCCCACAGCGCATTGGCCTGCGCCTCGCTCTGCGCCAGCGCCACGTCGATGAGGATGCCGCGCTCGGTGCATTCCATCAGCGCGGACTCGGCGCGCTCGTTCAGCGCGGCCTGGGTGCCGCCGTCGGTCAGCTCGCACAGCACGTACCAGGGATGGCGCTCGCGCAAGGGGTCCGGGATCGACGGCTTGCACTTGATCACCGAATCGAGGCACACGCGCGAGATCAGCTCGAACGCGGTCAGCCGGTCCCCCATCAGGCCGCGCAGCGCGGCCAGCAGCTCGACGGCCTTCTGCGGGCTCTCGACGGCGATCCACGCGGTGGCGCTGGCGGAGGGCTTCGGGAAGAGCTTCAGCACGGCGGCGGTGATGATGCCGAGCGTGCCTTCGGCGCCCATGAAGAGGTGCTTCAGGTCGTAGCCGGTGTTGTCCTTCCGCAGGGCCTTCAGGCCGTCCCAGACGCGCCCGTCGGGCAGCACCACTTCCAGCCCCAGCACCAGGTCGCGCGCATTGCCGTAGCGGAGCACGCCTACGCCGCCGGCGTTGGTCGAGAGGTTGCCGCCGACCTGGCAGCTGCCTTCGGCGGCGAGCGACAGCGGGAAGAGCCGGTCCTGCGCGTCCGCCGCCTGCTGCAGGTTCTGCAGGATGCAGCCCGCTTCCACGGTCATCGTGTCGTTGAGCGGGTCCATCGAGCGGATGCGGTTGAGGCGGGCGACGGAGAGCACGATCTCCGCTACCCGCCCGGTAGCCGCGGCGCGCGGCACCGAGCCGCCGCACAGGCTCGTGTTGCCGGCCTGCGGCACGATGGCCACGCCATGCTGCGCGCACAGCGCCACCACCCTGGAGACCTCTTCGGTATTCGCCGGGCGCACCGCGGCGAGGCCGCTGCCGGGGAACACGCGCCGCCAGTCGGTGAAGAACGGCGCGACGTCGTCTGGCGCCGTGAGTACGTGCTGGGCCCCGACGACGGACGCGAGGTCCTTCAGGAACGCGGGGGAGGCGAGATCGGGCTGCGGGAGGGAGGCCATGCCGGTATTATCGTGTTTTCGCCTGCCAGGGGCGAAATCCAGCATGAACCCTCGGAGCCTCGCCTTGATCGACCCATCCCTCGGAGCCCTGCCTTTCGCCGCCGGTACGCGCGCAACCACCATCGAGGAGGCGCTGCTTTCCCGCCGCAGCGTGCGCGCCTTCCGGCCCGATCCCGTGCCGCGCGCTACCGTGGAAGGGATCCTGGCGCTGGCCAGCCGGGCCCCCTCGGGCACCAACGTCCAGCCGTGGAAGGTGCGCGTGGTGGCAGGCGCTGTGCGCGACCGCCTGTGCCGCGCGATGGTCGAGGCCTACACGACCAAGGGCGAAGCGGCGTTCGACCCGCCCTACAACTACTACCCGGTCAAATGGCGCGATCCCTACCTCGCGCGCAGGCGCAAGGTCGGCTGGGACCTCTACGGGCTGCTGGGCCTCGGGCGCGACAACAAGGCCGGCATGGCGAAGCAGCACGCGCGCAACTTCATGTTCTTCGGCGCGCCGGTGGGGCTGATCTTCACGATGGACACCGACCTCGAGCTCGGCAGCTGGCTCGACTACGGCATGTTCCTCGAGAACATCATGCTGGCCGCGCGCGGCAAGGGACTCGACACCTGCCCGCAGGCGGCCATCGCCAACGCGCACCACGTCCTGCGCGCCGAGCTCTCGATCCCCGACACCGAGCAGATCGTGTGCGGCATGTCGCTCGGCTACGCGGACCCGGATGCGATCGAGAACGGCCTCGTCACCGTGCGCGAACCGGTGGCGGGCTTCGCGCAGTTCATGGGGTTCGAATGAAGGCGCGGCTGCTGGCGTTCATCGCGGCGCTTGCGCTCGCCTCCGGCGCGCTTGCGCAGGGCACCCCCGCGCAGGGCAAGCCGGTACTGGTCGGCGCGGTGATTTCGCAGACCGGCTACCTCGACGACCTCGGCCGCAGCATGCGCAACGCGCTGCTGCTCTGGGAGGCGCAGGTCAACGCCTCCGGCGGGCTGCTCGGCCGCCCGGTCGAGCTGCGGCTCTACGACGACGGGAGCGACGCGCTGCGCAACACCGCGCTCTACGAGCTGCTCATCAAGGACGACGGAGCGGTGCTGCTGATCGGCGGCACCGGCTCGGCGGCCACCTCGATGGGCGCCGCGGTGGCCGAGCGCAACCGCCGCGTGATGGTGAATGCCACCGGCACCTCGCCTTCGATCCACAAGCGCGTGTACCGCTACCTCTTCCAGGTGCCGCCGCCGTCGGACACCGTCGCGGCCGGCGTGCCGCAGCTCGCGGCGAAATTCGGGCTCAAGTCCCTGCTCGTCACCGCGCGCGACGAGAAGACCGCCCAGCCGGTCCTCGAGCTGCTGCGCGACGAATCGGCCAAGGCGGGGGTGAAGATCAGCCCCTCCGTGTACTACATCCTCGACGCGTACAAGGGCCTCGCCTCGTTCGCGCGGGCGTTCGCCGCGAGCGGCGCCGACGTCCTCGTGACCCCGGCCAGCCCGCGCGACGCGGCCGAGATCATGCGCGGTTTCAAGGCGGCGGGCACGCTGCCCAGGCTCTTCGTCGCGCGCGGCGCCACCGACCCCGAGTTCATCCACCAGGTCGGCATGGACGCGGAGTACACGCTCGGGTTCTCCTCTTACGAGACGCGGCTGCCCACGCCGGGCAACGCCGAATTCGTGAAGCTCTACCGGGCGAAGTACAAGGCCGCGCCGGACTTCCACGCCGCCTGCAGCTGGGCCGCGGGCAAGGTCATCGAGGCCGCGGTGGCCAAGGCCGGGTCGTTCGAGCAGGAGAAGCTGCGCACCGCGTTCCAGTCGCTTGAAACGGGCACCGTGCTCGGCGGCTACAAGGTCGACGCCTTCGGGACCCAGCTCGCCGCCCAGTCCTTCCTCGTGCAGATCCTCAAGGGCAAGCGCGAGGTGGTCTGGCCCGAGGCCTGGCGCAGCGCGGCGCCCGTGGTGCCCATGCCGGGGTGGGACCGGCGCAAGCCCGGGTGAAAAAGGCCGCCGCAGGCAAGGACCAGCCGCTCGCGGAGGACATCCGCCTGCTCGGCCGCATGCTCGGCGACACCCTGCGCGAGCAGGAGAGCGTCGCCGCCTTCGACCTGGTGGAGCGCATCCGCCGCACGGCGGTAGAGTTCCACCGCGGCGGCGATCCGCGCGCCGGGGCCTCGCTCGCCGCCACCCTGCGCTCGCTCGACCCCGACGCGGTGATGACGGTGGTGCGCGCCTTCACGCAGTTTTCGCAGCTGGCCAACATCGCCGAGGACCGCCACCACATCCGCCGCCGGCGCGCGCACCGGCTGGGCGGCTCGAAACCGCAGAACGGTTCGATCGCGCTCGCCGCCGAACGCGCCGCCGCGGCCGGGGTCAGTGCGGCCGAAGTCTCGGCCTTCCTCGTGGGCGGCCTGGTGATGCCGGTCCTCACGGCCCACCCTACCGAGGTGCAGAGAAAGAGCATCCTGGATGCGCACATCGGGATCGCGCGGCTGCTCGACGAGCGCGACCGCATGCGCCACACCCCGGAGGAGGCCGCGGCGCTCGAGGACGCGCTGCGGCGCGTGATCCTGATCCTGTGGCAGACGCGGATGCTGCGCGCCGCCCGGCTCACGGTGCAGGACGAGATCGACAACGCGCTGTCCTTCTACAGCTACACCTTCCTCGCGGCGATCCCGCGGCTGCTGGAGGAAATCGACGCCGAGCTGCAGGCGCGCTACAAGAGCCGCCTGCCCGCGCCGCAGATGCTGAAGATGGGCAGCTGGATCGGCGGGGACCGCGACGGCAACCCGTTCGTGACCCGCGAGACCTTGGCGTATGCGGTGGAGAACCAGTCGGCGCTGGCGCTCGCGCACTACCTCGGCGAGGCCCACGAGCTGGGCCGCGAGATGAGCCTGTCGCTGCAGCGCGTGGACATCTCCCCGGAGATGAAGAAGCTCGCCGACAAGGCCCATGACGCCTCCGAGCAGCGGCGCGACGAGCCCTACCGGCGCGCGCTGATCGGCATCTATGCGCGGCTGGCCGCCACCAGCCTCGCGCTCGGCCATCGCGACGCGCTGCGCCGGCCGGTGTCGCAGGCGCAGCCGTACCGGGCCGCAGCCGACTTCGTGCGCGACCTCGACATCCTGATCGACTCGCTGCGCACGCACGGCAGCGCGCGCGTCGTCTACGGGCGGCTCCTGCGCCTGCGCCATGCCGCGCAGGCG
>JAFEDL010000096.1:0-22844 GCA_018241645.1 Pseudomonadota bacterium
GGGAAGCGCTCGTAGAAGCCTTCCGCGCGGAAAGCCTTGATCTGCTCGCGCCACGGCGACAGGCGCTTCTCCCAGCGGTTGACGCGTCCCTCGACCGGCTCGGCGTCCGCGTATGCGAGATCCGCGCAGACGCGGATCATCGCCTTGATGGTCACGGGGCGGGTCACCATGTAGTTTTCGTGGCCCCAGGCGTCGTCCCAGACACGCTCGGCCGCCTTGAGGAAATCGCGCAGCATGCCGTAGTAGCGCCCGGCTTCCTTGGCGCTGCCGCCGGCGATCTGGATCTTGCGCCACTCGCGGTTGGTCCAGCGCTGCAGTTCGTTGAAGAGCTCGGCCTGCAGGATCCACTTGTCCTTCTGGCTGCGCCCGCCGAGGCGGTTGATGCGGTAGCGCAACGGGCTGTCGCCCTCGCTGTACAGCGCGCCAACCATGCGCGAGGCGAACTTGCGGTGCGGCTCGGCCCAGGATACCCGTTCGTACAGGTCGACGAGGTGGCTCTTGTTGATCCGCGTCGGCGTCGAGTTGATGATCACGAACATCTCGGTGGCGAAGTCCTCGCTGCGCCCGTCGAAGATCATGCAGGGGACGTTGATCGCCGCCGCCTCGTCCGGGCGGTCGTCCAGGTGGAATCGCAGCGCCGCGAGGCGGTGCTGGCCGTCGACGATCAGGAATTTCTTCTGCGGCTCGGACAGGTGCCCGATGCCTTCGACCCCCGCGGTACGGAAACCGAGCTTCTCGGACGTGAACAGCAGCACCGTGCCGGGGATGGGCGGCTGGGTGATCGCCGTCTCGTAGAAGTTCTTGAGCTGCTTGACCTTGCCCTTGGACACCGCGCGCTGGAAGGCCTTGTCGCTGCGCTCGATCTTGGAAATGAACTGGGCGATTTCGTCGTCGGCAGAGATCTTTGCGGGCGCGATTTCCTCGCCTTCGCCGTAGAACCGGCTGATGAACTGGACCTTGCCGAGCAGGTCCTTGGCTGGAACGCTGGCGAAGTAAAAGATGCCGTCCTTCTGGCGTATCTGCGTGGCGAGCACTTTGTCCTCCCCCTCCAGGTTGGGCGCGTTCCTGCGCGCCGACAGGAAATATAGCCGAGTTTTGGGTAAGCGGGTACTCCGGGACCGGGAATTCCGCGGATTTATCGGCGGAGATTGGCTCCCGGAGCCGCGATCCGGGCAACAGCTATATGCGGAACGATATATTCCCGGGCCCGCCCCGGGGCCATTACAGCAGGGCCAGCCTGAGGGCCTCCCGGGCGAGCGCGCCGTCCGGGCGGGCCAGCTGCTCCAGGATGGAAAAGTGGTTGTCGCCGGGCAGGAGCAGGGCCTGGGCGGGCCGCCCCGCCTTCTTGAGGGCCGCCGCATACTCCTGCGACTGGCGCACCAGCTCGGGCAGTTCGGCGGCCCCCACCGCCACCGTGACCGGGATCCCGGGCAGGGAAAGATGCATCGGGGAGTTAGCGCCTGCTTCCGCATAATCCATTGCCAGTGGCTGGTTCAGGAAGGACAGGCGGATGGGCTCCAGGTCGAACAGGCCGCTGATCGGCATCGCGGCCGTGACCCCAGGCAGGCGCGCGGCCATGGCCGTGAGGTGCCCGCCGGCCGAATGCCCGGAAACGACAAACGCCTGGCCGGCGCCCAGCTCGGCCCGGAGCCTGGGCGCAAGCCAGGCCACCGCGGCGGCGATTTCGGCGACGATCTGGCTCATGGTCGCCTGTGGGGCCAGCGTGTATTCGACCAGGGCCACGTTGACGTCGTGGGCGAGCATCCCTTCGGCCACGAAAGCGTGCGGCTCCTTCTCGTTCCACTGCCAGTAGCCGCCGTGGATGAACGCCAGGGTAGGGCGTCCCGGGGTCTTCGCATGGAAGAAATCCAGCCGCTGGCGCGGCCCGCTGCTGTAGGCGAGGTCGCGCGAGACCCGCGCCGAGGCGTACAGCGCGAGGCTGCGCCTCTCCCAGTCTTCCTTGATGGGGCCGAGCCGCGGCTCGACCGCGCGGTTGTTGTAGGCGGCGTCGAGTTCGGCCTGCGAAAAATCCCGGTAGACCTTGTTCATGCCTGCTCGCCTCCCAGCACGGCCACCGCCTTGATCTCGATCAGCGCGCCGGGGCGGATGAGGCCCGCGACCTGCACGCCCGTGGCGGCCGGGTAGGGCGGGCCGCCGAACACCTTCCGGCGCACGGCCGCGGTCTGCGCATAGCCTTCGAGGGTCAGGTAATAGTCGGTGGTCTCCACGACGTTGGAGAAGCCGGCCCCGGCCGCGGCCAGGATCCGGCCCATCTTCTCGAAGATGTACTCGGTCTGGCGGACGATGTCGCCGGCCCCGACCAGGTTGCCTTTCTCGTCGGCCGAGGTCATGCCCGAGATGTAAAGCAGGTTCCCCGCCTTCACCCCCGGCGAGAACGTGAACCGGTCGCTCCAGCCGCCCGGGGGGATCACCGCTTCGTAGATTTTCTTCATGCCGCCCTGCGCTTGATGAGGTAGGTGTGGAATCCGGCCAGCACGACTTCGCCGCGCTGGTTCGTGAGGCGCACCGCAAACCGCACGATACCGTTTCCCGGGTTGCGCGTGGGGCGCGCTTCCTCGACTTCCATCGAGGGGGTGACCGTGTCGCCGAGCAGCACGGGCTTCAGGAACTTGCCGCCCTGCTCGAGGAACGCGACCATCGAATCCTCCACGTTGTTGGAGAGGGGCGTTGCGCCCAGCGCCGTCATCGACATCAGCAGCAGGCCGTGGGCCAGCGGCGCACCGAAGGCGGTCTTCTTCGCGTACTCGGCGTCGTAATGCAGGGGATGCGCATCGCCGGTCATCTTCGCGAACATCCCGAAGGCCTCCGCGTCGAGCACATGCGCAGGCCCGGGAAAAGTGCGCCCCGGGGTGAAGTCTTCCAGCCAGTACTGTTCCGCGCGCAAGCTCACTTCCCCCGCAGGGTCGACTTGCCGACCATGACCGTGCCCTTTTCCGCGTCGCTGACCTTGGCGACGATGTTGTCTTCCTCGTCGAGCACCGTGACCTGGTCGTCGCCGGGGCAGACCGGCCCGGTCCAGCGCACCGAGACCCGGCCGTTGTAGTAGAAGTCCCTGCCGTACTTCTCCAGCCCCAGGTCCACCGCCGGCGCCATGTTGTGCATGCCGTGCGCGAGCGTCCCGCGGAACCCGCGCTGCACGCAGTAGTCGTGGTCGTAGTGCAGGATGTCCCAGTCGCCGTTCAGCTTGCCGTAGCGGTCGATCTTGTCCTGCGTCATGTGGACGGTGTGGGTGAGCTTCCCGTGCTTGGCCATGGCTTACTCCGGCAGGTCAAAGGTGTTTTCGACTTCGGCGAGCAGCACCCCGTCGGCGCGCCGGTAGCGGCCCTTCCACTTGATGAACTTGTGGTGCTTCTTCTCGAACTTCCCGGTGACCTCGCCCGACAGGCGGATCTCGGTGGTCTCGTCGCGCCAGATGGGATGGTGGTAGTTGAAGGCCACCTCGCACATGATGATGCCCTGGATCGGCGGGTACTTCTGGTAGAGCGTCGAGGTCATGTAGGGGCACAGCACGTCCGGCGGGGCCGCCTTGCGGCCGTCGACGACATACAGCTTTTCGTCGCCCTCCACTGCGCGGATGTATTCCTCGATGATCTCCGGCGTGATGGTGAAGCTGACTTCGCCCATCTTCGCGCCGACCTCGAATTCGGCGAAGCGCGTGCCGGGCGTGGCGCCCTCGCGGACTTTGACTTCGGCGGGCCTGGTCATTGCGGTTCTCCTCCCGGTTCAAGACAGCCCCATTGTAGGAAAAAACGCGGTGCCGCATGGGGCCGTCGAACCGACGTTTCGCAGTTCCCGGCGCGCGGGCCGCTAGGCGAACCTGTCACTTCCTTCTGGTATAAAGTGTTCCGCACAACCAGAGGGATTCCCATGCTCCGCAGCACGAAAATCGTCGCCACCCTCGGCCCGGCTTCCTCCGACCCGGCGGTCCTCGAAAAGATGATCCGCGCCGGCGTCGACGTGGTGCGGCTCAATTTCTCCCACGGCAGCGCCGAGGACCACCTCAAGCGCGCCCAGCTCGTGAAGGACGTCGGGCGCAGGGTGGGGCGCACCGTGGGCATCATGGCCGACCTGCAGGGCCCCAAGATCCGGGTCGGCAAGTTCGTCGACGGCAAGATCATGCTCGAAAAAGGGCAGAAGTTCGTGCTGGACGCCGAAATCGAGATGGGCAGCGGCGAGCGCGCCGGCCTCGACTACAAGGAACTGCCGCGGGACGTGTCCGCCGGTTCGGTGCTGCTGCTGGACGACGGCAAGATCGTGCTCGACGTCGTGGCGGTGCGCGGCACCGAAGTCCACACCACCGTGCGCCATGGCGGGGTGCTGTCGAACAACAAGGGCATCAACCGGCAGGGCGGCGGGCTGACCGCACCGGCGCTGACGGCGAAGGACATGGAGGACATCAAGACCGCCGCCAGGCTCAACGCAGATTACCTCGCGGTGTCGTTCCCCAAGACCGGCGCGGACATGTACATGGCGCGGGAGCTCATGCGCGCCGCGGGCGGCAAGGCGCTCCTGATCGCCAAGATCGAGCGCGCGGAGGCCATTCCCGCGCTGGAGGACATCATGAAGGCCTGCGACGGCATCATGGTCGCGCGCGGCGACCTCGCCGTGGAAGTGGGGGACGCCTCGGTGCCCGCGCTGCAAAAGCGCATGATCCGCATGGCGCGCGAGCACAACAAGATCACGATCACCGCCACCCAGATGATGGAGTCGATGATCTCAAGCCCGATCCCGACGCGCGCCGAGGTGTCCGACGTGGCCAACGCGGTGCTCGACGGCACCGACGCGGTGATGCTGTCGGCGGAGTCGGCGAGCGGCAAGTACCCGGTCGAGGCGATCGAGGCCATGGACCGCATCTGCATCGAGGCCGAGCAGTCGCACCCGGTCAACCTCGACCAGGATTTCCTCAACCGCACCTTCACGCGGGTCGACCAGTCGATCGCGATGGCGGCGCTGTTCACCGCCTTCCACCTCAAGGTCAAGTGCATCGCCTCGCTGACCGAGTCGGGCTCCACCGCGCTGTGGATGAGCCGCCTGAACTGCGGCGTGCCGATCTATGCGCTGACCGCGCAGACCGCGACCCGCTACCGCGTGTCCCTGTTCCGCGACACCTACCCGCTGGTGGTGAAGTACGTCGGCCACGACCGCGAGGAGCTGCTGCAGGAGGCCGAAAACGTGCTGAAGGAAAACGGCGTGGTCGAGGACGGCGACCTTATCGTGCTCACCATCGGCGAGCCGATCGGCAAGGCCGGCGGCACGAACACGATGAAGATCGTCAAGGTCGGCGAGAATAGAAAACTCTAGCGACCCTCATACAGGTCGCGGCCGGCGACCAGCGCGCGGATCTTGCCGTCGGCCATGTTGCGCTTGAGCATCCAGAAACCGCAGTCGGGGTGGATGTAGGTGACGCGGCCGCGGCCGATCGCCTTCTCGGCTCGTTCAATCGAGCGGGCGATGGCATCGGCCGACTCCACCACGGTGCTCTTGATGTCCACCACCCCGAGGCCCATCCCGATTTCCTTCCTCAGGTCCTTGAACACGGCGAGCTCCTCGGCGGGGCGGTGCGCGTTCTCCATCACGATGTGGTCGACGTGCAGCGCGTTGAGGTACTTCATGAGCTTGCCCCAGCTGCCGCGCTGGATGCTCTGCCCGCCGTAGTTGCCGAAGCACAGGTGCACCGCGGCCTTGGCCGTCTTCGGCACCGCGTCGAGCACCCGGTTGATCGCCTCGGCGGCCCATTTCCACTCGTCCGGGTGGCCGGGCAGGTTGGCCTCGTCCAGCTGGATCACGTCGGCGTTCAGGTGCTTCACCTGGCGGGCCAGCGCGTCGGCGATCGCCATGGCGAGCTTCGGCGTGTTCCTGTAATGCTTGTCGAGCAGCGTCTTGGCCAGCATGTGCGGGCCGGTGATGGTGAACTTGAGCGGCCTGGAGGCGAGGGCCTTGGCGCGCGCACAGGCCATCGGCAGGTCGAGCGTGCCGCCGCCGACCTTGCCGTCCACCAGGCCCGGCGGACGAGTGCGAAAGCGCATGCCCGAGTCCTTGCGGTACATGAACAGCTCGTCGAAGCTGATCGCGGTGCGGATCCCGGACATCGGGCGCACGAAGTACTCGATCATGCCGTTCGTTTCGGGGTGGTTCACGTCGAAGCGGTACAGCTCGCCGTCGCACACCACGTCGATGCCGGCCTGCTCCTGGGTGTTGATGACCACGCGGGTGGCGTCGACCAGCGCCTGCTCGGACGGCAGGGCCACCAGCCATTCGGGGATCGGGTACGAGCCTACGACGGTGGTCTTGATGCGGGGCGCTTTGCTCACGGGTCCTCCTCGTATACGAGCGCCGATTATAATCAGCGACGAGCCGTGATTCAGCGCAGTATTCACCAACAGGTTAATTGATATGGCCGCATTTCCCGACCGTTTCGCAGATATCGAGGCGCTGGAGGAGTACATGACCGCGCCCCCCCCCGCGCTGGAGCGCGACCTTGCCGGCCTCGCCGGCGACATCATGGTGCTCGGCGTGGGCGGCAAGATGGGCCCCACGCTGGCGCGCATGGCCCGGCGCGCGGCGCCCGGCAAGCGCGTGGTCGGCGTGGCGCGCTTTTCCGAAAAGGGCCTGCGCGAGCGCCTCGAGTCCCAGGGCGTCGAGTGCATCGCCTGCGACCTGCTCGACCGGGCGGCGCTGGAGAAACTGCCGGCGATCGAGAACATCGTGTTCATGGCCGGGCACAAGTTCGGCGCGGCCGGCAACCCGGACTTCACCTGGGCGATGAACGTGGGCGTGCCGTTCATGGTGGCCGAGCATTTCCGCTCCGCCCGCTTCTCGGTGTTCTCCACCGCCTGCGTCTATCCGTTTGTCAGCGTCGAGGGCCGCGGCGCGACCGAGTCGACGCCGCTGCTGCCGGCGCCCGGCGACTACGCCAGCTCCTGCGTGGGGCGCGAGATGATGTTCGGGCATGCCGCGCGCAAATATGGCTCGCGCGCCGCGCTGGTGCGCCTCGAGTACTCCATCGACATGCGCTACGGCGTGCTCTACGACGTGGCCTCCAAGGTGGTGGCCGGCAAGCCCGTCGACGTCACCATGGGCCACGTGAACGTGATCTGGCAGGGCGATGCCAACGAGCAGGCGCTGCGCCTGCTGGCCCATGCCACGTCGCCCGCCACGCCCTACAACGTGTCGGGGCCGGAAGTGGTGAGCGTGCGCTGGCTCGCGCAGGAGTTCGGCAAGCGCCTGGGCAAGGCGGCGGTCGTGACCGGCAGCGAGGCGCCCACCGCATTGCTCGTCGACACGGCGCAGGCGCAAAAGATCCTCGGCGCCCCGCAGGTGCCGTTGGCGAAAATGATCGACTGGGTGGCCGACTGGGTGCAGCGCGGCATGCCGAGCCTGGGCAAGGACACGCACTTTTCGACACGCGATGGGAAGTACTGAGGCCCTTACGGAGATCCGGCTGGGGGCGGAGCACATCCCGGGCTGCGTGGCCCTGTCGGCTGAGGCGCGCTGGAACCAGACGGCGGACGACTGGCGCACCATGCTTGCCCTCGGCGAGGGGTTCGGGCTGGCCGATCCGGGGGGAACGCTCGTCGCGACCTCGCTCGCGCTGCCGTTTCCCAGCGGCGGGTTCGGCTGGATCAGCATGGTGCTGGTCACCGAGTCGCGCCGCCGCCAGGGCCTCGCCACGCGGCTGATGGAGAGCGCGATGCGCTCCCTTGCCGCGCAAAATCTCACGGCCATCCTGGATGCGACGCCGGCGGGCCGCGAGGTCTATCGCCTGCTCGGCTTCCAGGACACCTGGGGCATAGACCGCATGCAATGCCTGGCCGCGCCCGTGCTCGCGCCCGCCCCGCATCGATCGGTCCGGCCGATGGTCGACGCGGACTGGCCCGCCGTCTGCGCGCTGGATGCGCGCGGATTCGCCGCGGACCGCTCGGCCCTGCTCGCGGCGCTGCGGACGCGGCTGCCCGCCGCCGCGCTGGTGTCCGAAAGCGGCGGCCGCATCGAGGGCTTCCTGCTCGGGCGCGACGGGCGCATCGCGAACCAGCTCGGCCCCTGCGTCGCCGACGGCGCGCAGACTGCCATCGCGCTGCTTGCCGCAGCGCTGGAGAACGTGCCCGCCCCGGTGTTCCTCGACATGCCGGCGCCGCACGGCGCGCTGCGTGCCTGGCTCGAGGCCTGCGGGTTCTCGGTGCAGCGCCCTTATACGCGGATGCTGCTGAACCGCAGCCAGCCGTACAACGACGTGACGCGGCTCTTCGCCATCGCCGGGCCGGAACTCGGCTGACGGCCCGGCGGGTTCCCACGATGCGATTTTCGATCCGGAACCTCTTCAAGCGCCACAGTGCGGGAGCCGCGGAGCGGCTGCTCGAGCGCGGCATCGCCGCGGAGGCATCCGGTGCCGCCGCCGAGGCCATGCAGTGTTACCGGCAGGCGATCGAGGCCGACCCGCATTGCGCGGCCGCGCATTGCAATCTCGGGCTCCTCTACCTTGCAGCAGGGAGGGTCGCGGAAGCCGAGGCCGCGCTGCGCGCCGCGCTGCAGGCGCGCGAGGATTTCCCGGAGGCCTGGGTGGCGTTGGCCGATGCGCTCGAGTCGCAGGGCCGCGACGCCGCGGCACTCGAGGCCCTGGAACGCGCGATCGCGCTCCGGGATGGCTACGAGGGGGCGCTCATGAACGCGGCGGTGCTGCTGCAGAAGATGCGGCGCCTCGACGCGGCGGCGACCCGCTACCGCCAGGTGCTGGAGCTCGCGCCGGATGCGGCGGCCCTGCACAACAACCTCGCCAACGTGCTGCAGGCGCTCGGGCGCCTGGGCGAGGCCGAGGCGAGTTGCCGCCGCGCGCTCGAACTCGACCCGGGCCTGCCCGAGGCGCATTTCAACCTCGGCAATATCCTCCAGGGCCTCGGCCGCGCGACGGAATCGGAAGAGAGCCTGCGCCGCGCTCTGGAACTCAGGCCAGGTTACCGCGAGGCGTACACCGGATTGGGCAACGCGCTGCGGGACCAGGGCCGCGTCGACGCGGCGCAGGCCAGCTTCCGGGCCGCACTGGAACTCGATGCCGGCGACCGGGACGCGCGCGACAACCTGCTGCTGTCGCTCAACTATACGGACAGGCACACGCGGGCCGAGGTGTACGCCGAGCACCTGGAATGGGCGCGCCGGCATGTTCCGCCGGAGGGCGCGCGCCAACCCCGCGCGAACATCCCCGATCCGGGCCGCCGGCTGCGGATCGGCTACGTCTCCGGGGATTTCCGCCGCCACTCGGTTGCATACTTCATCGAGCCGGTGCTCGCCCGGCACGACCGCAGTTCATTCGAGGTGACCTGCTATTCGAACGTCGCGCTGCCCGACCAGATGACCGCGCACCTGATGCGGCTGGCCGATCATGCGCGCGAGATCAGCGGCCTGGGGGACGCCGAAGCCGCGCAGCTCGTGCGCACGGACGGCATCGACATCCTCGTGGACCTCGCCGGGCATACCGCCGGCCACCGGCTGGGCGTGTTTGCGCTCAAGCCCGCGCCGGTGCAGGCCACCTACCTCGGTTACCCGAACACCACGGGCCTCGCCGCAGTCGACTGGCGGATCACCGATGTCCACGCCGACCCCCCGGGCGACGGCGATGAATTCCACAGCGAGCGCCTCTTGCGGCTGCCGAAGACCTTCCTGTGCTTCCAGCCTCCCGCGGAGGCGCCGGAGGTCCAGCCTCCGCCTTCCCTGAAAAACGGATTCGTCACGTTCGGCTCGTTCAACGTGTTGCCCAAGGTCACGCCGGAGGTGATCCGCGCCTGGTCGCTCCTGCTCGGGCGCGTGCCCGGCAGCCGCCTGCTCCTGAAGGCGCTGGGGCTCGGGGATGCAGGCTCCAGGGCGCAGATGCTTGCTGCGTTCGCGCGCCACGGCGTCGCCGCCGATCGCGTGACGGTCCTGCCGCTGGAAGGCTCGCTGCGGGACCACCTGGCGCGCTACCACGAGATGGACATCGCGCTCGACCCGTTCCCGTTCAACGGCACCACCACCACCCTCGAGGCCCTGTGGATGGGGGTGCCGGTGGTGGCGATCGCGGGCGACCGCCATTCGGCGCGCGTCGGCTCGAGCATCCTTGCCAATGCCGGCCTGCGCGAGCTGGTAGCCCGGGACGCCGATGAATACGTCGCGCTCGCCGCGGCGCTCGCCGCCGACGGCGCGCGGCTGGCCGCGCTGCGCCTCGCCATGCGCGATCGCGTGGCCGCATCGCCGCTGCGCGACCCGGCGGGATTCGTGCGGGATCTCGAGGGCGCGTACCGGGAGGTGTGGGCGCGCTGGTGCGCGGCCACCCCCGGCTAGGCGCCTGCGTCGAACCGGTAGCCCACCCCGGTTTCGGTCAGCAGGTGGCGGGGCTGCGCGGGGTCGGCTTCGAGCTTCTTCCTGAGGTTGGCCATGTAGATGCGCAGGTAATGCGCGCTCTCGGCGTATCCCGGCCCCCACACTTCCTTCAGCAGGAACCGTTGCGTGAGCACCTTGCCCGGGTGCTTCACGAGCACCACCAGCAGGCGGTACTCGGTGGGGGTGAGGTGCACGTCGGCGCCCGCGCGGCGCACGCGCCGGTTGAGCAGGTCGACTTCGAGTTCCCCGGCGCGGAACACGCTTTGCGCATCCTCCCCGGTCGCCGCGGAGTGGCGCAGGGCGACGCGCAGACGGGCAACCAGCTCGCCCATGCCGAAAGGTTTCACCACGTAGTCGTCGGCGCCGGCCTCGAGCGCCGCGATCTTGTCTGCCTCCTGGCTGCGGGCGGAGAGCACGACGACCGGCACCTCCGACCATTCGCGCAACTTGCGGATGAGCTCGACGCCGTCCATGTCCGGCAGGCCCAGGTCCAGGACCACGACCTCCGGCCGCCGCGTGGCGCATTCCACCAGGCCCTGCTTGCCGGTTTCCGCCTCGTGTACGGTGAACTCATGCGCGTCGAGCGAAGTGCGCAGGAAGCGGCGGATCTGCGGTTCGTCCTCGATCACGACCACGACGGGGCGCTCGCTGGTCATTGCGAAGTCACTCCTCGGCTTCCAGCACGGGGGCGGCGGCCTTCTGCGGCAGCGTGAAGCTGAAGCGCGCCCCGCCCGCCGAACTGCGCCCCGCGCGGATCTTCCCGCCGTGCGCCTCGACGATGCTGCGGCAGATCGCGAGGCCGAGGCCTACGCCGCCGGTGGCCGACTCGGGAGACCCGCGGTAGAACTTGTCGAACACCTGTTCCTCCTCGCCCGGGCGCAGGCCGGGCCCGTTGTCGCTCACCGAGACCACGAGCTCGCCGGGGTTCGCCTCGGCGGCGACGGTGACCGTGCTGCGGGCCGGAGTGTACTTCGCCGCGTTTTCGAGCAGGTTCACGAGGACCTGCTCGATGAGGACCGCGTCCAGTTCGACGAGGGGCGCGTCGGCGGGCAGCGCAAGCTTCACTTCGCGGTCGGCGAGCCTGCCCCGGGAGCGGGCGAGCGCGCCGCCCACCACCTCGTCCAGCACGTGCCACTGGAGGTTCAGCCGGAAGGCGCCCGCCTGGAAACGCGCGAGGTCCAGCACGTTGGCCACGACCTCGCTCATGTGGCGCGCCTCTTCGGCGATGCCCGCCGCCAGGTCGCGCCGCGCGGCCGGGCTCAGCTGCTCCGAGCTTTCCGCGAGCGTCGACGACGCGCCGACGATGGATGCGAGCGGCGTGCGCAGGTCGTGCGAGATGCCGGCGAGGAGCGAATTGCGCAGTTCCTCCGTATCCGCCTGCAGGCGCGCCGTGCGCGCGTCCTCGGCCAGTTGCGCGCGCTCGATCGCGATGGCGATCTGCCCGGCGAACGTGTCGAGGAGGCGCCGCTGCTCGGGCACGAACAGGCGGCGCGGATTGGCCGGCAGCAGGCCGATCACGCCGACGGCGCGGTTGGGCGAGGCCAGCGGCACGAAGTGCGTGTCGCTGCCCGCCAGCGTATCGGTGCCCAGGCCCGCCGCCTGGTTGTGGTCGTGCACCCATTGCGCAATCGAGAGGTCGGCGCCGTGCAGCGAGCCCGCGATGCTGTCCCCCGCCGGGTGCCGCACACGGCCGCCCGGGTCCGGCAGCAGGATCACTGCCTGGCTGCCGAACACCTCGGCGAGGTGCTGCACGCCGATGCGCACCATGGACTCGACCTGGTAGGTCCCGGCCAGTTCGCGGCTCATCTCGTAGAGCGCGGAAATGCGCTGTTCGCGGTACCCGGCGATGCGCGCCTGCAGGCGCACGCTGGCCGCGAGGTTGCTGATGACCAGTCCCACCGCCAGCATCACCAGGAAGGTCACCACGTACTGGGTGTCGGAGACGGCAAAGGTCAGGAACGGCGGCACGAAAAAGAAATCGAAGGCGGCCACCGAGGCCAGCGAAGCGAACACCGAAGGTCCCCGCCCGAAGCGCACGGCCACCAGCACGATGCCGACGAGGTACACCATGACCAAGTTGGTCGGCTCGAACCGGCCGTGCATCAGCGCGCCCACGAGCGTGCAGGCCACCGTGATCGCCGCAGCCCCGGCATAGCCGGGCCAGCGCAGCTTGTCGCTGCGCGGGCGCTGCTCCACGCCCAGGTGGGTGCGGCTGCGGTCGAGGATCGGGGACGCCAGCCCGAATGCCAGCGTGGAGGGGCGCGCCTCGGTGCCGATGATTTCCACGTCGATGTCGCTCGCCCCCTGCAGGACGCGGTCCACGGTCGAGGAAACGAGCCGGCGCAGGATCCCGCGCCGGCGCGGCTTGCCGAGGACGATCTTGCTCACGTTCTGCGCGCGCGCGTAGCCGACCACCTCGCGGGCCACGTCGCCGCCCCCCACGGTCACCGAGCGCGCGCCGAGTTCCTCGGCGAGGCGCAGGTTCCTGAGTATCCGGTCGCGCTCGCCTTCGGGCAGGCGCTGCAGGTCCGGGGTTTCGACGTAAAGCGCGGTCCATTCCGCGCCCAGGCCGGCGGCGAGGCGGCGCGCGGCGCGCACGAGGTGCTCGGAACGCTCGCCCGGGCCCACGCAGACCAGCAGCCGCTCGGACACCGGCCAGGCGCGGTCGATCGAGTGGTCTTCGCGGTAGTCCCGCATCTGCGCGTCGACGCGCTGCGCGGTGCGCCGCAGCGACAGCTCGCGCAGCGCGATCAGGTTGCCCTTGCGGAAGAAGTTCGCCGCGGCGCGCAGCGCCTGCTCGGGCAGGTAGACCTTGCCGGCCGCGAGGCGTTCGAGCAGTTCGTCCGGGGGCAGGTCGACGAGTTCGACCTCGTCGGCCTCGTCGAACACCTTGTCGGGGATCGTCTCCCAGACGCGCACGCCGGTGATCTGGCCGACCACGTCGTTGAGGCTCTCCAGGTGCTGGACGTTGAGCGACGTGTAGACGCTGATGCCGGCCTCCAGCAGTTCGGCCACGTCCTGCCAGCGCTTGGGGTGGCGCGAGCCGGGCGCGTTCGAATGCGCCAGCTCGTCGACGATGAGCAGGCCGGGTTTGCGCGCGAGCGCCGCGTCGATGTCGAACTCGCGCACCGTCCCGCCGCGATGCTCGACCATCCGGCTGGGCAGGATCTCGAGGTCTTCGAGCTGGGCGATGGTTTCGCTGCGGCCGTGCGTCTCGACCAGTCCGACGACCGTGTCGATGCCGGCGTCGCGTTGCGCATGCGCGGCCCGCAGCATCGCGAACGTCTTGCCGACCCCGGCGGCGGCGCCGAAGAATATCTTCAGCCTGCCGCGCTTTTCCTTGCGCTCGTCGCGCTGCACGCGGGCGAGCAGTGCGTCGGGATCGGGCCGGCTGTCGCTCATGGGCAGGTATTCTTACATGGAGGCCTGCCCTGCAACATGTGCCGCCCCGGTTCCCGGGTCAGAAGCTCTTGCTGACCGAGACAAGCACGACTCCCTTGCCGGCGTCCTTGAACTTCGTGCCCCCTGCGGCGACAGGCAGAGAGTTGCCGAAGCAGTAGTAGCCCGGGTTCGCCGCATTGCAGCTGCCCTTGGCGCTGGTGTCGAGGTACGCGGCCCCGAGGACCCAGCCGCTGAGGTCCTTGGTCACGCCGACTTTCCAGTCGGTGTAGTTGCCATTTGTAGCGTCCGTGCCGGTGCTCCAGCCCTTGAGCCGGAACGAACCCACGTGCCCCACCAGCCCCCACCCGCCGCCGAGGTCGTAGTTGGCCGACACGTCGAGGTAGTTGGAGCCCTTGGTGCCGGGTGCCGAGAAGTAGTCCCCGACCGAGTAGAAGTACTTCGCCGAAATCCATTTCCAGGATCCGCCGACGTAGACCTCCTTGTTGTCGATGCTCCCGTTGTGGACGTTGGCGGGATTCTTCGGGTTCACCAGGGTCGTGCCCGCTGCGGCATTCGCATTGGTGCCGGGGTAGTAGTAATAGAGGTAGCCGACGTCCAGGCCCCAGTCGCCCCAGGCCTTTTTCCAGCCACCGTAGAAGTCCATTTCCAGGTTGCCGGAAGGGTAGCCCGCGCCTGAGTTGACGTTGGAGTTCCAGTTGCCCAGATACAGGCCGCTGGAGTGGGAATAGTCGATGCCACCCTGGATCGCGGGCTTCGCGAAGGTCTGCGAAATGCCGCGGAACCGGTACTCGCTGAACAGGCCGAGGTTGCCCGCAAAGGTGTGGTCCGAAGGGGCTGCGGCGGGCGCCGCAGTCTGCCCGAAGGCGGCTGCAGGCAGGCCGCCCGCGGCGGCCAGGGCCAGGGCGATGATGGATTTGCGCATGAAAGTGATCTCCGTGTTTGCAATGATGCCGACTACTTCTTTTCCGGCGCGTCGAGCGCCAGGTTGAGTTTCAGGACGTTGACCCGCGGCTCGCCGAGGAAGCCCAGCTGGCGGCCTTCGGTCGACTCGGCCACGAGCGCGCGGACTCTGGCCGCGTCCAGGCCGCGGGCCTTCGCGACGCGCGCAACCTGGTACTCGGCCGCCGCCGGGCTGATGTGCGGGTCGAGTCCGCTGCCCGAAGCGGTGACGAGGTCGACCGGCACCGGCGCGGTGTTGCCCGGGTCGGCTTCGCGCAGCGCCTTGACGCGCCCGGCCACGGCCTCGGCCAGCGCCGGGTTGGTCGGGCCCTGGTTCGTGCCGCTCGAGGCGCTGGCGTTGTCCGGGTAGGGCGAGGTGCCCGACGCGCGCGCCCAGAAGTGCTTCGGGTCGGAAAAGGGCTGCCCGATCAGGGCCGAGCCGACGGCCTTGCCGTCCTGCACGATCAGGCTGCCGTTGGCCTGGGACGGGAACAGCACCTTGGCCAGCCCGGTCACGAGCGCCGGGTACAGGACGCCGGTGATCAGCGTCATCAGCACGAGCAGTACGAATGCGGGTTTGAGCTCCTTGAGCATGGCAGTCTCCTTACACCAGTCCCAGCGCCACGAGCGCCAGGTCGATGAGCTTGATTCCGATGAACGGCACGACGAGCCCGCCCACCCCGTAGACGAGCAGGTTCTTCCTCAGCAGCGCGGCCGCGCCGATCGGCACATACCGCACGCCCGTCAATGCGAGGGGGATCAGCGCGACGATGATGAGCGCGTTGAAGATCACCGCCGAGAGGATGGCGCTCGCTGGGCTCGCGAGGCCCATGACGTTGAGGGCGTTCAGCTGCGGATAGGTCGTGGCGAACGCGGCCGGGATGATCGCGAAGTACTTGGCCACGTCGTTGGCGATCGAGAAAGTCGTGAGCGCGCCGCGGGTCATCAGCATCTGCTTGCCGGTCTCGACCACCTCGATCAGCTTGGTCGGGTTGGAGTCGAGGTCCACCATGTTGCCGGCCTCTTTCGCCGCCTGGGTGCCCGAGTTCATGGCCACGGCCACGTCCGCCTGGGCGAGGGCCGGCGCGTCGTTGGTGCCGTCGCCGGTCATGGCCACCAGCCGCCCTTGCGCCTGGTAGTCGCGGATCAGCTTCAGCTTGGCCTCGGGCGTGGCCTCGGCGAGGAACTCGTCCACCCCGGCCTCCGCCGCGATGGCCGCGGCCGTCAGCTTGTTGTCGCCGGTGATCATCACCGCCTTGATGCCCATGCGGCGCAGCTCGGCGAAGCGTTCCTTTATGCCGCCCTTGACGATGTCCTTCAGCTCGATCACGCCGAGCACGACCGCCCCGTCGCAGACCACCAGCGGCGTCGCGCCGCCCTGGGCCACCGTCGTGACGATCGCCTCCACTTCCACCGGATAGTGCCCTCCGAGGGCCAGCACATGGGCCCGGATGGCGTCCGCCGCGCCCTTGCGCAGCTTGCGCCCGCCGATGTCGGCGCCGCTCATGCGGGTATGGGCGGAGAACGGCACGAAGGTCGCATCGACGCCGCCCACGTCCCGGCCGCGCAGGTTGAACTTCTGCTTGGCGAGGACCACGATCGAGCGCCCTTCCGGGGTCTCGTCGGCCAGCGACGCGAGCTGGGCGGCGTCGGCCAGTTCGCGCTCGGTCACGCCGCCCCCGGGCAGGAAGCGCGAGGCTTCGCGGTTGCCCAGGGTGATCGTTCCGGTCTTGTCGAGCAGCAGCACGTCGATGTCGCCGGCGGCCTCGATCGCGCGGCCGGAAGTGGCGATCACGTTCTTCGCCAGCATGCGGCCCATGCCGGCGACGCCGATCGCCGAGAGCAGCGCGCCGATGGTGGTCGGGATCAGGCACACGAGCAGTGCTACCAGCACGGTGATCGAGATGGCCTGGCCCTGTTTGGCCGTTTCCACGCTGTAGACCGAGAACGGCAGCAGCGTGACCGTGGCCAGCAGGAACACCAGGGTCATGCCCACCAGCAGGATGGTGAGCGCGATCTCGTTCGGCGTCTTCTGGCGCTTGGCGCCCTCGACCATGGCGATCATGCGGTCGAGGAACGACTCGCCGGGGTTGGCGGTGATGCGCACCACCAGCCAGTCGGAGATCACCCGCGTGCTGCCGGTGACCGACGAGAAGTCGCCGCCCGACTCGCGCACCACCGGGGCGGATTCGCCGGTGATCGCGCTCTCGTCGACCGAAGCCACGCCCTCGACGACCTCGCCGTCGCCCGGGATGAAGTCGCCGGCCTCGACCAGGACGAAGTCGCCGATGCGCAGGCCCGAGGCCGGCACCAGCGCGTGCGAGGCGCCGCTGTGCGGGGAGGCGAGCTTCTTGGCGACGATGTCGCGCTTGGCCGCGCGCATGCTTTCGGCCTGGGCCTTGCTGCGGCCTTCGGCGATGCTCTCGGCGAAATTGGCGAACAGCACCGTGAACCACAGCCACAGCGTGATCGCCAGGATGAAGCCCGCGGGCGCCTCGCCCGCGCCGAGCATGGCCTGCAGGAACAGGCCGGTCGTGAGGATGCTGCCGATGTACACGACGAACATCACCGGGTTGCGCCACTGGTACTGCGGCGCAAGCTTCTTCAGCGCGTCGAGGATCGCCGGCCGCACCAGCGCCGGGTCGAGCAAGGACTTGGGGAGGGTCTGGGTGGTCATGGGATTCTCCAAGGAAGGGGTAACGGGGGAACCTGGGTTCCCCTGTTCCTAGCGCGCAGCCAGCATTTGCAGGTGCTCGATCACCGGGCCGAGCGCCAGCGCGGGCACGAAAGTCAGGGCGCCGACCAGCATTACCGTGCTGATCAGCAGGACGATGAAGAGGGGCCCGTGGGTGGGCAGGGTGCCCGCGCCTGCCGGCACGGTCTTCTTGGCGGCGAGCGAGCCGGCGATCGCGAGCACCGGAACGAGCAGCCAGTAGCGCGCAAACAGCATCGCAAACCCGAGCGCCGTGTTGTAGAAGGGCGTATTCGCCGAAAGGCCCGCAAAGGCGCTGCCGTTGTTGTTCCCGGCCGAGGAGAACGCATACAGGATTTCCGAAAAGCCGTGGGCGCCCGGGTTGGCGACGCCGGCCTTGCCCGGCTCGACCAGGACCGCGACCGCCGTGCCGATCAGCACGACGAGCGGCGGCATGAGGATCGCCACGGAGGCCATCTTGATTTCGAAGGACTCGATCTTCTTGCCCAGGTACTCCGGCGTGCGGCCGATCATCAGGCCGGCGACGAATACCGCGATCAGCGCGAACACCACCATGCCGTAGAGGCCCGAGCCCACGCCGCCGTAGATCACCTCGCCCAGCTGCATCATCAACATCGGCACCAGGCCGCCCAGCGGGGTGAACGAATCATGCATGGCGTTCACCGAGCCGTTCGAGGCTGCCGTGGTGGCCGTGGCCCAGAGCGCCGAGTTGGCGATGCCGAAGCGGGTTTCCTTGCCTTCCATGTTGCCGCCGGACTGCGCGGCAGTGGCGACCTGGTCGACGCCGAGCTTGGTGAGCAGCGGGTTGCCGGACTGCTCGGCGGCCACGGCCACGGCCAGCATGGCGACCAGCACGATGGTCATTGCAGCGAGGATCGCCCAGCCCTGGCGCGTGTCGCCCACCATCTTGCCGAAGGTGTAGCAGAGCGCCCCGGAGATCACCAGGATGGAGAGCATCTCGAGGAAGTTGGCCAGCGGCGTGGGGTTCTCGAACGGGTGCGCCGAATTGACGTTGAAGAATCCCCCGCCGTTGGTGCCCAGCTGCTTGATCGCGATCTGGGAGGCGGCCGGGCCCACCGCGATGACCTGTTCCTTCTGGGTGGCCTTTTCCGTGACCGGGTTGCCCTTCGCGTCCTTGACCGGCTGCCCGGCGGCGTCGAGCTTCGGGTTGTCGTACTCGACCGACTCCACGAGCGGCACGGTCTGGTAGGCGGAGAAGGTCTGCACCACGCCCTGGCTGACGAGGGCCAGGGCGAGGATGACCGAAAGCGGCAGCAGGACGTAGAGCGTCGAGCGCGTCATGTCCACCCAGAAATTGCCGATCGTGTCAGCGGACTTGCGCGCAAAGCCGCGGATCAGCGCAATCAGCACGGCCATCCCCGTCGCAGCGGAGACGAAGTTCTGCACCGTGAGCGCAAGCATCTGGGCGAGGTAGCTCATGGTCGTCTCGCCGCCGTAGCCCTGCCAGTTGGTGTTGGTGGCAAAGCTCACCGCGGTATTGAATGCCGAGTCGGCCGGGATCGCCGGCAGGGCCTGCGGGTTGAACGGCAGGCTGCCCTGGAGGCGCTGCAACGCGTAGACGGCCAGGAAGCCGAGCAGGTTGAACGCCAGCGCCGCGAGCGCGTACTGCGTCCAGCGCATCTCGTGCTTCTCGTCGATGCCGGAAATCCGGTACATCAGGCGCTCGACGGGCGCGCCCAGCGTGTTGAGCAGCGCGGGCTCGTTGGAATACACCCGCGCCATGTAGGCGCCCAGCGGCTTGGCGAGCGCGATCAGCACGGCGAGGTAGAAGCCGCACTGCAGGACCAGGTTGGAGGTCATGAAAAGTCCTCCGGCTTGAAAAGCGCGTAGACCAGGTAGACGAACAGGCCGGCGGCCACCAGGGCGCCGACGATGTAGAGGCCGCTCATGACGGCCTCCGCAGGCGCTCGAATCCGTACACCAGTGCTGCGCTCGCCGCGAAGAACGCCAGGCCGAGCGCGATGAAAACGAAATCCATAGCCATCTCCCGTAAGTGAGCAAGGACTCAGGCTGCGCTGATCGCTTTCCGGATGCTTGCGATAGGTCAACCCGGTTCCACGCCGGACACCTCGAAAGATAGGGGTGGACGCGTCAAATCGGCGTCAAGCTTTGGCCCGGGGCTGTAAATGCGGCGTAAAGAGGTCCGTCGTAGCGGGACCATCCGGCCTGCATACGCCTTGTTTACGAGCGGCAGCCCACTCTTTACGGCAAAGCTACTCGCGCATCCCTACATTGGTATCAACCAAGGAGATGCAGCCATGAACCAAACCATTTTCAGTTCCGATTCGACGGGCGCCGTGCGTGAACTCCTGATCGCGATCCGCAGGAAGGTGCGCGCGGTATTGCTGGCGATCAGGCCCTGCGCGGCGGAGTTCCTCATTCTCGGCGCAATGCTCGTCGGGGTGATTGCGCTCAAGCTGGTGCAGATCGCCGTGTCGAACCCTGGCGTCGCGAACGTGCTCAGCACGGGCCGGGTCTTTTTCTAGGAGGGTTCGCATGGGCACCCATTCCGGACAGACCGCCGAGCGCTATTTCGGCGTCGAGATTGCCGCCGACGGCGGCCTGGTGGTAGCCGAGCGGCAGGACGGCCGGCGCGCCTGCGTGGCACGGTATCCCTCCGGGCCGACGGGCGTTGCAGCATTGCGGGACCATATCGCCAACCTGCCGAGCCGCCCGCATGTCTGCATCCAGGCTTGCGGCGGCGCGGCCCTGGCGGTGGCGGTCGGCCTGATGTCCGTGCCGCTGGTGGAAGTCACCATGATCGCGCCGCGTGCCGTCGAGGCCCGCCGTGCCGGGGTAGAGCCGGCTTCAATGGAACCCGAGGCCAGCGCCGAGCGCCTCGCGCAGCGCGCGGAACGGCTGTTCTGATGGGCGCCCGCGTTCAAACGCGGCTTTGTCCGCAGGTCTGCCCGGTCTGCGGCCGGGCCCACGAGGTGAACGAGGCGCGGGCGAGCGTCGCCTACGGCCGCCAGCTCACCTGCAGCCCGGAGTGCGAAAGCGCGCGGCGGCGGCTCGGCCGGGGCCGGAATCTGCCGGATTCATTTCTGGAAGTCCTTGCCAGGAGCGGCGCTCCGGGCAGTTGATGTACCGGTACCGGTACATTTACCCCTGCAGGAAGGGGGCTACGCCGTCTCCCCCAGCGCCGCGTTGACGCGCGGCATCACCTGCTCGGCCATCAGCTGCATGGAGCGCGTGCCGAGTTCCGGGTCCACCCAGTCGTGGCACGCATAGAGCAGGGTGCCGAACGGGCCGGTCTGCTCGCGGAAGGCGAGGACCTGGTCCACCACGCTGTTCACCGTGCCGGCGATGACCAGCTTGTGGGTCACGTAGTCGGGCGTGATCTTTTCGTCGGGTTCGCTCTGGTCGAGCTTGAACAGGTTCGCGCGCCCGCCAAAGCCGACGAGCTTGCGCACCAGCTGCCTGAAATAGAAATGATAGGGCCCGTCCGGGCCGTGGCCGTAGCGCTTCGCCGTCGCCTCGTCATCCGCGACGAAGATCGACTTCGCCACGCGCCATTCGGACGGGTTGGCCGCCGCGCCCACGGCCGCGCGGCCTTCGGCGTAGCGCGGCCAGTGCGAGGCCACCCATTCCGGCAGCAGGAAGTTGGCCGAGATCGGCTGCCAGCCGCGCTTGGCCGCCTCGGTCACGCCTTTGGAATGCGGCGCCACGGCGGTGACCACGATCCGCGGGTGCGGCTTCTGGAACGGCCGGATGATGGTGCCCTGGCCGATCTCGGGGATCATGGTCTTTTCGGTGGTGACGCTGTAGTGCTTGCCTGCCAGCTTGTAGGGGCCTTCGCCGGCCCAGATCGCGAGCACCGTATTGATGCACTCGAGGAACATTTCGTTGCGGTCCTTGCCGTAGTTGCCGAACACCTCCGCGTCCGACATCAGGCCGCCCGGGCTGATGCCCATGATGAAGCGGCCGCGCAACAGGTGGTCGATCATCGCGACCTGCGCGGCGACGCTCGCCGGGTGCGTGTTGGGCAGGTTCAGCGTGCCGCTGCCGAGCATGATCTGCTGCGTATCGTGCGCCAGGCTGGCGAGGAACATCAGGCACGAGGTGACGTTTTCCGCGAGGTCCGTCGTGTGCTCGCCGACGTACGCCTCGCAGTACCCCAGCCGGTCGGCCAGCAGGATGGCCTCGCGGTCCTCCGCGAGCGTCTCCCACGGCTGCCGCCCGGGCGGGTGCAGCGGCATCATGAACGTGCCCAGCTTCATGCGGTTCCTCAGGCTTTCGGCGGCCACACCCCGGCGGCCTCGAGCTCGGCCATCGCCTGGCTGGTGAATTCGGCGCGCGGCGCGTTGCCGCCGATCACGAACATCAGGATCGATTCTTCTTCCGGGTCGTTGCGGTCGTTCGCGAGGTTCATGAACCGCCGGATGGCGCCCGGCGGGAACGAGATCACATCCAGCGGGCGCAGGTCCGCGTGCTCGACTTCGCCCTGCTCGTTCTCCCAGCTGCAGCGCCAGGTGCCGGTCATCGGGATAAAAGTTTCGTTGGTGTCGTGGTTGTGCATCATCGGCCCCTTGCCGGGCTTCGCGCGGCAGTAGCCGAGGTTGAAGCCTTCCGAGACCTTGATCGCCGCCATGCGCGCGGCGTTCTCGCCCACCGGCGACTGCATGCCTTCGCCTTCGCCCTCGGGCGGCTGGAAGCCGATCACGTTGTAGAGCGTTCGCTCGCAAGCTGGCGCCTTGCTGTCGGGCAGGCCGCCGTCGGAGCCCTTGAGGTCGGAAAAACGGGCGATCCTCTTCTGCATTTCGGTGCGCGGCACGCCGCGCCTGGGCAGCGTTTCCTGGTAGGCCATGGGTTCTCCTGCGATCGGGAAGGTGACCGCGCCGACCTTAGCCAAGGCAGGCGGCCCCGTCAAACGCGAGGCGTTCGCCCTCGCGCGGATCTGAATTGACAGCGCCGGGAATCCCGTTCAGCATCCCTGCGCGGTAAACCCCGGAGGAGACCAAAACATGAAAACAGTCAGGATACTGGCGGCGTGCTTTGCGGCATTGGTCGCAGCGAGCACCGCTTTTGCACAGCAGCCGATCAAGATCGGCATCGGCATCGCGCAGACCGGCCCGCTCGGCGGCGGGGGCAAGGCGGCGCTGCTCGCGCTGCAGATCTGGCGCGACGACGTCAATGCCAAGGGCGGCATGCTCGGGCGCAAGGTGGAACTGATCTCCTACGACGACCAGACCAACCCGGCGATCGTCCCCGGCATCTACACCAAGCTCCTCGACATCGACAAGGTCGACCTGCTGATCGCGCCCTACGGCACCAACGTGACCGCGCCGATCATGCCGCTGGTGAAGCAGCGCAACAAGCTGCTGATGGGCAACTTCTCGTTCGACGTGAACGCGCAGATCAAGCACGACATGTGGTTCAACAACGCGCCCTGGGGCGCGGG
>JAFEDL010000096.1:22890-45387 GCA_018241645.1 Pseudomonadota bacterium
ATCGCCTTCATGGCGGCCGACGCCGAGTTCGCGCAGAACCTGTGCACCGGCGGGCGCGCGATCGCCAAGGCCAAGGGCCTCACCACCGTGTACGACCAGAACTACCCGCCGAACTCGGTGGACTTCTCCTCGATCATCCGCTCGGTGCGGGCCTCCAAGGCCGACATCGTGTTCATCTGCTCGTACCCGGCCGAGTCCGCGGCGATCGTGCGCGCGGTGGCCGAGATCGGCGTCGGCCCCACCGTCAAGATCATCGGCGGCGGCATGGTCGGCCTGCAGTTCGCCCCCATCATGGAAGCGCTCGGCCCCCTGTTGAATGGTTTCGTGAACTACAACAGCTACGTGCCCGAGAAGACCATGGCGAACCCGGCGGTCAAGGGCTTCCTCGACCGCTACTCGGTGCGCGCCAAGGCCGAGAAGGTCGACCCGCTCGGCTACTACCTGCCGCCGTTCAACTACGCGATCGGCCAGATGCTCGAGCAGGCGATCGGCGCGACCAAGAGCCTGGACGACAAGGTGCTGGCCGACTACCTGCGCAAGAACACGATGAAGACCATGGTCGGCGACATCAAGTTCGACTCGGTCGGCGAGTGGACCACGCCGCGGGTCGTGATGGCGCAGTTCCGCGGCATCAAGGGCAAGGACCTCGAGCAGTTCCGCCAGGAGGGCAAGCAGGTGATCATCGCCCCGGCGGCCTACAAGTCCGGCACGCTGCTGCCTTACGACAAGGCGCGGAACTAGCCTGGATATACAGCTCTTCCTCGAGGCGGTCCTCTCCGGGCTGCTCCTCGGCTGCTTCTACGCTGCGGTCAGCGTCGGGCTCTCGATCTCGTTCGGGCTGCTCGACGTGCCGCACGTGGCGCATCCGGCCTTCCTCGTGCTGGGCGCGTACGCGACGTACGCGCTGGTCGGCCTCGGCATGGACCCGCTCCTCGCGGGGTTGCTGCTCATGCCGGTGTTCTTCGCGTTCGGCATCGCCGTCTACCAGTTCTATTACCTGACCTTCGAGCGGCGCGGCACCGACCTCGGCGTGCGGGGCATCGCGTTCTTCTTCGGCATCGCCTTCATCGTGCAGGTGGGCCTGATCCTCGTGTTCGGCGTCGACCAGCGCATGGTGGAGGCAAGCTACATCGGCACCAGCATCGAGGTCTTCGGCGACGTGCGCATCCCGCAGCGCATGATCGTGGCGTTCGGCGTCGCGCTGGCCCTGACCATCACGCTCGCCCTGTACCTGTCGCGCACCTTCACCGGCCGCGCGATCAAGGCCGTGGCGCAGGACGAGGGGGCGCTGCGCCTGATGGGCGCGGACCCGGTGCGCATCAAGCGCTGGGCCTTCGGCATCGCCACCGGCACCTGCGCGCTGGCCGGCGCGCTGCTGATCATCGTGGGCCCGGTAGACCCGAACCTCGACCGCCTGTACATCGGCCGCACGTTCTGCGTCGTGGTGCTGGCCGGCATGGGCAGCATGAGCGGGACGCTGGTGGCTGGCCTGATCCTCGGCGTCGCCGAGTCGCTGGTGCTGGCGTCGGTGGGCACCGCGTGGGCGCCCGCGGTCGCTTTCGGCATCCTGCTCGCGGTCCTCGGGGTGCGTCCTGCGGGATTGTTCGGACGATGAGGCGCGGGCGATGAAATTCCTGCTCGGCGCCCTGGTCCTGGTCGGGTTCGCCGCGGCCGCGCCGCTGTTCGTGCACCTGGAGTACTTCTACTTCGCCGGGTTCGTGGTGCTGCAGTTCATCGTGCTCGCCACGGCCTGGAACATCCTCGGCGGGTTCGCGGGCTATGTGAACTTCGGCACCGGCGCGTTCTTCGCGGTCGGCGCCTACAGCGCGGTGGCGCTCTACAAGGCGGTGCAGCTGCCGCTCGGCCTGCAGATCCTCGCCGGCGCGGCGGCGGCGGGGCTGCTCGGCTTCCTGGTGGGCCTGCTGACCCTGCGTCTGCGCGGCATCTTCTTCTCGATCGCCACGATCGCGATCACGATCATCCTCGAGACCGTGGTGATGAACTGGCACTACGTGGGCGGCGCCAAGGGCCTGCCGATTCTGCGCCCGACCGAAATGCCGCTGTATTTCACCAACTACACCCAGTGGCTGTTCCTCGTGATGACCATCATCGCGGTCCTGGCGGTGGCCATGGCGCGCTACATCCAGGTCGGCTGGATCGGCCGCGGGCTGCGCGCCATCCGCGACAACGAGGGCGCCGCCGAGTGCTCGGGCGTGCCCACGCTGAAGCTCAAGCTCGCGGCGGCCTCGATCTCGGGCGCGCTGATGGGCGCGGCGGGGGCCCCCTTCGCGCAGTACCTCTCGTTCATCGAGCCGTCCTCCGCGTTCAGCCTCAACTACGCGGTGAACGCGCTGGCGATGCCGATCATCGGCGGCACCGCCCACTGGATCGGGCCGGTGCTGGGGGCGATCCTGCTCGGCACCGTGCAGCAGGTCGTCACGGTCACGATCTCCTCGGAGATGAACGTGCTGGTGGTCGGCGTGATGCTGGTGGTGTTCGTGGTCGGCGCGCCCGAGGGCATCCTCGGCCTGTGGAAGCGCTACGTGCTGAAGAAGGGCACGCCGTGAGCCAACCCGTGGACGCCCTGCTGAAAATCGACAACCTGTCCAAGCACTTCGGCGGCTTCACGGCGCTCGACCAGGTGAGCGTGAACGTGGGCCGCGGCGAGCGCTTCGGCCTGATCGGGCCGAACGGCTCGGGCAAGACCACGCTGATCAACTGCATTTCCGGGGCGCTGCAGAACGACCAGGGCAGCATCCTGTTCGACGGCGCCGAGGTCTCGCGCATGCCCGCGTACAAGCGCACGCGCCTGGGCATCGCGCGCAGCTTCCAGATCCCGCGCCCGTTCGGCAGCATGTCGGTGCTGGAGAACCTCATCGTGCCGCTGGAGTACGTGGCGCACAGCGGCTCGCTGCACCTTGCGGACACGCGCGGCGAGGCGATGGAGATCCTCAAGGGCATGGGCCTCGCGGACAAGGCCGAAACGCTGGCGAGCAGCCTGTCCCAGGTGGAACTGCGCAAGATGGAACTGGCGCGCGCGATGGCGGCGCGGCCGCGCCTGCTGATCTCCGACGAGGCGATGGCGGGGCTGTCGTCCAACGAGGTGAGCGAGGTGCTCGAGATCCTGTTCAAGCTGAACGCCTCGGGCATCACCATCATCATGATCGAGCACATCATGCAGGCGGTGATGAAGTTCTCGCAGCGCCTCCTGTGCCTCGATGCGGGGCGCATCATCTGCGAAGGCTCGCCCGAAGCGGTGGTCGGCAACCCGGACGTGCAGAGGGCCTATCTTGGCGCTTGAGCTCGAGATCCTCGGGATCCACGCCGGATACGGCGCGGTGCGCGCGCTGCAGGGCGTGTCCATGCAGGTCCGCGACGGCGAAACCGTCGCGCTGCTGGGCACCAACGGCAACGGCAAGAGCACGCTGATGAAATGCGTGATGGGCAACGTGCGGCCCACCAGCGGCCAGATCCTCCTCAAGCTGGACGGCGTGCCGCACGACCTCACCAGGCTCTCCACCGAGGAGATCGTGGGCCTGGGCGTGGCGCTGGTCCCCGAGGGCCGGCGCCTCTTTCCCAGGCTCACCGTCGAGGAAAACCTGCTGCTCGGCGCGTTCCGCCGCGAGGCGCGGCCGCACATCGCGAAGAACCTCGAGCTCTGCTACGAGACCTTCTCGGTGCTGAAGGAGCGCCGCCGCCAGCTGGCCGGCTCGATGTCGGGCGGCCAGCAGCAGATGCTGGCGATTGCACGCGCGCTGATGTCCTCGCCGAAACTGCTGCTGGTAGACGAGCCCTCGGTGGGGCTGTCGCCATTGCTCGTTTCGAACACGGTCACGATGATCAAGCAGCTGAAGGAAAAGCACGGCCTGACCGTGCTGATGGCCGAGCAGAACTTCCACCAGGCCATCCGGATCGCGGACCGCGGCTACCTCATCGTGCACGGCGAGATCGTCTTCGAGGGCAGGACCGTCGAGGAGCTCGAGCACAACGACATGGTGAAGAACTACTACCTGGGCACGGCCTAGCCCTTCGCGTTCGCCGCGCCGAGCGCGTCCAGGATCCGCTCGGGCGTGAACGGCATGCTGTTCACGCGGGCATTGAGCGGCGCCAGCGCGTCGTTGATCGCGTTCATCACCGCCCCCGGCGCGCCTGCCGTGCCGGCTTCCCCCACGCCCTTGGCGCCCAGCTCCGAACTCTTCGTCGGCGACTCCACGTGGCCGCAGACGATGTCCGGCATCTCGCCCGACATCGGCACCAGGTAGTCGGCCATCGAGGCGTTCAGCAGCTGGCCGTCCTCGGAGTAGTGGCACTCCTCGAACAGCGCCCCGCCGATGCCCTGCACCACGCCGCCGCGGATCTGCTCGTCCACCAGCATCGGGTTGATGACCGTGCCGCAGTCCTCCACGCACCAGTGCTTGAGCAGCTTCACGAAGCCCGTGTCGGGGTGGATCTCCACCAGCGAGGCCTGGATGCCGTTGGTGAAGGTGAAACCGTATTCGCGCGGCGTGTAGTGGCGGGTCACCATCAGCTCGGACTGGAACTTCATCGGCAGGGTGTCCGGGCGGAAGTAGGCCACGCGCCCGAGTTCGGCCAGCGGCAACCTGGACGCGCCGCTCGCCGCATCGATGATTTCGTTGTTGTAGACGTCGAGCGTCGCCTTGTCCACGGACAGGATTGCCGCGGCGATGTCGAGGATGTTGGAGCGCAAGGCCTTGCCCGCCTGCAGCACGGCTTCGCCGCCGATGCCGGCGCCGCGCGAGGCCCAGGTGCCGCCGCCATAGGGGGTGGTGCTGGTGTCGCCGGTGATGACCTTGACCTTGTCCATCGTCACGCCCACCGCGGTGGCCGCGATCTGCGCGAAGATCCCCTCGGTGCCCTGGCCCTGCTCGGTCACGCTGGAGAGCACGGTCAGCATCCCGGTGGGCTCGAGGCGCAGGGTTGCGCCGTCCTGCGCCGAGATGCGCGCCCCGCCCACGCCGTAGAACGCGGGCGAGGGGTTGGTCACCTCGATCATCGCGGCGAGGCCGATGCCGCGGTAGACGCCCTTCTTGCGCAGCTCCGCCTGCTCGGCGCGCAGCGCCTTGTAATCCATCAGCGCCAGCAGCTTGTCCAGGCACTGGTGGTGGGACAGGAGCTCGAACTTCATGCCTGCCGCCCCGGTGTACGGGTACGCGTCGTCCGGGACCAGGTTCCTGCGGCGGAATTCGGCCGGGTCCATGCCGAGCTTCTGCGCGGCGAGGTCGACGATGCCCTCGGTGAGCGCCACCGCGATCGGGTGGCCCACCGCGCGGTACTGGCAGGTGACGTTCTTGTTGGTGAACACCACGTTGAGCTTGGCGCGGTAATTCTGGTGCTTGTACGGCCCGCCGGTCAGGTTCACCACCTGGTTGCCTTCGATGCCGCTGGTGCGCGGGTAGACCGAATACGGGCCGATCGCGGTCAGGTCGTCCAGGTCGAAGGCGAGGATCTCGCCCGCCTTCGTGGCGGCCAGGCGCACTTTGACCTTATGTTCCCTCGCGTGGATGTCCGACAGGAACGACTCCATCCGGTCGGCCACGAACTTGACCGGCCGGCGCAGCATGATGGAGAGCGCCGCCGTGCACATCTCGTCCGGGTAGACGTGCACCTTGATGCCATAGGCGCCGCCGATGTCGCGGCAGATCACGCGCACGTTGGCTTCCGGGATGTTCAGGTGCTTGGAGAAGATGTCCTGCATCATGTGCGGCGCCTGGGTGGCGTGGTGCACCGTGAGCGTGTGCTCGGCCGCGTTGTAGTCGGCGAGGATCGCGCGGCCCTCGAGGCACACCCCGGTGTGCCGGCCGAAGCTGTAGCTTTCCTCGACCACCACGTCGGCCTTGGCGAACGCCGCTTCCACCGCGCCGAAGTCGACCTCGCGGTTGAAGCAGATGTTGTCGCCCAGGTCCGGGTGGATCACGTGCCTGCCGGCCAGGGCTTCGTGCATGTCGATCACGGCCGGCAGCGGGTCGTACTCGGCCACGATCAGCTCGCAGGCGTCCTCGGCCTGGGCGCGCGTCTCGGCCACCACGGCTGCCACCGCCTCGCCCTGCCAGCAGGCGCGGTCGATGGCGATCGGGAATTGCGGCGCCGACTTCAGTCCCTTGAGGTGGGAGAGCACGCCCACCCAGGGCGTGCAGTACTCGGCCACCGCGCGGCCGTCCACCACCGCGATCACCCCGGGCGCGGTGCGCGCCTTGGAGAAATCCAGCTTCCTGATCTTCGCGTGCGCATGCGGGCTGCGCAGGAACACGACCTGCGCAAGGCGCGGGAAGCGCAGGTCGTCGATGAACGAGCCGCGCCCCTGCAGGAGGCGCTTGGCGTTGGCGCGCGGCTCGGCCTTGCCGATGTAGCCGGCTTGGGTACGGGTCTTCGACCCCTTGACGGGGAGTTCGTCGCGTGCGGTCATGCCCGGGCCTCCTTGCGGCGATGCACGAGCACCGTCTCGATGGCGTCCACGATGGCCTGGTAGCCGGTGCAGCGGCAGTAGTTGCCCGACAGGTGCTCGCGGATGCGTTCGCGCGTGGCGTCCGGCTCGGACTTCACCAGGTCCAGCGCCGCCACCAGCATGCCCGGCGTGCAGTAGCCGCACTGCAGTGCGTTCCTCTCGTGGAAGGCCTGCTGCAGCTGGGCCAGCTCGCCGGAGTCCGACAGGCCTTCCACCGTGTCCACCGCCTTGCCTTCGCACTGGACGGCGAGGGTCAGGCAGCCGCGCACGATGGTGCCGTCGACGCGGACCGTGCAGGCGCCGCAGACGCCGTGCTCGCAGCCGATGTGCGAGCCGGTGAGGCCGAGCTCGTCGCGCAGGAAGTCGATCAGGTGGGTGCGGGGCTGGACCGTGCGCGACACTTTGGTGCCGTTGACGGTGAGGGTGAGTGTGCTGGTGTGGTCCATGCGGGTCCTTTCAGGCGGCCAACGCGGCCAGCGCGCGGCGGGCAAGCACGTTGGCGAGGTGGAGCTTGGTGGCGGCCCGGTTCTCGAGGTCCGCCAGCGGCGAGAGGTCCCTGGCCAGTTCGGCCGACAGGTCGGCCGCCGGCGGTTTGCCTTCGGCGGCCTGCATCGCGTGCCGGGCGAGGATGGGCGCGTCGCCGCCGCCGAGATACGCGAGGCGCACGTCGTGCAGGCGCCCCCCCTCGGGCCGCGCGAGGGCGGCGAGGCCGACGATCGCGTAGTCGCCGCGCCGCCGCGCCAGTTCGAGGAACACGCTGCGATGGTTCGGCAGCAGGGGGATCTCGATCGCCGCGACCAGCTCGGCCGGGCGCAGCGCCGTGGCAAACAGTCCTTTGAAGAAGTCGCGTGCCGCCACGCGGCGCTCGCCCTTCTTCGACACCAGCCGGAAGGTGGCGTCCAGCGCGAGGCAGCAGGCGGGCCACTCCGCGGCCGGGTCGGCGAGCGCGATCGACCCGCCGATGGTGCCCGAGTTGCGGATGGCCACGTGCGCGATGTGCGGCGCGGCCTGCGCGAGCAGGGGGCAGTTCTCGGCGACCATGCCGGACTGCTCGATCTCGCGGTGCCGGACCAGGGCGCCGATGACGAGCCGGTCGCCCTGCACCGAGATCCCGCCGAGGCCCTCGATGGCGTTGATGTCCACCAGGAGCCCGGGCGCGGCGAGGCGCAGGTTCAGCATGGCGACCAGGCTCTGGCCGCCGGCGATGATCCGCGACTCCTCGCCGTGCGCCTCGAGCAGGCCGCAGGCCTCGTCGAGCGTGCGCGGCTTCGCGTAGGCGAATGCAGGTGATTTCAAGGGGTGTCTCCTCCCGGATTGTTGTGCTGCGCCGGTTTCCCGAAAGTGTACCTCGCCGGGCGCTGCTAAACTCCGGCAAAAGGCAACAAGGAGACCGTCATGCCGCTTGTCGAACTCAACCACTACTTCGTCCGCGCCACGGACCTCGAGGCGACCAAGGACTTCTACTGCAAGGCGCTGGACCTCGAGATCATGCCGCGGCCGCCGTTCCCGTTCGCGGGCTACTGGCTGGGGCGCGAGGGGCGCATCTGGGTCCACATGGGCCAGCACGGGATCCCGAACTCGGAGCTGTATTACCGCGGCACGCCGAAGCACGCCGCGCAGGACAACTCCGGCACGATCGACCACATCGCCTTCCTCGCCACCGACCCGGAGGTCTTCCGCAAGCGCTTCACCGAGATGAAGTGCGAGTTCTGGGCGCGCGCGCTGCCGGACTTCGACCTCTTCCAGATCTTCGTGCGCGATCCCGACGGCCTCACGCTGGAGCTCAATTTCAACGGGCTGGACCCGCTGCCCAACTGGGGCGAGGACTATTCGAAGATGCCCGAAGTGGCGGGCGCGAAGGACAAGGCCGGCACCGTCACGAGGCCCTCCTGACCATGGCGAAAAGCAAGGGATTTGCCGATGTGGGGCTCGAGGAAGCCACGCGCCGGGCGCACGCGCTGGTGCCGAAGCTGCGCGAACTCGCGCCAGCATCGGAGGCCGCGAGGCAACTGACGCCCGAAGTGCTCGCGCTGCTGCACGAGTCCGGGCTGCTGCGCATCCTGCAGCCCAAGCGCTGGGGCGGCATGGAATTCGACTTCGTTTCGGTGTTCGACCTCCCGGAGATCATCGGGCGCGGCGACGCGTCCGTGGCGTGGAACGTGGGCAACCTGTCGATCCACCACTGGATGCTCGCCCTCTACGACCCGAAAGCCCAGGAGGAAGTGTGGGGCGACGACCCGGACGCGGTCATCGCCTCGGGCATCGCCTACCCGCAGGGCCGCGCGCGCAAGGTGGACGGCGGCATCGTGCTGTCCGGGTACTGGAACTTCTCCTCGGGCGTGGACCCGTCGAGCTGGAACCAGCTGGCCTGCATCGTGCGCGACGGCGACAAGGTCATCGACCACCGCATGTGCATGGTGCCGCGCAAGGACTTCGAGGTCATCGACGACTGGAACACGCTCGGCATGCGCGGCACCGGCAGCAAGTCGGTCAAGGTCGAGGAGGTGTTCGTCCCGGACCACCGCGCGCTGTCCATGTACAAGGCCCGCGGCGGGTCGGATTTCCCCGGCGCCGCGGTGAACGCGAACCCGCTGTACCGCATCCCGCTCGGCGGCCTCGGCACGAGCTGCCTCGCCGGCGCGGTGGTCGGCAACGCGCAGGCGGCCCTCGACCTGACCATCGCGGCGGTGAAGGAGCGCAGCACCAACTACACCGGCATGCGCATGCGCGATTTCCAGACCGTGCAGCTGCGGGTGGGCGTGGCCGCGTCGAAGATCGACACCGCGCGCCTGATCATCCGCAACGACTGCCTGGACGGCCAGCGCTTTGCCGCGGCGAACCAGATGCCGCCGATGGAGGACAAGCTGCGCTGGCGCCGCAACTGCTCGCTGGCCGCGCGCCTCGCCGTGGACGCGGTGGACACGCTGCACGAGATGGCGGGCGCCAACGGGATCTACACCAGGTACCCGCTGGAGCGGCTGTTCCGCGACGCGCACTCCTCCACCGCGCACATCGGGTTCAACTGGGACGCCGGGATGTCGACCTGGGGGCTGGCCGCGCTGGGCGGGGAGGTCGTGAACCCGACGATGTAGGCGCGATTGTCGGACTTTTGTTTGCAAGATCCGCACTGGGAGCGGATTTCAGGGCAATTTTGTACTGGTACCGGTACATTTAGAGCGAGGAGACCCATCATGGCATCACGCCGCAGTTTCCTGCAGGCAGCCGGAGCTGCCGCCACCGTCGTACTGTTGGGCGACCTGCCGTCCGCGGCCCTTGCGCAGCCAGGCGCAAAACTGAAGATCGGCACCCTCGGGTCCGGCCGCGTCGGCAGCGCCATCGGCGGCGCGTGGGTAAAGGCCGGCCACGAGGTCATGTTCTCCTCGCTGAACCTCGAAGCGGACAAGAAGCTGGCCGCCAGCTTGGGCGGCGGCGCGCGCGCCGGCACGCCGCGCGAGGCCGCGGCGTTCGGCTCCGTGCTGCTGGTTTCCGTCCCGTATGCGGCGTTGCCGGGCCTGGGCCGGGACCTGGGCGACCTGCTCAAGGGCAAGATCGTCATCGACACGTCCAATCCGATCGTCGCGCGCGACGGCGACATGGCGGTAGCGGCGCGCGAGAAGGGCGCAGGCATCGCATCGGCGGAGTTCCTGCCCGGCGCGCGCATTGTGCGCGCCTTCAACGCCATCGGCGCCGCGCGGATGGCCGAAGCCGCCGCCAGCGCAGGGCGGGTGGGCATGCCGATCGCGGGCGACGACCCGGAGGCGATCAAGGTCGCATCGGGCCTCGTGCGGGATGTCGGCTACGAGCCGGTGCTGGTGGGCACGCTCGCGGCGATGGGCAAGTACCTGGTGCCGGGCACCCCGCTCGCCGGCGAGCGCTCGCCCGACGAAGTCCGCAAGGTGGCCGCCACGCTGAAGTGAGGCCGCGCGGTTCCGGGGGAACCGCGCGCCGGACCGGGTTCAGTCGGGCTTGGCCCCGGTGTCCTTGATGACCTTGCCGTAGCGTGCCGACTCCGACTGCATGAATTTGCCGAGCTGCTCGGGCGTGGTGCCCACGGCCTCCACGCCCTGCTCGAGGAGCCGCGCCTTGATGTCGGGCGAGTTGGTGGCGCGGTTGATCTCGCTGCTCATGCGCGCGACGATCTCCGGCGGGGTGCGCGCGGGGAACAGCGCGGCGTACCAGACGACCAGGTCCAGCGCCGGATAGCCCAGCTCGGTGAACGTGGGCAGTTCCGGGGCGGCCTCGCTGCGCTTCACGCTGGTGACCGCGATCGGGCGCAGGCGCCCGGCGCGCGCGTGCTGGATCGAGGAGGGCAGCGCCGTGAAGCCCATCTGCACCTGCCCGCCGACCATGTCGATGACCGCCGGCCCGGCGCCCTTGTACGGCACATGCACGATGTCGACCTTGGCCGCGGTCTTCAGGATTTCCCCGGCCAGGTGCTGCACGCCGCCGGTGCCGGCGGACGCGAACGACAGCTTGCCGGGCTGCGCGCGCGCGAGCGCCACCACCTCCGCCAGCGTCCTGGCCGGCAGCGAGGGATGCACCGAGAACAGCAGCGCGGCGTGGGAGGTGTAGGACACCGGCGCGAAGTCCTTCATCGCGTCGTAGGCCATCTTCGGGTACAGGTGCTGGCTGATGGTGAGTTCGGCCGACGAGGCGAGCAGCATCGTGTAGCCGTCGGGCGCGGCCTTGGCCACCGCGTCCGCGCCGACCATGCCGCCCGCGCCGGACCGGTTCTCGACCACCACCTGCTGGCCGAGGTACTCCTGCAGCCGCGGCGCGACGGAGCGCGCGTAGTAGTCCAGCCCGCCGCCCGGCGGGAACGGCACGATGATGCGCACCGCCTTGCCAGGCCAGGCCTGCGCCTGCGCCGGCGCGGCCGCGGCGAGGCCCAGCGCCGCCGCCAGCAGGAGAGACAGGGAGCGGACGCTGGTCATGGCGGCCCGCCTACTTGGTCATCTTGATCGAGCGGTCGAGGAATTCGTTCGTGTAGGTGGTCTTCACGTCGAATTCCTTGTCCAGGCCGATGTACTCCTTCACCAGCGCGTAGTCCGCCGCCATGCGGCCGTCGTCATGGATGCCGAGCGCCACCGTCTTGGAGAACTTGTCGCTCATCAGCACTTCCACCAGGTGCCAGTTGGTCATCTCGTTGTCGAACTTGAGGGCGCCGTTGGCGTCGATCAGCGCCTGCACGCAGGGCTTGGGGTCCGCCACGCAGGCGGCGAAGGCCTTCTGCGTCACCTTGACGAACTTCTCGATGGCCGGCTTGTTCTTCTTCAGGAAGTCGGCGTTCACGACCACCGAGTTGCCGTAGGGGTTGAGCCCCGCGTCGCGCCAGGCGAGGAAGCCCATGTCGTCGCCCAGCTCGCGCTGGAACACGTGGTGGATGTTGTAGAACGAGGTGGTGGCGTCGATCGACTTGGCCTTGAGCGCGGCCAGCTTGGCGTTGGCGTCGATGTTCACCCAGGTCACCGACTTGGGGTCGATGCCGTTGTGCTTGGCCAGCGCGGGCCACATGGTGCGCGCGCCGTCGCCGGCCGGGTTGCCGATCTTCTTGCCGGCGAAGTCCTTGATGCCCTTGATGCCCGAGCTCTTCAGCCAGTACATGCCCTGCGGCGAGTTGGCGTAGACGTTGAACACGCCGACCATCTCGGCGCCCTTGCCGCGCCCCACCAGCACGTTGGCCATGTCGGCCAGGCCTATCGGGTTCGCGCCGGCGCCGACCTTCTGCACCGCCAGCATCGAGCCCTTGCCCGGCTCCAGGTTCACCTGCAGGCCTTCCTTGGCGTACCACCCCATCTTGTTGGCGTAGTAGTAGGGGGCATGGTCGCCGCCCGGCACCCAGTTCAGGATGAAGTCGAGCTTGGTCTGCGCGGCCACGGGCGCGGCGAACGGCGCGACGGCGAGCGCGACGAGCGCGGTAACGAGTGTCTTTTTCATGGGGTCCCCTCCTGCGTTTTGGTCGGGGGATGGTATCGGCGCGCCGGGCAGGGTGTCAATGCTCGGGGCGGGTTCGCCGGGCGGCGTTGACGCTCGTTCCACGGTCGGTTAAGTTAACCGGACAGTTACTTCCTGCCCGCCATGGCCCTCCACTGGTCCGACCTGCCCGCCGACGTCCTCGCCGCCCTGCGGCAGGGCGCGGTCATCCCCGCCCATCCGCTGGCCCTCGACGCCGGGCGAAAGCTGGACGCGCGCCGCCAGAAGGCGCTGACCCGCTATTACATCGATGCCGGGTCGGGCGGCCTCGCGGTGGGCGTGCACTCCACCCAGTTCGCGATCCGCGAGGCCGGGCTGTACGGGCCGGTGCTCAAGCTCGCGGCCGAAACTGCGCGCGACTGGAGCGACAGCCCGCTGGTCCTCGTCGCCGGCCTGTCCGGCAAGACGGCGCAGGCGAAGAGGGAGGCCGAGACGGCGCTGGGGCTGGGATACCACGCGGCGATGCTGAGCCTCGCGCCGATGAAGGGCGCCTCGGTGGACGAGCTCGTCGAGCACTGCGCGGCCGTGGCCGGCGTGATGCCGCTGGTGGGCTTCTACCTGCAGACCGCGGTGGGCGGGATCCCGCTGCCGGTGGAATTCTGGCGGCAGTTCGCCGGGATCCCCAACGTGGTGGCCATCAAGATGGCGCCGTTCAACCGCTACCGCACGCTCGACGTGATCCGCGGGGTGGTTGCGGCGCGCGCCGAGGACCGCGTCACGCTCTACACCGGCAACGACGACCACATCGTGCTCGACCTCGCCGTGCCTTTCGACATCCGGCGGGGACCGGACACCGTGCGCATGCGCATCAAGGGCGGGCTGCTGGGCCACTGGAGCGTGTGGACGAAATCCGCGGTGGAACTGCACGCGCGCATCCATGCGGCGGTCGCGGCCAACAAGGTGGACGACGCGTTGCTCGCGCTGGACGCCAAGGTGACCGACGCCAACAGCGCGTTCTTCGACGTCGCGCACGATTTCGCCGGCTGCATCCCGGGCTGCCACGAGGTGCTGCGCCGCCAGGGGCTGCTCGAGGGCACCTGGTGCCTCGACCCGCACGAGCAGCTCTCGCCCGGGCAGGCGGCGGAGATCGACCGCGTCTACGCGGCGTATCCCGAATTCGCCGACGACGCGTTCGTGCACGCGAACCTCGAGCGCTGGCTGGCATGAAGCTCGACGCGCAACAACTCGAGGCCTATCGCGCCGCCGGCCACGTGACCGTGCCGGGCGTGTTCCGCGCCGAGGAGATGCAGGCCCTGGTCGCCGACATCGAGCGCTGGGGCGAGGAATTCCTCGCCGAACTGCCGCCGGAGAAGCGCTACTGGTACATCGACGGCGGCGTCAAGGCCAAGCAGGTGCTGAGGAAGCTCGACAACCCGCATTACCAGCGCGAGTCCGTGCGCAGGCTCGCCGCCGACCCGCGCCTCACGGAACTGGTCGAGTCCATCATCGGCCCGGGCGTGACCGTGTACTTCAGCCAGGTGTTCTTCAAGCCGCCGGAGGGCGGCGGGCCCAAGGCGGTGCACCAGGACAACTATTACTTCGGCCCCAGCGACCCCGAAGGCATCGTCACGGCGTGGGTGGCGCTCGACGACGCTACCGAGGAGAACGGCTGCTTGTACTTCGGAGAGGGCACGCATCGCGGCCCGGTCTACAGGCACGCCGCCCCGCCCGGCGCACCGTACGAACTGCACGTGCCGCCCGGCGAGGCTGCGCGCCACCCCATGACCGCGGCGCCGGTGCCGCGCGGCGGGGTCTCGTTCCACCACGGCAACATATTCCACCAGTCCGGCCCGAACCATTCCGCGCGCTGGCGCCGCGCCTGCGCGCTGCACTACGTCACCAACGCGAACCGGTTCGTCAACCCGGCGCTGCCGTACGACGAGGCGGCCGTGGTCCGCATCACCTGAAGGAGCCTTCCCGTGGACAAATCCAGCGATACCCTGCAGCGCTATTCGTTCGCCGTGGTCTCGCACCTGGCGCTGGTGCTGGCCTGGTACCTGTTCGTGAAGTTCGGCGACGTGCCCAAGTACGTGATGCCCTCGCCCGAGGCCACGTTCGCGGCGCTGACCGACGGCAACTACAACTGGTGGGGCAACGTGCTGGTCACCGGCACGGAGATCTTCGCCGGCTATTTCCTGGCCCTGGTCGTCGGCGTCGGCCTGGCGCTGGTGTTCACGTGGTCCAGGCCCCTGGAGCAGTTCTTCCTGCCGCTGCTGGTGTCGCTCAACATGATCCCCAAGGTCGCGCTCGGGCCGCTGATCATCGTGTGGTTCAAGTACGGGGTGTTCCCGAACTCGATGATGGCGTTCTCGATCTGCGTGTTCCCGATCCTGCTCACCACGGCGCGGGGCCTGCGCGAGATCGAGCCGGACCTGCTGGACCTCGTGCGCGCGCTCAAGGGCTCGCGCTGGCAGCTGTTCACCAAGATCCAGCTGCCGGGGTCGCTGCCCTACATCTTCTCCGGCATGAAGGTGGCCGCGATCCTCGCGGTGGCCGGCGCGATCGTGGGCGAATTCCTCGGCTCGGACAAGGGGCTGGGCTACCTGATGCTGCAGGTGCAGGTGACCCTGGACACCCCGGCGATGTTCATGGCGGTGATCCTGATCACGCTGATCGGCGTGGCGCTATACGGCTTCGTGATGGCGCTCGAGCGGCTGCTCGTGGCCAAGGACGCGCGGCTGGACTAGGGATGCCCGCTGCCGCACGCACGCGCCGCGACCCGGCGAAGAACCAGGAGCGCATCCTCAAGGCCGCCACCGCCGAGTTCGCCAGGCATGGCCTCGGAGGCGCGCGCGTCGACCGCATCGCCACGCGCGCCGGGGCAAACAAGCGCATGCTGTACTACTACTACGGCAACAAGGAGGCGCTGTTCCTCGCGGTGATGGAGGCGAGCTACGCGAAGATCCGCAACGCTGAGCGCAGCCTCAAGCTCGGGGAGACCGATCCCGTGGAGGGCATCCGCCGGCTGGTGGAATTCACCTGGGCCTACTACCTGAAGAATCCCGAGTTCCTGACGCTGCTGAACAGCGAGAACCTGCACAAGGCGCGGCACATCAAGCGCTCGAAGGACATCCCCGCGATGCATTCGCCTTTCGTCGCAACGATCGAGGACCTGCTGGCGCGCGGCGTGAAGGCCGGCAATTTCCGGCGCGGCGTGGACGCGGTGCAGCTCTACATCTCGATCGCGTCGCTCAGCTATTTCTACCAGAGCAACCGGCATACGCTGTCCGCGGTGTTCGCGCGGGACCTGTTCGCGCCGCGGCACCGCGCCGAGCGCCTCAAGCACATGGTCGAGCTGGTGCTCGGCTACCTGCGCAAATGACGACCGGCGGCCTGTATGTACGAATCCCGTAGGCAATCGCCCCTCCCGCGCGAGCTCTTCGCCCGCCGGGTGGCGCTGCATTTCGCCATTGCGGCGGGCACCATGCTCGGGTCGCTCGCGCTGGGGATGGCGGGCTACATGTACTTCGAGAACCTCGCCTGGCGCGACGCGTTCCTCAACGCGGCGATGCTGCTCGGCGGCATGGGGCCGGTGGACGCGCCGAAGACCGACGGCGGCAAGGTCTTCGCCGGCCTGTACGCCCTCTACAGCGGGCTGCTGATCCTGGTCACCGCCGGGGTGATGCTCGCTCCCGTACTGCACCGCATCCTGCACAAGTTCCACTGGACCGAGGATCGCTGATCCGGCCGATTTGACTCGGCCTCCGCCCAGCGACGAAAATTAACGAGTTGGTTAAAACATAGCGACCGAATGCAACCCTTCATCCACCTTTCCGGCGTCACCAAGACCTACCGGCGCGGCCGCACCGGGCACCTCGCGATCTCGGACGCGACCTTCGACGTGATGCCGGGGGAGCTCGTCTCGCTGGTCGGGCCCTCGGGCTGCGGCAAGTCGACGCTGCTCAAGATCCTCGCCGGGCTGCACCCGCACGACGCGGGGGAGGTCCGGATCGGGTCGGAGAGCCACGCGTTCGATCCCGCCCGCGACATCGGCATGGTGTTCCAGGCGCCGCTGCTGCTCAAGTGGCGGCGCATCCTCGACAACGTGCTGCTGCCCGCGGAGATCCTCGGCCTGCCGATGGCCGAGAGCCGCGAGCGCGCCCGGGGCCTGCTCAACCTCGTCGGCCTGACCGGCGCCGAGGAGAAGTACCCCTACGAGCTTTCCGGCGGCATGCAGCAGCGCGCCGCGATCGCCCGTGCGCTGGTGCACGACCCCAAGCTGATCCTGATGGACGAGCCGTTCGGGGCGCTGGACGCGCTCACGCGCGAGAAGATGAACCTCGAGCTGCTGCGCATCTGGAAGGAATCGGGCAAGACCATCCTGTTCGTCACGCACGGCATCTCGGAAGCCGTGTTCCTCGGCACGCGCGTGGTGGTGCTGACCTCCGGCCCGGCGCGCATGGCGGACAACTTCGAGATCGAGCTGCCGCACCCGCGCACGCTGGACATGAAGACGCACGAGCGCTTCGGCGAGTACACGCGGCGCATCTACAAACTGTTGGGCATGGAATGAGGGGACAGGCATGAAGCAGCAGCGCATCGGCATCATCATGAACGGCGTCACCGGGCGCATGGGCACCAACCAGCACCTGGCGCGGTCCATCGTCGCCATCCGCAAGGAAGGCGGCGTGAAGCTCGCCAACGGCAACCGCCTCGTGCCCGACCCGATCCTCGTCGGCCGCAACGCGGGCAAGGTCGAGGCGCTGGCGAAGGCCTACGGCATAGAGCGCTGGACCACCGACCTCGATCGCGCCCTCAAGGACAAGAAGGACGAGGTGTTCTTCGACGCCGCCTCCACGCAGCTGCGCCCGACGCTGCTGAAGCAGGCCATCGCGGCCGGCAAGCACGTCTATTGCGAGAAGCCCGTGGCCACCACGGTGGCCGAGGCGATGAGCCTGTACAAGGCCGCGCAGAAGGCCGGCATCAAGCACGGCGTGGTGCAGGACAAGCTCTGGCTGCCGGGGCTGCTCAAGCTCAGGATGCTGCGCGACTCGGGCTTCTTCGGGAAGATCCTCTCGGTGCGCGGCGAGTTCGGCTACTGGGTGTTCGAGGGCGACTGGCAGGAGGCGCAGCGCCCGAGCTGGAACTACCGCACCCAGGACGGCGGCGGCATCATCCTCGACATGCTGTGCCACTGGCGGTACGTGCTCGACAACCTGTTTGGAAAAGTCAAAGCAGTCAGTTGTCTGGGCGCCACGCACATCCCCGACCGCTGGGACGAGGACGGGAAGAAATACAAGGCCACGGCCGACGACGCGGCTTACGCGACCTTCGAGCTCGAAGGCGGCGTGATCGCGCACTTCAACAGCTCGTGGGCGGTGCGCGTGCGCCGCGACGACCTGCTGACGCTGCAGGTGGACGGCACCCACGGCTCGGCCGTCGCGGGCCTGCGGCGCTGCTTCACGCAGTCGCGCGTGAACACGCCCAAGCCCGTGTGGAATCCGGACATCCCCCAGCCGATCGATTTCTTCGCCGGCTGGCAGGAAGTGCCCGACAACGCGCCGATGGAGAACGCGTTCAAGGCGCAGTGGGAGCTGTACCTGCGCCACGTGGCGGGCGAGGGCGAATTCCGCTGGGACCTCATGGAAGGCGCGCGCGGCGTGCAGCTCGCCGAACTCGGGCTCAAGAGCTGGAAGCAGCGGAAATGGCTGGACGTTCCCGCCCTCAAGTAGCCCTGCGGGTGGTGGCGGCGCTGTGCGCGGCGCTCGCCTGCGCGCACGCGCACGCCCTGTACCCGGACCGGCCGGTGCGGGTGGTGGCGCCTGTGCCGGCGGGTGGCCCGGGCGATGCGCTCGGGCGGCTGCTCGCGCAGAAGATGGCGGAGTCGACCGGGCAGAAGTTCGTCGTCGCGAACCGCGCCGACGGCAACGCCGTGCTGGGCGCGAGCGAAGTGGCGAAGAGCGCCGCGGACGGGTACACGCTGCTTTTCAGCGCCAACGATTTCACGATCGTGCCGGTCCTGGCGAAGACGGCGCCCTACAACGTCTACCTGGACTTCACGCCCATCGCGCTGGTGGCGAAGGGGCCGCTCGCGCTGGCCGTCAACGCCGCGCTGCCGGTGAAGAACGTGAACGACCTCATCAACTACGCGAAGCTGCACCCGGGCAAGGTCGCGTTCGCCATCGGCGCGACCGGCTCCTCCGGGCACCTCGCCACCGAAATGCTCAAGCGCGCGGCGGGCCTCGACATTCCCGTCGTGCCCTACAAGGGCCCGGCGCCCGCCTACCAGGACCTGGCCGGCGGGCAGGTGCAGGCGTTTATCGACCCGCTGTCCGGCGCGCAGCCGCAGTCGAAGGACGCCCGCATCCGGGTACTCGCGGTCACCTCGTCGCGGCGGCTGCCGTCCGAACTGGACACGCCCACGGTCGCCGAAACGATCCGGGGCTTCGAGCTCTACGCATGGTACGGGCTGTGGGCGCCGAAAGCGCTGCCGCGCGACGTGCGGTTCACGCTGAACATGGAAGCCAACAAGGCGCTCGAAGCCCTGCGGGCGCGACTGGTCGGCGAGGGGTACGAGCTCGCGATCGGCTCGCCGGAGGAATTCGCGCGGTTCCAGCTCGAGGACATGCGTCGGGCGGCGAAGATCGTCCTCGATGCGCAAATCAAGGCGGAATAGGCGCCGCCGGGAGAGAACATGAAGAGAGACCAGATCATCACCATCAAGTTGCCCGCGGCCGGCGGCGGGTTCGAGGAGTACTCGGTGCGTGAGCCGGGCGTGTTCGCAAAGCCTGCGCGCGCGTTCACGCGCAAGGCGCTCGGCGCCGCGCACGTGGTGGCCGACCCGCTGTCGGCAAAAGACCCTTGGCTGGACGCCGCCATCGACTGGGACGCGACCATCGCGTACCGCCGCCACCTGTGGTCCTGGGGCCTGGGCGTGGCCGAGGCCATGGACACCTCGCAGCGCGGCATGGGCCTGGATTGGCCCAACGCGCTGGAGCTGATCCGCCGTTCGGTGGATGCGGCGCGCGATTACCCCGGCGCCGTGGTGGCGAGCGGGGCCGGCACCGACCACCTCGCNNTGTCCATCGCCGAGGTGATCGAGGCCTACGAGGAGCAGTGCGGCGCGATCGAGAAACTCGGCGGGCGCATCATCCTGATGGCGAGCCGCGCGCTGGCCGCCAGCGCTCGCTCGCCCGATGCCTACGGGCTCGTGTACGACCGGATCCTGTCGCAGGTGAAGGAGCCGGTGATCATCCACTGGCTGGGCGAGATGTTCGACCCGGCGCTGGAAGGCTACTGGGGCGCGGCCGACCATTACGAGGCGATGGACGTGTGCCTCGACGTGCTACGCCGCAACGCGAGTAAGGTGGACGGAATCAAGATCTCGCTGCTCGACCAGGACAAGGAGATCGCCATGCGGCGCAAGCTCCCCGCAGGCGTGCGCATGTACACGGGCGACGACTTCAACTTCGCCGAGCTGATCGAGGGCGACGCGGAGGGCCATTCGGACGCGCTGCTCGGCATCTTCGATTCGATCGCGCCGGCGGCCTCGGCCGCGCTGTCCGCACTCGCGGCCGGCGACCGCGCCAAGTACCACGAGATCCTTGCGCCCACCGTGCCGCTGTCGCGCCACATCTTCAAGGCGCCCACCCGCTTCTACAAGACCGGCGTCGTGTTCATGGCCTGGCTGAACGGCTACCAGGACCATTTCGTCATGGTAGGCGGCCAGCAGGGCACGCGCAGCATCCTGCACCTGGCCGAGCTGTTCCGCCTCGCGGATGCAGCAGGATTGCTCCGCGACCCGGCGCTCGCCGCCGCGCGCATGAAGGCCCTGCTCACCACGCACGGGTGCGCGGCGTGACTGCGCCCATTCTCGCGCCGATCCTCGCCTCCGCAGAGGGCGCGGTCGGCCGCATCGTCCTCAACCGGCCCGAGAAGATGAATGCCTTCACGGCCGAGATGCTGGACCTGCTCGAGGCCGCCTGCGACGAGCTCGAATCGAACCCGGCCGTGCGCGTGGTGATCGTCTCGTCGGCCACCGACAAGGCTTTCAGCGCCGGCGCGGACATCTCGGTGGGCGGCAAGCTCGGCCCGCTGGGAAAGTGGTCGCTGTGGGCGCGCGCGGGGCATCGCGGCATGGACCGCGTCGCCGGGATGCGCGTGCCCACGATCGCCGCGATCCGCGGCGTGGCCTACGGGGGCGGCCTGGAGCTGGCGTTGGCCTGCGACCTGCGCATCGCCTCGGAGCTGGCGCGGCTCGCGCTGCCGGAGGTGACCATAGGCACCACCCCGGCCTGGGACGGCACCGCGCGCCTGCCCGCGCTGATCGGCGCCGCGCGCGCGAAGCAGATGATCTACTCCGGCCAGCCGGTGGATGCGCAGAAGGCGCTCGCCTGGGGGCTGGTGAACGAAGTTGTGCCCGGCGGCGAACTGGCGGCGCGCGCCCTGGAGCTCGCCACGCAGATCGCCGGCAACGCGCCGATCGCCGTGCAGGCGGCCAAGCAGCTCATCGACGCCGGCCTCGGCCATCGCACCGCGGCTTCCATCGAGTCGCTTGCCTCGGGCTTCGCCGCCGGGACCGAGGACATGAAGGAAGGCGCCGCCGCGTTCGGCGAGAAGCGGCGTCCCAGGTACACCGGCCGCTAGGGAGCCCTCACGATGACCCCGCCCGATCCGGCACTGCTGTCCCTCAACACCATCACTACAAAGAAGTGGACCCTCGCCGCGGCCATCGCCGGCTGCGCGCGGCATGGCATCCGCGGCATCACCGTCTGGCGCGACCGCCTGCAGGAGATGGGGGTGGCCGCGGCAGCGCAGTCGCTCAAGGCGAACGGCCTGGCGGTGACCGGCCTGTGCCGCGGCGGCATGTTTCCCGCGCCGGACGCGCAGGGCCGGCAGGCGGCGATCGAGGACAACTACCGCGCGATCGACGAGGCGCACGCGATCGGCGCGCGCTGCCTGATCCTCGTGGTCGGCGGGCTGCCCGCGGGCTCCAAGGACATCGCCGGCGCGCGCGAGCAGGTGCGCGACGGCATCGCCGCCATCCTCGGGCGCGCGCTCCAGGCCGGCGTGCCGCTCGCGATCGAGCCGCTGCACCCCATGCAGGCCGCCGACCGCGCCTGCATCAACACGCTCGGGCAGGCGCTGGACCTGTGCGATGTGCTCGATCCCCAGGCCACTGGCGCGCTCGGCGTGGCGGTGGACGTGTACCACGTCTGGTGGGACCCGCAGCTCGCCGCCCAGGTGGCGCGCGCGGGCGCCCGGCGCCTGCTCGCGCATCATATCTGCGACTGGCTGGTGCCCACCACCGACCTCGCCTTCGACCGGGGTATGATGGGCGACGGCATCATCGACCTGCCGCGCATCCGCGCACTGATGGAGGGCGCCGGCTACCGGGGCTACAGCGAGGTGGAGATCTTCTCGCAGCGCGACTGGTGGCAGCGCGACCCGGACGAGGTGCTCGCGGTGATGAAGGATCGCTATCGAAGCTGCTGATCGCGCCAACGGTCCGCGATCTCGCCCGCAGTCGCACACCACACGCCTTCGCGGCGCTTCAGGTCCGCGAGCACCGCATCGAGGTACGAGATCCGCCACGGCGCCCCGATCAGCCAGGGGTGGAGGTTGAGCACCACCATGCGCGGCTGGGTCCTGCCGTCCTCGAGCATGCGGTCGAGCGCGTCGGCCACCGCGCGCTGCCAGCGCGCCATCGTGAGCTTGCGGTACCAGTGCGCGAACACGTCGTCGAGGTCGACGAGCATCGGCACGGCGGTGAGCGGGCCGGAGGGCGTGCGCATCGCGTAGGGCAGTTCGTCGTTCGGCCAGTCGAGCACGTACTGCATGCCGAGTGCCGCGAGGATGCCCGGGGTGCGTTTCGATTCGCCGTACTCGGGGCCGTGCCAGCCGGCGGGGCGCTTGCCTGTCGCGCGCTCCACGGCTTCGATCGCTGCGGCGATGCGGGTGCGCTCCTGCTCTTCGGTGAGTTTCTCCGAGATCACCTGCGTCACCGCCTGCCCGTGCGCGGCGACTTCCCAGCCGCGGCGCAGGCACTCGCCGACGATCACCGGCCGGTGGGTAGCGGTAAAGCCGTCGATCGCCGCCGTCGCGCGGATGCCGTGGCGGTC
>JAFEDL010000097.1:0-10838 GCA_018241645.1 Pseudomonadota bacterium
AGGCGCTCGATCCGGTAGAAGCGTTCGGTGCGTTCCACGCGGGGGCTAGCGCGCCGCGAGCCGCTCGATCTCCGCGACGGTGCGGTCGAGCTCGTGCCACAGGCGGTTCTCCGCGCGCGGCTTGAACGCGGCGAGCAGCGTGCGGTAATACCACAGCGTGCCTTCCTTGCCGGTGGTGAAGCGCGGCCACAGCGCCTCGCCCAGCTCGCGGAAGTCCTCGAGGATCGTGCGCGCGTTGTAGAGCTTGTCGGCCATCGACACCAGCAGCGCGGCCTCCGGCTTGGTGGCGACCTCGGCGATGTACTTCTCCTTGCGCCGGCGCCAGCGCACGGGGTCGCGGTCGCGCTGCTCCTCCGGGTCGCCGTCGGTGCAGGCCTCGACGATCTCCTCGACCTTGTCGCCGAAGCGCGCGCGGATCTCGCGCGGGCTCATCTTGTGCGCCTGGTCCTCCAGCGCGTCGTGCAGCAGCGCGGCGATCGCCTGGTCCTCGTCGCCGCCGTGCTCGAGCACGATGGAGGCCACGCCGAGCAGGTGCGACACGTAGGGGATGTTGCCCCCCTTCCTCTTCTGGTCCTCGTGCAGCTCCGCGGCCCACACCAGGGCGTCGCGGAAGCGTTTGCCTACTACGGGCATGGCGGCGCTCAGGCCGCGAGCTTCAAAGGCTCGATCTTCGGCCGGCGCTTCTTCGACGCCTGCCACAAATCGTAGGTCGACTGCATGCGCAGCCAGGACTCGGCGGATCCGCCCAGGGCGGCGGCGAGGCGGATTGCCATCTCGGCACTGACTGCAGCGCGGCCATTGATGACCCGGGAAAGGGCAACGCGGGAAACCTCGAGCCTGCGCGCGAACTCGGTCACCGAAATCTCTGCAAGGACCGTGTCGCGCAGGACTTCGCCGGGATGCGGGGGGTTGTGCATTCTGGACATCTCACTTTCCTTTCAGTGGTAGTCCCGGTAATCGACCAGGACTGCATCCTTGCCCTCGAAAGCGAACAGCATTCGCCAATTGCCGCTCACTGAAACTGACCACATGCCCTTCAATTCACCCTTGAGCGGGTGCAGCTTCCAGCCAGGCAGGTTCATGTCTTCGGGACCCGTTGCCGCATCGAGCCTGCCCAGCTGCAACCGCAGCCTGGGTGCGTGCTTGGCCTGGATCCCGGACTTGGTGCCTTCGCGAAAAAAGCGCTCAAGCCCCTTGTGCCGAAAAGTCCTGATCACGGATTATTGTAACGCATAGCGATACACTCCGTAAACCAGGCCGATCCGCCCTAGTCGACCTTGATTCCCTGCTCGCGGATGATCTTCGCCCACTGCGCGGCCTCGGTGCGGATCATGTGCGTGAACTGCTCGACCGTGGTCGGGCTGGGGTCGGTGCCGAGCGACCTCAGCCGCTCGGGAAAGCTCGTTCCCGCCAGCGCCCGGCCCACCTCGGCGTTGAGCTTCTGCACGATGTCCTTCGGCGTGCCGCCCGGCGCGCACAGGCCGTACCAGGACTTGACGTCGAAGCCCTTGACGCCGAGTTCGTCGAGCGTGGGCACGTCCGGAAGATGCGAGGAGCGCTTCAGCGTCGTCACCGCGAGCGGCGTGACCTTGTCGGCCGAGGCCTTGAGGTAGCCGCGCGCCGAGGGCAGCGGGTTGAAGTACAGGTTCACGTGCCCGCCGAGCAGGTCGTTCAGCGCCGGCGCGCTGCCCTTGTACGGCACGTGCACCATCTTCACGCCGGTTTCGCTGGCGAACAGCTCGCCGGTCAGGTGCGTGACGTTGCCGGTGCCGGCCGAGGCAAACGTGAGCTTGCCGGGATTGGCCCTGGCATAGGCGAGGAACTCGCTGAACTTCGTCGCCGGCACGGTGCGGTTCACCACCAGCACCATCGGCGTGGTGGCGATCAGCGAAATCGGCTCGAGGTCCTTCTCGACGTTGTACGGGAGCTTGGGGTACAGCCCCGGGTTGATCGTCATCGCGCCGATCGAGCACAGCAGCAGCGTGTAGCCGTCGGGCGGCGACTTGGCGACGAAGTCGGTGCCGAGGATCGCGCCGGCGCCGGGCTTGAAGTCCACCACGTTGGGCTGGCCCCAGGCCGACTGGAAATGCTCGCCCAGCGCGCGCGCCACCGGGTCGATGTCGCCGCCCGCCGGAAAGGCCACGATCAGCTTGATCGGCCGGTTGGGGTAGGACGAGGCCTGCGCATTGGCGGCGAGCGGGGCGCAGGCCAGTGCGGCTGCGAGCAGTGTTGCAGTGAACTTCCTCATGGGGACTCCCTCATTTCTTCTTTGTATTCTTCCGCGCCGCAGGACCGATCGTGACCGGCACGGGCCGGCCGAACTGGCGCTTGATGCCCTTTTCCTTCAGGTAGGCCTTCACGCGCGGCACCATTGCGTTTTTGGCGCGCTCCACATAATAGGGAACCAGCGGCTGGTACCAGTCGTAGATGCGGCGCAGCTCGGCCACCGGCTCGGCCGACACGTCCACGCGCAGGTCGCAGCGCGAGTAGGTCTCGCGCCCGTAAACGAGGAGCCCCGCCGAGGTCTGGCCCTCGGCCTGCCCGCCCGCGTCGCGCCCGGCCTCGATGGCGCGCAGCAGGCGCTCCTCGAGCTCCAGTTTCGCGCCGGCGATGAACTCCTCCGAGATCGCGATCGCCACCTCGGGCCCGGCCAGCACGTTGCCCAGCGCCACGTGGTTGTCGCCGATGATGTGCCCGGCCCACTCGACATTGGCCCGGCCGGTCCAGGCCGCGCAGTGCCCGTCGGCATTGACGATGCCGATCTGGCGCTTGGCGCTCCACTTGTCCATCGCGACCAGCTCCTCGGCGACCTTCTGCGGCCACCATCCCTCGCCGACGAGCCTGAGGCCCAGCGCGCCGAGGCGCGGGTCCGGCACCGACTGGAAGGCCACCGCGCCGTCGCGCGAGACGTGCACGCAGCGGCTCATGACCGCGGGCGAGCTGGTGGCGATGGCTATGCCGAGGTGCCCGGTGCGCTTGCAGCGTCCGACGATGGAGAAAGTCATGCATGCCTCTCGGTGGCCGGGGAGCCTCAACGATAGCGCAAACGGGCGGGCGGCACGACCAGTTTCGCCCTGCGCATTGAGTTCCCCTGCCCCCGCGTTCAAACTGCACGCTGTCCACAGGAGAATTCCATGCCGTTCCGCACAGCCGCACTGTTGCTCCTATTCTCGGTATTTTCCGCCGCCGCCCACGCGCAGGCCTGGCCCACGCGCCCGCTGAAGATCATCGTGCCGTTCGCGCCCGGCGGCAGCACCGACCTGACCGCGCGGCTGCTCGCCCCGCGCATGCAGGAGGCGCTCGGCCAGCCCGTGGTCGTCGAGAACAAGGCCGGCGCCGGCGGCGCGATCGCCACCGACTTCGTGGCCAAGTCCGCGCCCGACGGCAACACCATGCTGATCGCCGTGGCCGGGCCTTTCGTCATTGCGCCGCTGATCGCCAAGGCCCCTTACGACCCGCTGAAGGATTTCGCCTTCGTGGCCGGCCTGAACGGCAACCCGCAGGTGCTGCTCGCGAACCCGGCGATGCCCGCGAAGACCATCCGAGAGCTGATCGCGCTGGCCAAGGCCCAGCCCAGGGCGCTGAACTTCGGCACCGCCGGCCCGGGTTCGCTGATCGAGCTTTCGGGCCTCGTGTTCAACCACATGGCCGGGACCAGCATCACCACCGTGCCCTACAAGGGCGGCGCGCCGGCCGTGGCGGCCGCGATTGGCGGCGAGGTGCAGCTCACGTTCGCCAACACCTCGGACGCGCTGCCGCAGGTCAAGTCCGGCAAGCTCCGCGCGATGGCGGTGACCAGCGCGGCGCGGTTCCCCCAGCTGCCCGACGTGCCCTCGATCGCCGAGTCCGGCCTGCCGGACTTCAACGTGGTGACCTGGAACGCGATGGTCACGCCCGCAGGCACGCCGCCCGAGGTCGTGAACCGGCTCGCGCGCGTGATCCAGGACACGCTGAAGGACCCGGCCGTCCGGCAGCGCATGAGCGACTTCGGCACCACCACCTCCACCGAAGGCCCGGCCGAGCTGGGCGCCTTCGTGCAGGCGCAGTACGCGTTCTGGCAGAAGTTCATCAAGGAGTCCGGCCTGAAGACCGGGAACTAGGCCCATGAAGACCACCACCAGCCAGAGCGCCGCGCGGTTCCTCCTCGACGGCCTGTCGGAAGCGGGCGTCGAATACCTGTTCTGCAACTTCGGCACCGACCACGCGCCCATCATCGAGGAGATGGCGCGCATGGACGCCGCGGGCCTGCCCTACCCGAAATCCATCCTCTGCCCGCACGAGAACACCGCGATGCACATGGCCGGCGGCTATGCGCTGGCCACCGGGCGCGGGCAGGGCGTGATGGTGCACGTGGACGTGGGCACGGCCAACGCGGCGATGGGCATGCACAACCTCTTCCGCACCCGCCTGCCCGTGATGCTGATGGCCGGCAAGGCGCCGTATACGAGCCTCGGCGAGCTGCCCGGCACGCGCGACGACTACGTGCACTTCGTGCAGGAGCCCATGGACCAGGGCAGCATCGTGCGGCCGTTCGCCAAGTGGGAATACACCCTGCCCTCGGGCGCGGTGACGAAGGAAACCGTCCGCCGCGCGCACACGCTGATGCAGAGCGACCCGCCGGGGCCGGTGCACCTGATGTTCGCGCGGGAGACCCTGGCCGAGCACTGGCAGCCCGAGGCGATCCGCTCGTTTCCGGACGCCACGCACGCGCCGCAGAAACTCGGCGGCATCGACCCGGCGCGGATCAACGCGCTGGCCAAACGCCTGCTGAAGTCCGGGCGCCCGATGCTCATCACCGGCTACGGCGGCAAGAGCCGGCGCACGTCCGAGGCCATCCAGAAGCTCTCGCAGGCGGCCGGCCTGCGCGTGTACGAGAACGCCCCCGTCATCAACATGGGGCGCGAGTTCGCCGGGTTCGCGGGGTTCCGCGTGGCCGACTTCCTGCCGCAGGCCGACTTCGGCCTGATGGTGGACACCGACGTGCCGTGGATCCCGCGCGACACCGCGCCTCACCCGGACGCGTACTGGGCGCACATCGACGTCGACACGATCAAGAAATCGATCCCGATATGGAGCTTCCCCGCGCAGGAGCGCATCGAGGCCGACGCGGGGCAGGTGCTGGAGCAGCTGGCCGAAGCGGTGGCGTCCATGGCGGATGCGGGCTTCAAGACCGCAGCCGCCGCGCGCTGGAAGGCGATGGAAGGCGAATTCGCCGCGCGCAAGGCCAGGACCGCGGCCCTCGCTGCCGACCCGGGCACGCAAGGCGCGATCAACGTCGACTACTTCGCCGCCGAGCTCGGCCGGCGCCTCGACCCCGAGGACACGATCCTGTCGGAGGCGGTGACCAACAACCCGGTGTTCGCGCGGCAGGTGCCGCGCCCGGTGCCCTGCACGATGATCCGCCACAGCGGCAGCGGCCTGGGCGCCGCGGGCGGCCTCGCGCTGGGCGTGAAGCTCGCCCGGCCGCAGCACCGCGCCGTGCACATCGTCGGCGACGGGGGCTTCTACTTCGGCAACCTCGACTCCGTGTTCGCGGTGTCGAGGGAACACAAGCTCCCGATCTTCAGCATCATCGTCGACAATGCGGGCTGGAACGCGGTCCGTGACGCCACGCTGCGCGTCTACCCCAAGGGCACGGCGCTCGAGCGCGACGCCTTCCAGTCGCGCCTGCCCGTGGGCATGGATTTCTCGAAGCTCGCCGCGGTCAGCGGCGCCTACGGGGAGTGCCTGTCCGACCCGGCCGAGACCGGCGCGGCGATCGAACGGTGCCTCGCCGCGCTGCGGGAGGGCCGCAGCGCGCTGCTGCACGCCAGGGTCACGCCGATCTGAGTCGCGCTATGATCCCGGGAACAGGGGAGAGACAAAAATGAAAACCAGGATCGCCGCGGCCGTACAAACCCTCGCCGCACTCGCTTTCGCCGCCCTGGCGCTGCCGGCCTTCGCGCAATACCCGGCCAAGCCCGTGCGCATCATCGTGCCGGTCACCACCGGCGGGCCGAGCGACCTGGTCGCGCGCATCCTGGGCGACAAGCTGGCGGCCTCGCTGGGCAGGCCCTTCGTGATCGAGAACCGCCCGGGCGCGTCGATGACCGTGGGCACCGCGGTGGTGGCGAAGTCCGACCCCGACGGCTACACGCTGCTGCAGGCGGCGGCGAACATGGCGATCAACCCGATCCTGATGGGCGACCTGCCCTTCGACACGATCAAGGACTTCGCGGCGGTGTCGCTCACGCACATGACCCCGTACGTGTTCGTGGTCAGCGCCCAGCTGCCGGTGAACACCCTGCCGGAGCTCTTCAAGTACATCCGCGACAACAAGGGCAGGGTCACCTACGGCACCACCGGGCCGGGCAGCCCGCAGCTGCTCGCGACGCTGCTGCTCGCCCAGCAGGTGCCGCTCGGCGAGATGACCGAGATCGCCTACAAGGGCAGCTCGGCCGCGCACCCGGACCTGATCTCCAACCGGATCACGTTCATGATCGACCCGCTGGCGGCCTCAGCGCCGCACATCAAGTCCGGCGGGCTGCGCGCGCTCGCGGTCACCACGCCGCAGCGGAACCCCTCCTTCCCCAACGTGCCGACCGCGATGGAGTCGGGCGCGCCGGCCTACGACTTCGCCAGCTGGGGCGGGATGTTCGCGCCCGCCGGCACCCCGCGCGAGATCATCATGAAGCTGAACGGGGAACTGGCGAAGGCCCTCAACACCGAGGAGATCAGGAAGCGCTTCGGGGACATGGGGCTGGTCGCCAGGCCCAGCTCGCCCGAGGAGTTCGCATCCTTCCTGCAGGCCGAGATGGCCCGCTGGAAGGCGATCCTCAAGAAGCCCTGAAAGCCGCCTGAAATCCTGATACTGTTTCGGCCATGAACAAACACTTCAGTTTCTTTGTCGGTCTGCTCTTCCCGGTCTTCATCATGGTGGCGCTGGTGCGCGTGGTGATGAACGACATGGTGGTGATGAAGAGCATCTGGTCGTGGTGGACGCTGGTCTTCACCTTCGCCGGCGCGCTCGCGGGGACCATCCTCCAGGTCACGATGCAGCCCAAGGCGAAGAAGAAGGTCGGCGAGAAGTAACCCCGCCGGCCTGCGTCAGGCCAGCAGCTTCGCCAGCTCGCCGCTTTCGATGAGCTTCTGCAGGTCGCTCGCGCCGCCCACCAGCACGCCCTTCACGAAAACCATCGGGAAGGTCGGCCAGCCCGTCCACATCTTGAGCGCGTTGCGCCGCCGCCAGCCGGAGAGGTAGCTGCCGTATTCGAGGTAGTGGTGGGCGATGCCCTTGTCCTCCAGCAGGCGCCGCGCCTTCTTCGGCATCGGGTTCTGCCGCATGCCCACCACGACCACGGCATGCGCGGCCACCGCCGCCTGCACTTCGCGCACGATGTCGGCGTGGCTGGCCGCCACCGCCTCGCGGATGGCGGGATGGATGTGGGCTTCGTCGAGGATGCTGCGGGGCATGCGTTTCTCCTATTCTGCGCAGAGGCTGCGCATCCTGCGCCCGGGGGCGAGCGGGTACTGCTCGCCGGATTTTTCGCTGCCGGCCTGCGCAGCGGGGGTGTCGGTCCAGCCGCGCACCGCGCGCACGCCGGGGAGGAGGTCCTTCGCGACGAGGCCGGCGGCGCGCATGTCCTTGCCGCACACGTAGAAGGCGGTGCCGGCGCGCCGCGACGAGGCCACCAGGTCGCGCACCGTGTAGCTCGCATCGCCCTTTTTCAGGCGCCGGGCCTCGGCCCCGATCACCAGGATCCGCGCCGGCGGGTCGCCCGCGGTGCGCTGCGCCGCCACGTCGGAGATGGCCTGCTCGAGGGAGAACCCGTCGCCGGCGATGAACAGGTTGTCGCCCGGCAGGCGCGCGGGCGCGGCCTGCGCTGCCGCGGCGAGCACGACGCCCAGGGCGATCCTCAGAGCGCCCACGGCACCGGCGCCACGCCGAAGACGATCCGGTGGAACAGCAGCACCAGCAGCGCGAGGCCGATGCCGCCGCCCACGGCCATGAAGTCGTACTTGCGCTGCGGGGTGAACTGCTTCACCGCGCCGCGCGCCACGGCGGACCCCAGGTCGAGGGCCGCGTACGCGAGGAAGGCGCCGAACAGCAGCGTCGCCTTGGCGTGACCGTTGGCGAGCAGGTGCACCAGCGCCCAGAGGCCCAGGCCGATCAGCATCGGGTGCCGCACCGCCTGCCGGATGTGCGTCTTCATGTTCGCCGCGGCGAGCAGGATGAAGGCGAGGGGCACCACCAACAGCGCCGCGTGCCGCGCGCCGACAGACGGCGCGAACAGCTGCTCGCCGCGCGGCGCATACGCGTATCCCGCGGCGATCAGCACGAGGCCGATCCCCGAAACGGCCGAGAACAGGCCCTTGTAGCGGTTCTCGCCGAGTCGTCCGGCCAAAGCGGCGCGCAACGGGGGCACCGCCGGCACCGTGTGGATGCCGAGGAACAGGACGAGGCCGAGGACGAGGGTGGCGAGTGCCATGGGATTTCCTTTATAACACCAGCGTTGGACAGCTATCGCGATACCCGGTTCCGGCCGCCTTCCTTGGCGCGGTACAGCGCCTGGTCGGCGGCCTTGATCGCCTCGGCCGGCTTCATTTCGAGGCCCTCCCGATCGGCCACGCCGATGCTGATGGTCACCGAAAGCACCTTCTGCGGCAGCGTGGCACCGCGCAGGCGCGTGCCTTCCTTGGGGTCGCGGGGCCGCTCCTCGTTGCGGATCGCCATCTGGTAGCGCTCGATCGAGGCGCGGATCGCCTCGAGGTGCGGGAAGGCCTCGTCCGCGGTGCGCCCGTTGAAGATCACGCAGAATTCCTCCCCGCCGTAGCGGAACGCCATGCCGCCGCCTTCGACCTCGGCCAGCCGCGCGGCGACGAGCTTGAGCACCTGGTCGCCGATGTCGTGGCCGTGGGTGTCGTTGAACTTCTTGAAGTGGTCCACGTCCGCCATCGCCACCGCGCAGACCGGTCCCAGCCCGGGCAGGCGCTCCTGTAGCGCGCGCCGGCTGGGCAGGCCGGTCAGTTCGTCGGCGAACGCGAGCCGGTGCGTCTCCTGCAGCACGGCCACCAGCAGCAGCGCGCCCGCCGCGGTCATGAATGCGTTGAACACGGAAGGCGTCCTGACCCACTCCGCGGCGATGAAGAACGCCGCCAGCGCGGCCGCCAGGCCGATGTCGAGCGCGCGCGGCACCGTGGCCGGGGGCTTGGGGTGCGCCCGCCACATGGCCGCGCCGAAGGCCAGCGCGAACAGGATGCGGCCCACCAGCGGCGTGGGCGGGCTGTGCAGCGCCCAGTGGTCGAACACCCCCACCCAGGCCACGCCCGACAGGCTGCTGCGCCCGGCGCTGGCAATCCACAGCACCAGCAGCACTTCGGCGGCCCCGAGCAGCAGCCAGCGGTGGTTGTGGTGGTTGTCCACCCCGCGCTCGGGCAGCGCCAGCGCGACCAGCACGTTGGCGGGCACCAGCACGACGAGCGCCGTGTAGGCGGCCTTGGCCGAGAACGCGCCGAGGTCCAGCGCGTAGCGGTAGCCGGCGTAGGCCGCGAACATGGACACGGCGGCGATGAAGGCGCGCCCGCGGTTGAACCAGAGCGCGATCGCGGAGGCCGCCAGCAGCACCACATAGGGCACCAGCACCGGCAGGCCCGACAGCGTGGGCGGCAGCGAAGGGCCGGCCGACACCGCCAGCGCGGTGGCCGACAGGATCACCACCGGCGCGAGGGCCGGGCGCAGCAGCGGGCTCAGGCCGGTCCCCGCGGCATGAATTCCAGGCTTTCATTCCAGGAACCCCGCTCCGGGAGCGGCGATCCAGCCAGGTGATGTGCCTGAAACGGCAAGCCTAGCCCCCCAGCCGGTCGACGTCCTTGAGGCCCACGTCGGCCACCCGGCCGCGCTGCGCGCGGCGCCCGTCGTACTCGCGGATCTCCTTCTTGCCGAGCTCCACGCTCGAGCGCTTGCCGCGCTTCATGCCGGAAACCTCCAGCCGCGTGCCGTCGATCACGGCCACCGAGGCGAGCGTGACTTTCTCGGGCAGCGCGATCAGCTGCACGCCGAGGCCGCCGTTGGGGCGCAGCGGCACTTCGTCGAGCAGGAACACCAGCAGCCGCCCGTCCGAGGACAGCGCCGCCACGCGCGGGCTGACGTCGCCCTTGAAGTCCGGCACCGGCGCGGGCGGCAGGACTTTGGCGCCCTCGGCCGGCTTCATGAATTCCTTGCCGGCCTTCATGCGCGTCACCATGTCCTTCAGCTGCGCGACGAAGCCGTGCCCGGCCGTGGTGTGCAGCAGCAGGCTTTGCTCCATCGACCCCGTGCCCATCCAGACGATCGCGTCGCCGGCCGCGTTCACGAGGCTGTTGACCGGCGCGCCGTCGCCGCGGCCCGAGGGCAGGCTCGCCGCATCCAGCGTCCAGGTCTTGCCCGACGACCCCAGGAACACCACCTGGTCGGTGGTCTTGCACTCGGCCGCCTGCGACAGGCCGTCGCCGTCCTTGAAGCTGACCGTCGTGAGGTCGATGCCGTGGCCCACGCGCGCGCGGATCCAGCCCTTCTTCGACAGGATCACCGTGACGGGCTCCTCGAGCACCGTGCGCTCGATCGAAGTGCGCTCGTCCGCCTTGATCAGCGTGCGGCGCGCATCGCCGTATTTCTTCGCGTCCTCCTCGAGCTCCTTGATGACGAGGTTCTTCAGCACGCGCTCGGAGTCGAGGATCCGGCGGTACTCGTCCTTCTCCTTTTCCAGGCCCTTCTTCTCCTCGTTCAGCTTGATTCCGTCCAGGCGCGTCAGCTGGCCGAGGCGCAGGTTCACGATGTCCTCGGCCTGGCGCTCGGAGAAGCCCCACTTCTCGGAGAGCTT
>JAFEDL010000097.1:10858-12739 GCA_018241645.1 Pseudomonadota bacterium
TCGATCTTGACGAAGGCCATGATGCGGCCCTCGACGATGTGCAGCCGCCCCTCGCACTTCTCCAGCCGGAACTGGGTGCGGCGGCGGACCGTCGCGATGCGGAACTCGCCCCACTCCGACAGCACGCCGACGATGCCCTTGGTGTCGGGCAGGCCGTCGCGGAACCCCAGCCAGGTGAGGTTCAGCGGGTAGCGCATCTCGAGGCTGGTGTGCACCAGCAGCGCCTTCATCATCTCATCGGCGTCCTGGCGGGAAGACCGCGGCTCGATGATGATCCGCATGCGGCTCTTGCGGTCGGACTCGTCCCTGACCGTCTCGACGATGTCGAGGATGAACTGCTTGAGGCGCTTCTGCTCCTGCGACACCTCCTTCTTGCCGGCCGCGGGCTTGGGGTTCACCAGCGCCTCGATCTCCTCCAGCACCTGGCGGCACGACACGCCGTGCGGCAGCTCGTCCACGACGATGCGCCACTGGCCGCGCGCGAGCGGCTCCACGTGCCAGCGCGCGCGCATCGCGATCGAGCCGCGCCCGGTGTCGTAGGCCTGGCGGATCTCGGCGGCGTTGGAGATGATCTGCCCGCCGCCGGGGAAGTCCGGGCCGGGCAGCAGCGCCAGCACGTCGTCCACCGTCGCCTTGGGGTCGCGGATCACGAGCGCGGCGGCCAGCGCCACCTCCTTCAGGTTGTGCGGCGGGATGCGCGTCGAAAAGCCCACCGGAATGCCGAACGAACCGTTGAGCAGGCCGAACGGCATGCGCGCGGGCAGCAGCTGCGGCTCGTCGAACTTGCCGTCGTAGTTCTTGATGAAGTCGACCGTGCCCTCGCCGATCTCGGCGAGCATCAGCTCGGCGTAGCGGGAGAGCTTCGCCTCCGTGTAGCGGTAGGCGGCGGCCGAGTCGCCGTCGCGCGAGCCGAAGTTGCCCTGCCCGTCGATGAGCGGGTAGCGCATCGAGAACGGCTGCGCCATGTGCACCATCGCTTCATACGTCGAGGAGTCGCCGTGCGGGTGGTACTTGCCCAGCACCTCGCCGACGAACCGCGCGCACTTGGCGAAACCGTCCGCGCCGGTGTCGCCCATTGCGTAGAGGATGCGGCGCTGCACCGGCTTCAGGCCGTCGGCGATCTCGGGGAGCGCGCGCGCCTTGACGGTGGAAACCGCGTAGCCGAGGTAGGCCTGCGAGGCGTGCTGCTCGATCGGCGCGGAATCGTCGCCTGCGTCGGTCGAGAAAAGGTCGGGGGTGTTCGTGTCGTCCATGGTCTAGGGTATTGCCGTATTTCCTGTAGTTTGCTGCGGCTCCTCGAACTCGAAGAGCGACAATTGCCGGTCGGCCAGGAGGAGCGCGTATTCCGCGGCGGACTTGGCCGCCGAGAGCGTGCCGGATTCGCCGGTGCGCCCCGCCGCCTCCCAGATGTATTTCAGGTTCGCGTCCGGGTCGAGCCGGACCTTGGCGAGCTTTTCCTTGCCGCGCCACAGGCAGTGGGACTTGTAACCGCGTTCCCAGAGGGCTTTCTTCGGTCTGCGCGCCATTTGGAGTGTCCTCAGGTTTCTCAGATCTTCTCGATGCCGCCTGTGGTGCCTGTAATGTTTTCCCATCTCTCACGATTTTGAGAAAGTCCTGGCCAGCCCGCGCGGGCTGGCCTTACTTTCTCAAAATCGTGAGATTCATAACTTCAAAACCTACACCGTCCCAAATCGAAGCCTAGACGTCGGCCTCAACCGTCTTCCAATGCTCCCGCATCCAGTTCCGCCGTCCTTCCGCCTCGCCTGAATCCATCAGCAGCTCGAACGTCCCGCGCACCTTGTCGATCCCCGCGCGGTCCAGCTGCATCCGCACGAGGCGCCGCGAATCGGGATTCATCGTGGTTTCCCACAACTGCTCGGG
>JAFEDL010000098.1 GCA_018241645.1 Pseudomonadota bacterium
TGGCGGAGAGTGAGGGATTCGAACCCTCGATACGGGTTGACCCCGTATAACGCCTTAGCAGGGCGCCCCCTTCAGCCACTCGGGCAACTCTCCTGAAGGCCGGATTCTACTACGGGTCCCGGAGGGGCTACTTCGCTTTTCGTTTCGCGGCGAGCTTCGCCTCGTAGTCCGCAAACCGGTACTGCGGCGTATCCCGCCGGCCGCCGCCCTTGTGCAGGACACGGTGGCAGGGCACCGCAAAAGCCCACCAATTGTGCGTGCAGGTGCTCCCCACGGCACGGACCGCCTTCGGCGCGCCGATCGCCTCGGCAATGGCGGAATAGTCTGAAGTCTGCCCGAACGGGATCTTCAGTACTTCGCGCAGGACCTGCAGCTGGAAGGGCGTGCCCCTCAGGTCCAGGCGCAATCCGAACGGCCCGATCGGCGCCGCGACATATTTGATCGCCGTGGCCACCGTCGCCCTGCATCCCTTTTCGTCGCGGACCAGCTCCGCCTTTGGGAACCGGGACTGCAAGTCGCGAACAAGTTCCGCGACCTTGTCCCGGATCATGATGGTGACGATACCTTTGCCGCTCAGTGCAACGAGTATCGCGCCGAGCGCGCACTTGCCGGTCCCGTATCGGATTTCCTCAGGGGCCCGGTAGCGGAGCGGCCCGTCCCGGAACACCGGTCAGCCCTGCTCCAGCCCGAAAGCCTTGTGCAGGACCCGCACCGCGAGCTCCATGTACTTCTCGTCCAGCACGACCGAGATCTTGATTTCAGATGTCGTGATCATCTGGATGTTGATGCCCTCCTCGGCCAGCGTGCGGAACATCTGCGATGCAATCCCCACGTGCGAGCGCATGCCCAGGCCCACCAGCGAGACCTTGGCGATCCGGTCGTCGCCGGTCACGGCGCGGCACTTGATGTGCGGCTGGACCTGGTCCTTCAGGATCTTCATCGCCTTGGCGTAGTCGGTGCGGCCGACGGTGAAAGACAGGTCGGTCATGCCGTCGTGCCCGACGTTCTGCACGATCACGTCGACGTCGATCTTGGCGTCCGCGATCGGGCCAAGGATCGCGTAGGCGATGCCTGGGCGGTCGGGGACGTCGTGAACGGTGATCTTGGCCTCGTCGCGCGCAAACGCCACGCCGGAGATGACTGCTTGTTCCATTGCCATGGTCGGGTCTTCCTCGAATGTGATCAGCGTGCCGGAGTTGAACTCCTCCTCGACCGGGATCATCGGATCGGTCAGGCTGGAGAGCACGCGCAGGCGCACCTTGTACTTGCCGGCGAACTCCACCGAGCGGATCTGCAGCACCTTGGAGCCGAGGCTCGCCATCTCGAGCATCTCCTCGAAGGTGACGGTCTTCAGGCGCCGCGCCTCGGGCACGATGCGCGGGTCGGTCGTGTAGACACCGTCCACGTCGGTGTAGATCTGGCACTCGTCGGCCTTAAGCGCGGCGGCCAGCGCGACGCCGGTGGTGTCCGAGCCGCCGCGGCCCAGCGTGGTGATCGTGCCGGACTCGTCCACGCCCTGGAACCCCGCGACAACGACGACGTTGCCGTCCTTGAGGTCCTTGCGGATGCGGTCCTCGTCGATCGAGATGATCCGCGCCTTGGTGTAGGCGTCGTCCGTCAGGATGCGCACCTGGCCGCCCGTGTAGCTGCGGGCTTTCTTGCCGATGGCCTGCAGTGCCATCGCCATCAGGCCGATGGTCACCTGCTCGCCGGTGGCGGCCACCTGGTCGAGCTCGCGCGGATCGGGAATGGCCTGGATTTCCTTCGCCATGCCGATGAGGCGGTTGGTCTCGCCGCTCATGGCGGAGACCACCACCACGACGTCATGCCCGGCGTCGCGCCACTTGGCAACGCGCCTGGCGACGTTCTTGATGCGCTCGACTGAGCCGACGGAGGTGCCGCCGTATTTCTGGACGATCAGGGCCATGCAAGAAATCCGCTAAGTGTGGGACTGGGTGGGGCGGGAAAAGCCCGAAATTCTAGCGCAAAAATACCGTTTTACGCAATGTTTTCATGGGCTTTGGACTATTCGGACGCGACGAGCCCGATCAGCGCCGGCCCATAGCGCTCCAGCTTCTTCGCGCCGATCCCGCCGATCCCGCCCAGCGCATCGAGGCTGCGCGGACGACTGCGCGCGATCTCGGCGAGGGTGCTGTCGTGCAGGACCACGTAGGCCGGCACCGACTGGCTGCGCGCCTCGGCACCCCGCCATGCCTTGAGCCGCTCGAACAGTGCGGCTTCCTCCCCGCTCAGTGCCGCTGCGGCGCTCGCCCGCGCGGCAGGCGCCACCTTGCGGCGCGCCACCACGCGGCGCATCTCCACCGACAGCTCCCCCTTCAGCACCGCGCGGCTCGCGCCCGCAAGCTTCAGCGCCCCGTGCGCCTCGTGGTCCACGGCGGCAAACCCCAGCGCCACCAACTGGCGGATCACGCTACGCCACGCGGCCTCGTCGAGGTCCGCGCCGATGCCGAACACGCTGAGCTTGTCGTGGTCCCAGCGGCTGACGCGCTCGCCCCCCTTGCCGCGCAGCACGTCGACCACATGCACCGCGCCGAAACGTTGCCCGGTGCGATAGATCGCGGAAAGCGCCTTCTTCGCGGCCTCGGTTGCGTCCCAGGTTTCCGGCGGCTCCAGGCACGTGTCGCAGTTGCCGCACGGCAGGCTGTCCTCGCCAAAGTAACCCAGCAGGCGCACGCGCCGGCAGCCGGCCGTTTCGCACAGGCCCAGCAGCGCATCGAGCTTCGCGCCGGACACGCGCTTGAACTCCTCGCTCGCCTCTGACATCTCGATCAGCCGGCGCTGCTGCACCAGGTCCGCCAAGCCGTAGGTCATCCACGCGTCCGCCGGCAGGCCGTCGCGCCCCGCGCGCCCGGTCTCCTGGTAATAGCCCTCAATGCTCTTGGGCAGGTCGAGGTGCGCCACGAACCGCACGTCGGGCTTGTCTATGCCCATGCCGAATGCGATCGTCGCCACCATGACGATGCCCTCCTCGCGCTGGAACCGGGCCTGGTGCCCGGTGCGCGTCGCAGACTCCATGCCCGCGTGATACGGCAGCGCATTGACCCCGTGCGACACCAGCCAGGCGGCCGTCTCGTCGACCTTCTTGCGCGACAGGCAGTAGACGATGCCGGCCTCGCCCTTGTGCTCCTCGCGGATGAAGGCGAGCAGTTGCGCCCGGGGATCGGCCTTGTCGACGATGGTGTAGCGGATGTTCGGCCGGTCGAAGCTCGAGATGAACACCCTTGCATCGCCGAGCGCGAGCCGCGCGGCGATCTCGGCGCGCGTCTGCGGGTCGGCCGTCGCGGTGAGCGCGATGCGCGGCACCTGCGGGAAGCGCTCGTGCAGCACCGACAGCTGCAGGTACTCGGGGCGGAAGTCGTGCCCCCACTGCGAGACGCAATGCGCCTCGTCGATCGCGAACAGCGCAATCGGGCACGCCGCGAGCAGGTCGAGGCAGCGCGGCGTGGTGAGGCGCTCGGGCGCCACGTAGAGCAGGTCGAGTTCGCCCGCGCGCAGCGCCTTCTCCACGCCGCGCGCGGTTTCCGCGTCCTGCGACGAATTGAGGAATGCGGCGCGCACCCCGGCGAGCCGCATCGCCGCCACCTGGTCCTGCATCAGCGCGATCAGCGGGGACACGATCACGCCGGTGCCTGCGCGCATCAGCGAGGGCACCTGGTAGCACAGGGACTTGCCGCCGCCGGTGGGCATCAGCACCAGCGCGTCCCCGCCCGCGACGAGGTGATCGACGATCTCCTCCTGCGGGCCGCGAAACGCCGGATGCCCGAACGTCTCGCGCAGCACTGCAAGCGCCGCAGCGCTCATCGGGACAACAGCTCGACCAGCAGCCGCAGGGCCTCGGCGGAAAACAGCCGCATGTTGGCCGCGCGATCGGCCTGCCCGGTCTCGAGGGTCACAACGCGCTCTCCGCCCCCGGCTATGGCGAGGCACGAATGCCCGGCTGCGTCGCCGTAGCGGTTGCCCGTGGGCCCGGTGGCGCCGGTCTCGGACAATCCCCAGTTCGCCGCGTAGCGCTCCCGCACGGTGCGCGCTAGCAGCAGCGCATAGGGTTCGGAGGCGGAGCGCATGCCCTTGACCGCCTCGTTGGGGATCTGCATCAGGACTTCGCGGGCCTTGCGCGTGTAGACCACGGCGCCGCCGAGGAAATAGGCCGAGGCGCCGGGCACGGCGAGCAGCGCAGCCGAGATCAGGCCGCCGGTGGAGGATTCGGCCACCGCCATGGTTTCCTTGCGCTCTTTCAACAGGAGGGCGGCCTGTTCGGCCAGGGGGATCAGTGTGTTCATACCGCCATGATAAGCGCCAGGCGGGCAGCGGCCGCTTTGCGCTGCCCCGCGGGCGGGCGTAAATTGCGCCCATGCAGGATCGACGGTCCCCCGGGGGAACACTCATGAACGCGCGCCGCTGCCTGGCAGTAATCCTCGTGCTCCTCGTCCCGGGCGCCGCGGCGGCGCAAACCGTGTTCAAGTGCATGGACGGCCGGTCGGTCACCTACAGCAACACGCCCTGCGAAAAGCTCGGCCTGAAAACGGTCGGCGAGGTGGCCGATCGCGTCACCACCCTCCCTGCGATCCGGCCGGCGACGGCCGCCGCGAAGGCCCCGCCGGCCGCTGCGCCGGGCAACGCCGTGTCCGGCAACGAGGTCGACGTGCCGAAGGCGTCCGTAATCCGGCCGGTGACCCCCTTGACCGAGAAGCTTGCCAAGTAATTCCGTTCCGGCGCCGCGTTGCGCTGGCATGATGCGTGCTCCCCACGCGGATATGCGACCACGATCCATGAGCCCGGCACGATGAACTCCCTCTTGGTCCAGCCCCGCGCGTGGTTCGCCTTCTCGATGACCGGGGTGCTGATCGTCTTCGGGTTCCTCGACCGCCAGCTCGTCGTGTCGCTGTTTCCGCTGCTGAAGGCCGAGTGGGCCCTCTCCGACACGCAGCTCGGCACGCTCGTCTCGGCCTCGTTCCTCGCCATTGCGCTCGGCGCGCTCCCCGCGGGACTCCTCGTCGACCGCAGCAACCGCGTCAACGCGATCGCGCTCATGGCGGTGTGCTGGAGCTCGGCGACGCTCGCGAGCGCGCTGTGCGGCGGTTTCGGGCAGCTGGTCGCGGCCCGCGTGTTCCTCGGGCTGTCCGAAGCCGGGCTGATCGCCGCGGCGGGCGCCCTGCTCGCGGCCTACTTCCCGCGCCGCCTGCACGGCGGCGTGCTCGGCGCGGTCACCGCCTTCGCCGCGCTGGGCGGATTGTTCGGCGTCGCATTGGGCGGAACGCTGGCGGCGAAGTGGGGCTGGCAGGCGGCATTCGTGATCTGTGGGGCGCCGGGATTCGTCCTTGCCGGCGCGTACTGGATGACGGTGCGCGACATCGGCACGCAGGCCGGCCCGGCGCCGCGCCGCGCGTCGCTGCTCAAGCCCCTGCTCAACCGGTCTTCCCTCGCGGTCTACCTGGGATGTTCGCTGCAACTCATGCTCAGTTCGGCGCTGATGGCCTGGGTGCCCAGCTTCCTCGGGCGCTATCACGGGTTCTCGGTCCCGAAGGCCGCCCTTGCGACTGCTGCGGTGTTCCTCGCCGGGGTGATCGGGATGGTGTTCTGGGGCATGGTCGCCGACCGCCTGTCGAAGGACAAAGGGTCCAACCGCCTGCTGGTCCCGGCCGTCCTCTCCGCGGCAAGCTTCGGGCTGGTGCAGGTGGTGGTGGGCGTGGAGACCTCGACTGCGACCGCCCTCGCGGCGCTCGCGGGCGCAAGCTTCGTCATTGCCGGCGTGCTCGGGCCCGGAATGTCGGTGCTGGTAGACGTCGTGCCTCCGGGCTCGCGTGCGGCATCGCTTTCGGCGCTGACGTTCGCCCAGAACCTGCTCGGCCAGGCCGTGGGCCCGGTGCTGGCCGGTGCGCTGTCGGACGCCTACGGCCTCCTGGACGCGCTCTGGTTCGTGTCGGGAACCTCGCTTGCGGCCGCCCTCGTGTTCTGGGCGGGAACCCGCTTCTACTCGAAGGACGTCGCCGCGCTCCAGGCGGCGTGACCCCCGGGTACGCCCTACCGGTCGCAGACGAACTTGAGGATGTCCTCGCCGGTCGTGCCCGGGACCACGTCATTCCAGCGCCCCCCGCTTTCGCTGCCGAGGATCCGGCCGGAGGCCATCGGCCCGGAATACGCCGCGGCGTCGATCACGCGCACGCGCCTCGCCTTGCAGTCGAACTCGCGCAGGAAGCCGAGCGAAATTTCGCCCCCGGGCCCCGCCACCTTGAGGTCGTCCAGCGTCTGGACCTTGGCGTACCCGCCCTCGGTCCGGATGGTCGCCGGGTCGATGTAGAGGAAGGCGTCGGCCACCTCGCCCATCTTCAGCCATGCGGCCTGCGCGGGCGCCGCGGCAATCAGCGCGATGGCAGCCACCGCAAGCCGCGTCGATTGGCGGAAGGGGTGGGATTCGAACCCACGAAGGCTTGCGCCTTGCCGGTTTTCAAGACCGGTGCAATCGACCACTCTGCCACCCTTCCCTTGTATCCGAGGCCATGGCCCCCATTTTACCTGCGCCGGTCAGATCCATTAGGAAACGCAATGCGATGATCCGGCAGGCGATTCGGGTTTGAAACTTAACCCCGATTTGGTAGTCTTAGTGAGGCGGCGCATAGTGCGCCGGCTACAGGCGAATTTCCCACAGGAGGGAAAACATGCAACCCGAACTGAAACCGGTCCCGAACAACGACAGCGGCTTTGGCCGTGGCGCGCCCGTCTGGGACGCCGCGCAGCCCGCAGCCTCCGACGCGCACAAGGTCCTGCGCAACACCTACCTGCTGCTCGCGCTCACGATGGTGCCCACCGTGATCGGGGCGGTCGTCGGGATGAGCACTGTCGGCATCGTGATGCAGCACCCGATCATGATCTCGCTGGTCATGCTCGCCGCGGCAGTCGGCCTGCAGTTCGCGATCGCGGCCAACCGCAACTCCGGCCTCGGCGTGGCGCTGCTGCTGCTGCTCACCGGCCTCATGGGCTGGTGGCTGGGCCCGATCCTCACCGTGGCGCTGGCGCTCAAGAACGGCCCCGCGCTGGTCGGCTACGCGGCCGGCGGCACGGGCCTGGTGATGGCCGTCATGGCGACGATCGCGACGACCTCGAAGCGCGATTTCAGCTTCATGGGCAAGTTCCTGATGGTCGGCATGATCGTGCTGCTGGTGGCGATGCTGGCCAACATGTTCTTCCAGATCCCGGCCCTGTCGCTGGCGATCTCCGCGGCGGCCGTGCTGGTGTTCTCGCTGTTCCTGCTGCACGACATCTCGCGCATCGTGAATGGCGGCGAGACCAACTACGTGATGGCCACGACCGGCGTCTACATGAGCCTGTTCAACATCTTCGTGAACCTGCTGCAGCTGCTGATGGCGCTCACGGGCGAGAAGGACTGATCGCGGGATCGGCCGCAAGGCTGGCGGAAAAGGCGCCCCCGGGCGCCTTTTTTGTTGCCCGCTGCACCCGGGGATGTACCGGTACCGGTACACAAACTCCCCCGGGAACGGCTCCTGGAGCCGATCTTTGAAATACAATTCAGTCAATTCAGCCCCCCCAGAAAGGACACCCGGATGGATACCAGCACGAACCTCCAGCTGCAGTCGCTCGTCACGCAAGCCGGCGGGCTCAGGGTGTCGCTCGAGCGCGTCCCCGTTCCCGCCCCGAAGGCGGACGAGGTGATCGTGCGCATCGAAGGCACGCCGCTGAACCCCTCGGACCAGGGCCTCCTGTTCGGCGCGGCCGACATGGGCACCGCGCGGCAATCGGGCACCCCCGAGATGCCCGTGATCACCGCGGCCATCCCGCCGGAGCGCATGCCGGGCATGGCCGGCCGCGTGGACCAGCCCATGCCGGTGGGCAACGAGGGCGCCGGCGTGGTGGTGGCTGCCGGCGAGTCGGCCGAAGCGCAGGCGCTGCTCGGGAAGACGGTGGCCGTCCTGGGCGGCGCGATGTACACGCAGTACCGCAGCATGAAGGCCAAGGTCTGCCTGGCGCTGCCCGCCGGCACGACGGCCGCGGAAGGCGCCTCGTGCTTCGTCAACCCGCTCACCTCCCAGGGCATGGTCGAGACCATGCGCATGGAAGGCCACAAGGCGCTGGTGCACACCGCGGCGGCCTCGAACCTCGGCCAGATGCTCAACCGGATCTGCATCGCGGACCGGGTCGGCCTCGTCAACGTCGTGCGTTCCCGGGCCCAGGCCGACCTGCTGCGCGGACAGGGCGCGACTTACGTGTGCGACACGAGCGCGCCCACCTTCCTGGAGGACCTCACGGAAGCGCTGGTAGCCACCGGCGCCACGCTCGCCTTCGACGCCGTCGGCGGCGGCCCGCTGGCCGGGCAGATCCTCGGCTGCATGGAAACCGCGGCCAACCGCACGGCCAAGGAGTACAGCCGCTACGGGTCCGCCGTCCACAAGCAGGTCTATATCTACGGAAACCTCGACACCGGCCCGAGCACGCTCACGCGCGGCTACGGCATGGCCTGGGGCGTGGGCGCCTGGTACCTGACGCCGTTCCTGCAGAAGATCGGGCGCGACGGCCAGCAGAAGCTGCGCGCGCGGGTGGCCGCCGAGCTGAAGACCACCTTTGCCAGCCACTACACCAAGGAGATATCGCTGGCCGAAGCGCTGACGCTGAAGGAGATCGCGGCCTACAACAAGCGCTCCACCGGCGAGAAATACCTGATCAACCCGAACAAGGGCCAGGGCGCCTGAGGCCCCGCCACCCGGCCTACCTCAGCTTCGAGTAGGCCGTGGGCGCAAGCATCATGTTCTCGATGTTCGCGACGATCGGCCCGTTCTTCTCCGACTCGGCGCGCGCCTTGAGCCACTCGGGGTCGGTGCCGAACGCATCCCACAGGCGCTCGCGCTCGGCGAGGTCCTTCCACTCCAGCAGGTAGTAGAGGTCCTGGTTGCTCGGGCCGATGCGCACGGTCCAGAAGCCCACCGGCCGGAATCCGTGCTTCTCCCACAGCTTGAGCGTGACCGTCTCGAAACGCTTGTGGAGGTCCGGCAGGCGGCCGGGCATGCATTTGTAGATCCGCAGTTCGTGCAGCATCGTGTCCCCTTTGTTATGGAAAGATCCTATCGGCGCCACGCGCTGGCAAGCCACGGCTGCTGTTCCAGCGGCAGCCCGGCGGGCCGGTAGTAGTGCTCGAGTTCGGCGAAGCCCGCCGCGATCATGTGGCGCCGCCAGGCGCCGAGGTCGTGGTACGCGCCATACCGGCCCTTGTTCCAGCCTTCCTCGTTCGCGCCGCGCGGATTGGAACTGAACAGCACCCCGCCCGGCTTCAGCGTCGCATGGAGCGCGCCCAGCACGCGCGGCAGCTCCTGGGTCGGCACGTGGAAGAGGGACGCGTTCGCGTACACGCCGTCGAACCGTCCCGCCGGCAGGTCGAGCTGCAGGAAATCCTGCCGCCAGACCTCGCACCCGCTGTGCTCCCGGGCCATGGCGGCAAAGGTCGCGGAACCGTCCAGGCCGACGGCCACATGCCCCATCCGGGTGAAGGCGGCCAGGTCGCGCCCCGGGCCGCAGCCGAAATCGAGTATCGCGAAGGGCGGCTTCGCCTCGATGTGGCGCAGCAGCGTGGCGATGTTCTGGCTGACGTCGTGGCCGAGCGTGCCTTCGCGGAACGCGGCGGCACGCTGCTCGTAGTGCTGCAGCGTGTCCGCGGACACCTTGCCGAGGTCGGCCGGCCCGAGCTTCATGGCGCTCCCGGGGGCAGGTGCCGGGCGACCTTCTGCAGCAGCGCCTCGACGCGGATCGGCTTGGTCAGGTACTCCACGGCCCCCAGGTACGCGCCGCGCTCGAACGCATCGCCCTCGATGGTGAGGAAGATCACCGGGAGGTCCTTCAGCGACGGGTCCTCGCGCAGGGCGGCCACCAGCTCGAACCCGGTCATGTGCGGCATGTTGACGTCCGTGATCACGAGGTCGGGCGGGGTGCCGAGGATCGCGTGGCCGGCCTCGATGCCGTTCGCGGCGGCGCGCACGGCGTAGCCCGCGTTCGTCAGGTGCAGGAGCAGCAGCTGGCGCATCGTGGGATCGTCCTCGACGACGAGGATCGTTTTAGGCGCCGCCATCGCTCAGGACAAGGCCAGGTCCACCACGAAGGCGACCCCGTAGGAGACCGCTGCAGCGAGCACGAAGACCGAAATGCCGCGCACCATCCCCTTCGGGATGTCGATGCTGTCCATGTAGCGCCCGATGTAGTGGCTGGCCACGAAATAGGCGATCGTCGATATGACGAGGCTGGCCAGCAGGCCCTTCACGGGAGGCTACTTGGCCGCGACGACCTGGATTTCCACCAGGCAATTCGGGTCGGCCATCTTGGATTCGATGCAGGCGCGCGCCGGCAGGTTCTTGCCCTCGGTCCAGGCGTTCCAGGCTTCGTTCATCAGCGGGCGGTTGCGGATGTCGCTGACCCAGATGGTCGCGGTCAGCACTTTCGACTTGTCCGAGCCGCAGGCCTTCAGCAGGCGGTCGATGGTCGCAAGGATCTGCGCGGCCTGGCCTTTGGCATCCTGCTTCTGGTCGTCGGCGGTAATGCCGGCGAGGTACACGGTGTCGCCGTATTCGACGGCGCTGCTGAGGATGCCTTTGGATTCATGGCGGACGATCGCGGTCATTGCGGGGTCTCCTTTGGGGTGGGTGTTACTCAGCCGACCTTGCGGCGGCAATTGCGGAACATGCGCATCCACGGGGAGTCCTCACCCGCGCGGTCCGGGGACCACGACATCTGCACCGAGCGGAACACGCGCTCCGGGTGGGGCATCACCACGGTGAAGCGGCCGTCGGCGGTGGTGAGGCCGGTGATGCCCTGCGGCGAGCCGTTGGGATTCTGCGGGTAGGTTTCGGCCACCCTGCCGTGGTGGTCGACGAAGCGCATCGCCACCAGCGCGTTCTTCATGTGCTCCGGCGCGTCGAACACCGCGCGCCCTTCGCCGTGCGCAAGCGCGATCGGCATGCGGCTGCCCGCCATGCCCTCGAAGAAGAGCGACGGGCTCCGGGTCACCTCGACCTCGACGAAGCGCGCCTCGAACTGCTCGGAGCGGTTGCGCAGGAACGCGGGCCACTGCGCCGCGCCGGGAATCAATTCTTTCAGCGCGCTCATCATCTGGCAGCCGTTGCACACCCCGAGCGCAAAAGTGTCGCCGCGCTGGAAGAACGCCTCGAACTCGTCGCGCGCGCGCGGGTTGAACAGGATGGACTTGGCCCAGCCCTGCCCGCCGCCGAGCACGTCCCCGTACGAGAATCCGCCGCAGGCGGCAAAGCCCGCGAATCCGGCGAGGCTGGCGCGGCCGGAGATGATGTCGCTCATGTGCACGTCGGCGGCCTCGAATCCGGCCCGGTGGAAGGCCGCGGCCATCTCCACCTGCCCGTTCACGCCCTGCTCGCGCAGGATGGCCACCTTCGGGCGCGCGCCGCGGGCGACATACGGCGCGGCGATGTCTTCCGCCGGGTCGAATGTGACGGCAACCGAGAGGCCGGGATCGGCGGCGTCGAGGACGCGGTCGTACTCTTCCTGCGCGCACTGCGGGTTGTCGCGCAGTGCCTGCATGCGCCAGGTGGTCTCAGACCAGGCGCGCTGCAGGTCGACGCGCTTTTCCGCGAACACGTGCTTCGCGTTGCGCGTAAAGCGGATCTCGTCCTTGTCGTTGAGGAAGCCGATCAGGCTCGCGTACGCGTGCACGCCTTCGGCCCGCAGGATATCCATCGCCTTCTGCCGGTCGGCGGCGCGGATCTGCAGCACCGCGCCCAGTTCCTCTGCGAACAGGGCGGCCAGCGCGCGGTCCCGCACGCGGCCCGCGAGCTGGTCCTCGCCGTTGCGCCTGAAGCCGTCGACGTCCTCGGTCCACGCATCGAATGCAAGCGCATCGAGGCTGACGGTGAGGCCGCAGTGCCCGGCGAACGCCATCTCGCACAGCGTGGCGAAGAGCCCCCCGTCGGAGCGGTCGTGGTAGGCCAGCGCGATCCCTTCGCGCGACAGCTTCTGCACCGAGCGGAAGAACCCGGCGAGGCGCGCGGGCTCGTCGAGGTCCGGGGCTTCCGTGCCGAACTCGTTGTGGACCTGCGCGAGGATGCTGCCGCCCAGGCGGTTCCTGCCGCCGCCGAGGTCGAGCAGCAGCAATTCGGTATCGCCGGCGTCCGTGCGCAGCCGCGGGGTCAGCGTGCCTCGCGCATCGCTCACCGGCGCGAATGCGGTCACGACCAGCGACAGCGGCGAGACGACTTCCTTCTGCGCGCCCTGCTCGCTCCATGCCGTGCGCATCGACAGCGAATCCTTGCCCACGGGAATCGCCACGCCGAGCGCGGGGCACAGGTCGATCGCCACCGCCCTGACCGTGTCGAACAGCGCGGCATCCTCGCCGGGATATCCGGCGGCCGCCATCCAGTTGGCGGAAAGCTTCACCCGGTCGAGCGAGTCGACGCGCGCGGCCGCGAGGTTGGTCAGCGCCTCGCCCACCGCCATGCGCCCGGACACCGGCCCGTCGATGAGCGCCAGCGGCGTGCGCTCGCCGATCGAGAACGCCTCGCCCGCGTAGCCCTCGAAATCGAGCAGCGTCACCGCGCAGTCGGCCACCGGCACCTGCCACGGGCCCACGAACGGGTCGCGCGAGCACAGCCCGCCCACGGTGCGGTCGCCGATGGAGATAAGGAAGGTCTTGTCGGCCACCGAAGGATGGCGCAGGACGCGGTAGGCGGCCTCCTTCAGGTCGATGCCGCCGGTCGCGAAGGGCTTGAGCTCGCGGGGAAGGCGCTTCACGTCGCGCAGCATCCTGGGCGGCTTGCCCAGCAGCGTCTCCATCGCCAGGTCGACCGGAGTGCCGCCGAGCTGCGGGTCGGCCACCACCAGCTGCCCTTCGGCCGTTGCCGTGCCGAGCACGGCGAACGGGCAGCGCTCCCGCTCGCACAGCTCGCGGAAGCGCTCGAGGCTGTGCGGCGCGATGCCGAGCACGTAGCGCTCCTGCGCTTCGTTGCACCAGATCTCGCGCGGCGACATGCCGCTGTCCTCGGAGGGGATCGCGCGCAGGTCGAAGCACGCGCCGCGGCCCGCGCCGTGCGCAAGCTCGGGCATGGCGTTCGACAGCCCGCCCGCCCCCACGTCGTGGATGGACAGCACCGGGTTGTCCGCGCCGAGCTGCCAGCACCGGTCGATCACTTCCTGCGCGCGGCGCTGGATCTCGGCATTGCCGCGCTGCACGGAATCGAAGTCGAGGTCTTCGGTGTTCGCGCCCGACCCCATGCTGGAGGCCGCGCCGCCGCCCATGCCGATCAGCATGCCGGGCCCCCCGAGCTGGATCAGCAGCGTGCCCTCGGGCAGCCCCGCCTTCGCCGACTGGGCATCCGCGATGTTGCCGATGCCGCCCGCCAGCATGATGGGCTTGTGGTAACCCCGCTGCACGCCGCCCACTTCCTGCTCGAATGCGCGGAAATACCCGGCCAGGTTCGGCCGGCCGAATTCGTTGTTGAAGGCCGCCGCGCCGATCGGCCCCTCGATCATGATGTCGAGCGCCGAAACGATGCGGTTCGGCCGGCCGTAGTCGGCTTGCTCCCACGGCTGCACGGCGCCGGGGATGCGCAGGTTCGACACCGAGAAGCCGGCCAGCCCCGCCTTGGGCTTCGCGCCGCGGCCGGTGGCCCCTTCGTCGCGGATCTCGCCGCCCGCCCCGGTGGCGGCCCCGGGAAACGGCGATATCGCAGTGGGGTGGTTGTGCGTCTCGCACTTCATCACCGTGTGCGTGAGCTCCGCATGGGGGGCGTATGCGTGGCCTGCGCCCGGGTAGAAGCGCTGCGCGACGCGGCCTTCCATGATCGCCGCGTTGTCGGTGTAGGCGAGGACCGTCCCCTGCGGGTTCGACGCATGGGTGTGCTTGATCATGCCGAACAGCGACGCTTCCTGCTTCTCCCCGTCCACGATCCAGTCGGCGTTGAAGATCTTGTGCCGGCAGTGCTCGGAGTTGGCCTGCGCGAACATCGTGAGTTCGGCATCGGTGGGATCGCGGCCGAGCGCTGCGTAGGCACGGGCGAGGTAGTCGATCTCGTCCTCCGACAGCGCGAGTCCCAGCCGCGCGTTTGCGCCGGCCAGGGCCGCGCGCGGGTCGGCGCCGAGCGCGATGGTGCCCAGCGGGCGCGGCGGCACGTGCGAGAACAGCGCGTCGGCGGCATCCTCTGCGTCGAGCACCGATTCGGTCATGCGGTCATGGAGCAGCGCCGCAAGCGCCTGCCTTTGCGGCCCGCCGAGTTTTCCGGAAATCTTCAGGTAATACGCCGTGCCACGCTCGATGCGGCGGACCATCGGCAGGCCGCACTGGCGCGCGATGTCCGTGGCCTTGGACGACCAGGGGGAGATGGTGCCGATGCGCGGCACCACGAGGAAGTACTGGTCCCTGGCGTGGCTGCCTCCCAGCGGCGTGCCGTACGCCAGCAGCCGGTCGAGGAGCCTGCCCTGGGCGGCATCGAGCGCTGCGGAGGTCTCGACGAAATGGCGGAACTCTGCGGCGATTCCCTCGACGCCGGGATGGACGGCCCTGAGTTGCGGGAGAAGCTTGGCGAGGCGGAAATCAGAGAGCGCGCTTGCACCGCGCAGCTTGAGAATCGTGGACATCGCGGGCTGGGGCCGGTAAAGCTGAATTATACCCGCTGGCGACTGCCTCCCGCCCGGTCGGCCGGGGACTACCGGCTGATCTTGGGTTCCTTCGCCGTGCCCGAAAGCGCGATCGAACCGCGTTGCTGGCCCAGTTCCGCAGTCACCCGGCCCGAGACGTGTCCCGCGGCGTCGATGTCCATGCTGCCGCTGGCCGTAAGCAGCCCGGCGGTGAGCTTCATTTCGCGCAGTTGCACCGCGCCCCTGCTGTAGACGCCTGCGCCGGTGAGTTCCGAAAACAGGGTCCGCCCGGTGGCCTGGCTGGCCGTGGGCTGCAGCGCGCGCGCGAGGTCGAAACTGCCCAGCACCCCCTTGCTGACCGAGAACCGCCCTTCCATGCGCGCTTCCGCGCCGAGCTTGTCGGGCGCCGCGCCGCTCATGGAGTAGCTTCCCTGCGCGTCCGCCTTGCCGTCCGACATCAGCGCCGGGGCCAGCACGCCAACGTTCATCTGCCTCACGCGCATCTCGCCCTCGACGCTCCAGCGCGCGCCCCAGCGGATGCGGGCCGTGCCCGAGGCCACCCCGTCGAAGATCTTCCCGTCCCATGCGCTCACGCTGAGTTCCTGGGCGGTCGCCGTGCCTTTGAGGCCGAAATCCGAGAGCGTCATCCCGGGCACGAACGGCACCGCAAGCGAGCCCGCATTGATCTCTACGCTCGCGCCCCCGGATTGCGGCAGGATCCGCCCCACGAGCTTGCTTTCGGCGCTCTTCAGGCCCACCGATTGCACCGCGCCGTTCGGGCCGAGCTCGATTTCCAGGTCGAGGTCGGGCAGCGCCGCCGGTCCCGCAAGCTTGGCCTTCGCGGCCGTGATGCGGCCGATCGTCAACCCGTCGCCCTTGATGCCGCCGAGCAGCGCCGCGCCGAGTTCTTCCTGCGGGATCACCAGCCCCTCGATCGAAATCCGCGAGAACGCCTTCTTGTCGGAGAACAAGGTCCCGAGCTGCGGGACGGCATGCACGGTCGTTGCGCGCACGCCCTCGCCGACCGACAGGCCGTCCAGCCGGAGTTCCACTCCCGTAATGATCGACAGGTGGACCGCGCCGATCTTCACCGGCCGGCCCAGCGCCTCGGAGGCCAGGCGCTCGTAGCTGGAGTTCGACAGCGGCATCACCTGCAGGACCCCGAGGCCGCCGAGCAGCAGCACGAACAAGCCGATCGCCACCGGCTTGCCCCACTTGACCGGGCGGCGGACCTTCACCGGCTCGTGCATGGCCGGAATGACCGAATCGGCCGCCTTGCTGGCCTTCAGCGCGGTCGAATCGATCCTGTCCCGCGCATGCTGGTCCTTGTCCTGGTCCTTCTTCCTGACCTTGGCGAGCTTCTTCTCATCGGCCTTGACGTCGTCGAGGTCCAGGTCATCGTCCGAGATGTCGATGTCTTCCTCAGACTCGTCGTCGGCGGACTTCTTCTGCTTGGGCGGCGTGCCCGAACCGGCCTGGTGGCGCGCCATGCTGTCCTTGGCCTTGCGCTTGCGTTCCGCCTCCTCGGCTTTCCCGCGCTCCTCGGCCTCGCGCGCCTGGCGCTCTTCCTCTTCGCGGGCCAGGCGGGCCTCATCTTCCTTGCGGCGCTGCTCCTCCTCTTCGCGCTGCTTCTTCTCCTCCGCCTCGCGCTTCGCCCTGGCCTCGGCCTCGAGCCGCGCCTTCTCTTCGGCGGCCTTGCGCGCCTTTTCCTCGGCTTCCTGCCGCTCGCGCTCCTCGTCATCGCGCATCGAGAACGAATCGAGGTCGGCCAGCAGTGAATCGGTCGCGGAGGTGGCCGGCGCTGCAGGCGCGGGAGAAGTCGCTGCCGCAGCAACCGCGACCGCCGCAGCGGCCTCCTGCTCGGCTTTCGCCTTGGCTTCTGCCTCAGCTTTCTCCTTGGCTTCCGCTTCGGCCTTCG
>JAFEDL010000099.1 GCA_018241645.1 Pseudomonadota bacterium
GCGCCCAGCGGCACCCGGGTGCGCTCCGTAGGCGACGGCGTGGTCGAATTCGCGGGGCGCCAGGGCGGCTACGGCAACATGGTCGTCATCCGGCACACCGGCCAGTACAGCACGGCCTACGCGCACCTCAGCAGGATTGCGCCCGGGCTGCATCGCGGCGCGCGCGTGGCGCAGGGCGATGCGCTTGGATTCGTCGGGCAGACCGGGTGGGCCACCGGCCCGCACCTGCATTACGAGTTCCGCATCGCGGGCGAAGCGCGCAACCCGCTGGCCGTGGCGATGCCCGCGGCCCTGCCGGTACCCGCCCCCGAGATGCCCGCGTTCCGGGCGTATGCGGCGCCGCTCGCCGCCCAGCTCGACCTGATCGCAAACAGCAACCTGGCCTTGCTCGAGTAGAACGCGCCGTCCCCCGTGGCGACCAGGGACCTCTATGCCGGCCTGATGTCGGGCACCAGCCTCGACGGGGTCGACGCGGTCCTCGCGGATTTCTCAGGCGGCACCTTCCGCGTCCTGTCCCATGCGCACGCGGGCTTCGACGCCGGCCTGCGCGAGTCCCTGCTGGCGCTGACCGTCCCCGGGTTCGACGAGATCGACCGCGCCGGAAACATCGGCGGCCTGCTTGCCCGCATGTATGCCCACGCGATCGACCTGGTGCTGATGCGGGCGGGCCTGACGGCGTCCGAAGTGCGCGCAGTCGGGTGCCACGGCCAGACCATCCGGCACCGCCCGGAGCATGGGTTCACGCTCCAGATCGGCAATCCGGCCCTGCTCGCCGAACTGGCCGGGATCGCCGTGGTGGCGGACTTTCGCAGCCGGGACATGGCCGCGGGAGGGCAGGGTGCCCCGCTGGTCCCGGCATTCCACGCCGTAGCATTCGGCGATCCCGCGGAAGACCGCGCGGTGGTCAACATAGGCGGCATTGCTAACGTCACGCTCCTGCCGCGCGCCGGCCCGGTCCTCGGCTTCGACACAGGCCCGGGCAACTGCCTCATGGATCTCTGGGCGCAGCGGCACCTTCGCCAGGCGTTCGACGCGGGCGGGGCCTGGGCATCGGGAGGACGGCCGATTGCGCCGCTCCTCGCAAGGCTGCTGGAGGACCCCTTCTTCACCCTTCCGGCGCCCAAGAGCAGCGGACGGGAGCGCTTCAATGCCGGCTGGTTCGAAAGGCACCTGGACCCGTCCTGGGATCCGCAGGCGGTGCAGGCCACCCTGCTCGAACTGACGGCGGAAACGATCGGCCGCGCGATTGAGGCGGCCCGCCCCCCGGCCATGCGCCTGATCGTGTGCGGGGGCGGAGCGCGCAACGACGCCCTCATGCGCCGCCTGCGCAAACGCCTGGCGCCCGTGGCCGTCGACGCCAGCGCCGCTCACGGACTGGCGGAGGACCAGGTGGAGGCCACGGCGTTTGCGTGGCTGGCGCGGTGCGCAATCGAAGGCAAGGCGGGAAACCTGCCCGAAGTCACCGGCGCAGGAGGCCGCCGGATTCTCGGGGCGATCTACCCGGCCTAGAAATGAAGAAAGGAACCGAAGCTCCAGAATGAAAAAGGGAGCCGAAGCTCCCTTTCTTTGCCGCGCCGTGCCGGGGATTCAGGCCGAAAACGAGGATCCGCAGCCGCAGGTCGTGGTCGCGTTCGGGTTCTTGATGACGAACTGCGCGCCCTCGAGGCCTTCCGAGTAATCGATTTCCGCGCCGACCAGGTATTGGTAGCTCATCGGGTCGATCAGCAGCTGCACGCCGTTCTTTTCCATCACGGTGTCGTCTTCGTTCTGCACTTCGTCGAAGGTGAACCCGTACTGGAAGCCCGAGCACCCGCCGCCGGTGACGAACACGCGAAGCTTGAGGTCGGCGTTGCCTTCCTCATCGATCAATTGCTTGACCTTGCCTGCGGCATTGTCGGTAAAGACGAGCGGCTCCGGCATTTCGGTAACTGCGTTCATCATCTGCTCCATGAGACTGATTCTTGATTATCCCGCGCCGATTTCCATGCAGTCAACGTGGGCTTGCCTCAGGATCCGGAAGCGAGCTTCAGCTCCACGGCCTTGACCTCACCCACGCCGTCATAGTGCACGAGGCGCCCTTCGACCACCGAGCCCTGCTGCATCTCGATGCTTTTGTAATGCACGTCCCCTTTGACCCTGGAGCTCGCCTGCAGTTCCAGGGTTTCGGCCGCATGGACCGGCCCGTTGATCGTGCCGTTGACGACCAGGTGGGCGACCTGCACCTCGCCGTCGATCCTGGCGTGCTCGCTGATCACGAGCGTGCCGGGCTGGTCGGGGAGCGCGCAGACGTTGCCGCGGATCACGCCGTCCACGCGCAGCCCTCCGCTGAAGAACACGTTGCCCTCGATGCGGGTAGTGCCGCCGATCAGGCTGTCGATGCGATTCTGGGGCTTGCTGGATTTTCCGAACATGGGGTGCCTCCCTTCAGGATCCGAGCGTTACGCTTTGCGTTGCCCTGGCCTGCGCGGCCCCGGCTTCAAAGACCCGCACCTGCACGGTGCCCACCTTGGCCTGGGGATCGACGCGGAATGTGCCTTCAACGCGGTAAAAATTCCTGAACGACAGCTTGAACGCCGGCGCATCGGGGGCTGCCCGGTCAGGGAAAACGATCATAGCATTCCTGCCCTCCTGCTGCACCCCGACTAGGAGTTCCAGGCGTCCCTGGAAATCGCCGCGCTCGCGCCTGTTTCCGGTCAGGAGCAGCATCCGGTACCGGTATTCGCCCGGCAGGCCGTCGGGCTCGACCTTGAACCGCTGGATGGTCAGCGCCTGCGCACTGCGCGTGTCGGCCGACAGCATGCTTTCGAAGATCGCGAGATCCTCCCGCAGCCTGGCGTTGTCCTGCTCCAGCGTGCGGATCTGCCGGGCAAGCTGTACCTGGGCGGTACGCTCGATCGAGAGCTTGGAGTCCGCCGCGTTTGCGATCGCGCGCAGCCTCTCCAGCTCGCCGCGGGTGGAGTCCAGCTCGCGCCGCATCCCGGTCAGCTCGTCCTGTACCTCGCTGCGATCGAAGCCGGCAAACCGGCGGCCGGCGTCGTACATCCAGGCGGCCAGGGCCACCGAAAAAGCGAGCAGCACCGCGAGAAGGAGCCAGCGCACGTACCACGGCACGTGGGTGCGCACCGCCACCTTCGGAGCGGCGATTCCGAAGCGCTGGCGGAATTTCTTGAACCCTCCGGCCATCAGGGCACGACCGCGACCATCTCCAGGCCCAGGGTTTCGGGCAGCCCGAACATGATGTTCATGTTCTGGACCGCCTGACCCGAGGCGCCCTTCACGAGGTTGTCGATCACGGACAGCACCACGAGGGTGTCGCCGCCGTACGGCCGGTGCACGGCCATGCGGCACATGTTCGCGGCACGCACCGAACGCGTGTCGGGCAGGCTGCCCGGGGGCAGCACGTCGATGAACGGCTCGCCCGCGTAGCGCTTCTCGTACAGCCCCTGGAAATCCGCGTCGCGCGTGATTCGCGCGTAGAGCGTTGCCTGCATGCCGCGGATCATCGGCGTGAGGTGCGGCACGAACGTGATGCCGACCCGCTTCCCGGCGGCCGCCGACAGGTGCTGCAGGATTTCGGGCACATGCCTGTGCCCGGCGACCCCATAGGCGGCGAAGTTGTCCGAAGCCTCGGAGAAAAGCAGGTTGGTTTCGGTCTTGCGCCCCGCCCCGCTCACCCCGGATTTCGCATCCGCTATCAGGTGCCCGATGTCGACCACGCCCGCCTCGACCAGCGGTAGCAGGCCGAGCTGGACCGCGGTCGGGTAACAGCCGGGGTTCGCGACTATGCGCGCCTTGCGCACCTGTTCCCGGTTGACCTCGCACAGGCCGTAGACCGCTTCCGCGACCAGCTCGGGACACGCGTGCTTCACCTTGTACCACTTCTCCCATTCCGCAACGTCGCTGATGCGGAAGTCGGCGGAGATGTCGACGATCCTCACGCCCGCCGCGACCAGCGCCCGCGCGTCGTTCATCGCCACGCCGTTGGGGGTGGCGAAGAACACCACGTCGCACTCGGACAGCCGCGCGGCCTCGGGGGTGGTGAAGGCCAGGTCGACGTGCCTGCGCAGGCTGGGGAACATCTGCGCGACGGGCATGCCCGCTTCCTTGCGCGACGTGATCGCCCTGAGCTCGACGCCCGGGTGCCGTGACAGCAGCCTGAGCAGTTCGACGCCCGTGTAACCCGTCCCGCCTACGATGCCCGCCTTGATCATGTCTTCCCCTGAAAGCAAAAGAGCCGCCCAAGGGCGGCTCTTTGCGAAATTGAAACTGTCTGCGCGATTAGCGCTTGGAAAACTGCTTGCGCCGCCGGGCCTTGTGCAAGCCGACCTTCTTGCGCTCGACTTCCCGCGCGTCGCGGGTGACCAGGCCCGCGGCCGAAAGGGTCGGCTTCAGCGCCGCATCATACTCGATGAGCGCGCGCGTGATGCCGTGGCGCACCGCGCCGGCCTGGCCGGATTCGCCGCCGCCAAACACGTTGACCATGATGTCGAACGTCGCCTGGTTCTTCGTGAGCTCGAGCGGCTGGCGCACGACCATGCGGCCGGTCTCCCGGGCGAAGAACACATCTACGGGCTTGCCGTTCACGACGATCTGGCCCCTGCCCGGCTTGATGAACACGCGTGCAACGGCGCTCTTGCGCCGACCCGTACCGTAGTAGTAATCACCGACCATTTGATTCAGACCTCCAGAGCCTTGGGCTGCTGCGCGGTGTGCGGATGGGTATCAGCCGCGTACACCTTCAGCTTCTTGAGCATTGCGTAACCGAGCGGCCCCTTGGGCAGCATGCCTTTTACCGCCTTCTCGAGGACGCGCTCCGGGTGCTGAGCCTGCATCTTCGCAAAGTTGGTTTCGTAGATCCCGCCGGGGTAACCGCTGTGGCGGTAGTATTTCTTGTCGAGCGACTTGTTGCCGGTGACGCGCAGCCCCGCCGCATTCACCACCACGATGAAATCGCCGGTGTCGACGTGGGGCGTGTATTCGGGCTTGTGCTTGCCGCGCAGGCGCAGAGCGATCTGCGACGCGAGGCGGCCGAGCACTTTGCTCTGTGCGTCGATCACGTACCAGTCGTGCTGGACTTCCTGCGCCTTCGCCGTATAGGTTTTCATAGCCCGATGCTTGTTTAGAAAAGCCGCAGATTGTAAGTAGGAATGGCCATACCTGTCAATCAGCGCCAGGTCGCGCATGCCCGGAAACGGGCAAAAAAAAGCGCAACCCTTGGAGGGGTTGCGCTGAATCCACCAAAGGAGGAGGGTGGAGGAGACAACCTGCAGATGCTGCCTGAAGCATCGAACTTGGACGAAGTATGCCATACTATTTGTGCGTTGCAATAATAAATTACTAATCCATGCATCAACTCTGATTATATTTAATAACTATATGAATTTAATATATATTTACAGGTACCGTGAATTATTTCACACTCCGTGCAATGCTTCGTTCTAGGGGTTTTGGAGTGCATCTGCTGCGAAGCACAAACGAAATCGACAATCAAAGGAACCTCGAATGGAATGCGTAGTGCGCTGGACGGGAGGAATGACCTTCCTGGCCGAGACGGGCAGCAACCACGTGGTTGCGATGGATGGCGCCCCGGAGGGCGGCGGGCGGAACCTGGCCCCGCGGCCGATGGAGATGGTATTGCTTGGAACAGGCGGATGCACCGCCTACGACGTCATGGCGATCCTGAAAAAGAGCGGCCAGGACGTCACGGCCTGCGAGGTCAGGCTCACTTCCGAGCGCGCGGAAAAGGACCCCAAGGTCTTCACGCGCATCCACATGCATTTCCAGGTCCGGGGCCGCGCGCTGAAGCCGAAACTCGTCGAGCAGGCGATCCGCCTGTCGCACGAAAAGTACTGCTCGGCATCGATCATGCTCGGCAAGACCGCCGAGATCACCGAAGACTACGAGATCGTCGAGGAGTAGCGCCGCCGCCCTACGCGGCAGCCCGGGACTTGGACAACTGCGCGGTGGTGTTCGCCAGCCGCGAGGCGAGGATGCGGATCAGCTCGAGCGCGGCGTCGGGATTTTCCCGGATCACGCTGTGGAACAGGTCCTTGGATATGCGCAGCGTCTCGAGGCGCGTGACCGCCGTTGCCGTCGCAGTGCGGGGCACGTCGCCGAATATGGCGATTTCCCCGATGATCTCGTTGCGGCCGAGGGTATTCACCACCAGCGGCCCCTTCGGGGTCTCGACGGAAATCTCGATGCGGCCTTCGATCACGATGTAGCAGGCGTCGCCGGCGTCGCCTGCCCGGAACATGACCTGCCCCGCATCGAAGGTCAGCCGTTCGCTGCTGAAGCAAAGCAGCTTCTGCTTGGCCGGCTGGATCTTGCTGAAGATCGGAAACTGACGGATTAGCTCGACTTCCTGTTCCAGGCTCATTTCATGCCTCCTATGCTCCCGCTCAACCGGCGTCGACCAGCCTGCTCAGCGCGCCGCCGGCGCTCTTGAGATCGACGAACTTCCCGCGCTCCACCAGACGGCCCCGGTCCATCACCAGCACCTGCCCGAAGCGCTCCGCGAGTTCCACGCGGTTCAGCACCCAGTACACGCCCCGCCCCTTGCGGCACTCGAGCACGCTGGCCAGAAGCCGGTTTTGCGAAGCGGGGTCGAGCACCGCAGCAGCCTGGTCCAGCACCAGCACCACCGGCTGCTTCAGTATGGCACGGCCTACCGCGATCTTCTGCCGGTCCGCCGCCGGCAGGCGCGCCCCGCCCGTGCCCACCTGGAAACCGAGCCCGATCTTCACCACCAGGGGGCGAAGATCCAGTTCCTCCAGGATCTGGCGCAGCAGGCGGCCGATGCGTGCGCCGCCCTCGGCCTGCCCGGTGACGATCTTGCCGAACAGGATGTTGTCCTGCAAGGAGGCCGCGCCGATGAACTTTCCGGGATCGAAGAACTCGATCGCTCCGCGCATCCCGGCGGGAAGGTTCTGCGCAAACTGGCGGCGCGCCTCGAGGATCCGGGCCTCGAGCGCCTCGTCGACCAGTCCCAGGCGGTGCCTGGCGGAGATCAGCTTGAACGGCAGCGCCAGCAGGGTGTTCCTGTCCGCCTCGTCTATCCGGTCGAGGCCCACGTCGGCCACCTGGGCCAGGATGTCCTTCACGTGCGGGAGGTCGTCGTGCTGGATGAAACTGAACCGCTCGAACAGCTCGTGCCCGGGCGGCAGGTCGCTGAACAACTCGAGCATGGTTTCCGCGAGCTTGTGGCCGACCTTGAGGAGGTCGCCTGCCAGCCCGGTGTCTTCAAGCACCTTGCGCACGTACGCGTTCTTCGCGAGGTTGTCGACGTCGAAGGTCTTGCCGACCGGCGTGCCGAACAACAGGTTTTCCGCCAGGGTCGCGTTCCGGTTGAAGCGCGACAGGTCGAAGCGTTCGACGAGTTCGGAAATCCCGGGCTGGTTCATGCGCTCGCGCATGGCCTCCCTCGCGCGCAGCACGCTTTCTGCAATGCCGGGATTCTGCCCCGCGGTGACCGCACTCTTCAGGCCGAACTCGAAGATGGTCTCCTCCAGGTCGACCGCCTTGAGCACCTCCAGGATCCGCGCATCCATCTCCTCGGCCCCGGATACGCCGGCCGCCTCGTAATCGATCCAGTCGGCCTGGATGTCGCAAGTCGAATTCCCGGCCCGCTTCGACTCGCGCAGGTCGAGCTCGCGCTGGCGCTGGGCCTCACCCTCATAGCCGGGTTCGCGCACCGGGCGGTGTTTCAGGCCGTACACGAGGTTGTCGCGCACGCTCACCGGGAAAAGGTAGGCCGCCGATCCCACATACGATATTGCGCGACCGGTCACGGCTTCCGGGGCCCTGGTGATGTCGATGCCGCCCATCTCGATGGTCCCGCTGTTCGGCGGAACCAGCCGTGCAATGACCTGGGCGAGGTCGCTGCCGCCGCCCCCGGTCTGCCCGACGATCGCCACGTGCTCCTGCAGGCTGTACTCGAACGACACGCCGTCGAGGACCTTGCTGCCGGATTCGTCCAGCAACGAAAGGTTGGCCGCCTTGACGTTGCCCTGCTGGGGGAGCTGCGGCACGTCGATCAGCTGCTGCAGTTCGGGCTGCGCGAGGTCGTCGGTGGTGAACTGCTCCACGACCTGGGTGTACTTGATCTGCACGTCCATGCGCTGCTGGTCCCAGTCGATCAGTTCCTTGATCGGGCTCGGCAGGTCCTTGTACGCCGCGATCACCGCCACCAGCGTGCCTATGTCGAGCCTGCCGGCGATCGCCAGGTATCCGCCGACCAGGTAGAACAGGAACGGGGTGACCTGGGACAGGAAGTTGTTGAGGAACTTGATCATGAACTTGCGCTGGAAGAGCTCGAACCGGATCCGGAACATCTTCCCCAGGCGCGCGGAAATCTCTGCCCGTTCGTAGTTCGAGGTGTCGTGCGCATGGATCTCGACCGCGCCGTCGACGCATTCCGCGATCCGCCCGGCCAGCTGGCGCGCGGTGATCTGGCGCTCTTTGGACAGCACCAGCAGCCGGCGCCGCATCCTGGGGATGATCACCGCCTGCACGACCACCATACCGAAGGCGATCAGTCCCAGGAAGATGTGCTGGTAGAGGATGAAGAACAGCGCGGTCAGCGCCTGCCCGCCCAGGAACAACGGCGTGATGATGGCCTCGCCGATGAATCCCCCGAGCGGCTCGACCTCGTCCTTGATCATCGTCGCCATCTCGGCCGATTTCACCCGCCGGAAATGGGGAAGCGGAAACCTCAGGATGTGGTCGAAGAGCGTGTAACGCAGGCGCCGGAGCATCCGCTCGCCCATCCAGCCTTTCATCGTATTGATCTGGAGCTTGAGCAGGCCGCTTACGACGATGAGCGCGAGGAAGGCAAGGGACAGGGCAATCAGGTACGGCGTCCGCTCCATCGGGAAGCCCTGCAGCAGCACCGTCGGCCCGCCCAGGAAGTCGGGCAGGTTGATCGCTACCCGCATGAACGTGACCGTCGAGTCGGGGCTCGGGAAGCGCTTGCCCTGGATCGGCTCGTTGACGATGGTCTTGGGCAGGTCCAGCGAGGCGAACAGGACGATCATCGACGCGACGACCAGCGGCACGATGAGCAGCTGCTCACGCCTGCTGTAGCGCCAGATGAATCCGAACAACCCGCGTTCCATGCCTGCCGCCCCCCGTCCAGTGTGCCGATATTACAGCGGACTGCACAATTTGAGCCCCGCCCGCGCCAAATGCGGAGGCTGCGCCCCCCGCCCCGGAGCGCCCGCCCGCGCCCGGTCGACTGCTAGTTGTAAGGGTCGGCGGCGTCGCGCAACCCGTCACCCAGGAAATTGAACGCGAGCACGACCACGAATACCGGCGCCACCGCAATCATCAGCCAGGGATAGAGCGCGACTACGTTGATGTTCTGGGCCTCGTTGAGGAGCACCCCCCAGCTCGTCACCGGCGGGCGCAGGCCCAGGCCCAGGAACGACAGCGCGGTTTCGCCCAGAATCATGCTGGGCACCGACAGAGTGACCGAGGCGATGAGGTGGCTGGCGAAGCTCGGCAGCAGGTGGCGCCGGATCACGCGCGCCGGGCTCGCCCCCATGAGCACCGCGGCATTGGCGAAGTCCTCCTCGCGCAATGCCAGCAGCTTGGACCGCACGGATCGCGCAAGCCCCGGCCAGTCAAGCAGGCCCAGGATTATTGTTATGCCGAAATAGACAAGGATCGGGCTCCAGGTGACAGGCAGGGCCGCTGAAAGCGCCATCCACAGGGGCAACTCGGGAAAGGAACGCACCATCTCGATGAAGCGCTGGATCAGGTTGTCGACCCAGCCCCCGAAATAGCCGGAGATCCCCCCCAGCGTGATGCCGATCATGAAGCTGACCAGGATCCCCAGCAACCCGACCGTCAGCGAGATTCGGGTCCCGTAGATGATCCTGGAAAGCAGGTCGCGCCCCAGCCGGTCCGTGCCGAACAGGTAGAGCGTGCCGTCTTCGGCCGGGCATACGAGATGGAAGTCCCCGTCGACCAGTCCCCAGAATTCGTACTCGTCGCCACGACAGAAAAAGCGCAAGGGCTGGACCCGCCCGGTGTCCTCCTTGTAGCCGCGCTTCATCGTCGCCATGTCGAGCACCATGCTGTATCCGTAGACGAACGGCCCGACAAAGCGGCCTTCATGGATCAGGTGGATCGCCTGGGGCGGCGCGTAAATGCTCTTCGTATCCCGGGTGTGGAGGTTGTACGGGGCGATCACTTCGCTCACCAGGGTCGAGGCGTAGATCAGCAGCAGGATCACGCCCGATATCAGGGCGAGCCTGTGGCGCCTGAACTTCCACCACATGATCTGCCACTGCGATGCGCTGTAGAACCTCTCCTGCTCGGGCGTAAGCGCCTCGGCCTTGTAGGGCTCGAAGGGCTCGGCGGTAACGAAATGCTCGAGCTTGTCGCCCTCCCGCACCCCTGCACTCACTTGGCGATCCCCCCGGTGAGGCGGATGCGCGGATCGAGCGCCGCAAGGAGCATGTCCGAAATGAAGGTGCCGATCACGGCCAGCAGGGACAGGAACATCAGGAACGAGCCGGCCAGGTACTGGTCCTGGCTGCGCAGCGCGTCGAGGAGCATCGGCCCCGACGTCTGGAGCGAAAGCACGACCGCAACCACCGCCGACCCGGAGATCACCTTGGGAAGCTCGCTCCCGATATCGGCGATGAACGGGTTGAGCGCCATCCGCATCGGGTACTTCATGAGCAGCCTGAACTGCGGGAGGCCTTTCGCGCGAGCGGTCGTGACGTACTGCTTCTGCAGTTCGTCGAGCAGGTTGGCGCGCAGGCGCCGGATCATGCCGGCGGTGCCGGAGGTGCCGATCACGATGACCGGGATCCACAGGTGGTGGAGCACCGACTCCACCTTGGCAAGGCTCCATGGCTGGCCGATGAACTCCGGGTCCATGATGCCGCCGACCGACAGCCCGAACTGCACGTTCGCGAAGTACATCAGGACCAGCGCCAAAAGGAAGTTCGGGGTGGCCAGGCCGACGTAACCGAGCAGGGTCAGCCCGTAGTCACTCCAGCTGTACTGGTGGGTGGCCGCGTATGCCCCGATCGGGAAGGACACCGCCCAAGTGAACAGGATGATGGAGAAGTTGAGTATGAATGACAGCAATAATCGGTCTCCCACCACCTCCTTGACCGGCAGGTCGTACTCGAACGACCATCCCCAGTCGCCCTGGATCAGGCCGGAAAAGCCCTGCGTGCCCGGCCATATCCCGACCCACACCGCGTACTGCTCGATGAACGGCTTGTCGAGGCCGAACTGCTTGCGCAGGAACTCGATCTTCTCGAGCGCAGCGGTGTCACCCTGGCTCTTGAGCTCGTCGATCTGGTTCGACAGGAAGTCCCCGGGAGGAAGCTGGATGATCGTGAAGGTCACAAGGCTGATCACGACCAGCGTCGGGATCAGGATCAGGATGCGCTGCAAAGTGTATTTCAGCATTTTTCTGCGCGGGCTCTGGGGATCTTGGCTCGGAACCGGGCTGGCGTCACTTGAACCAGAAACCGTCCGGGTGGTAGATCCCGAAGAAAGCGCCGGGATCCCAGTTGTAAAAGCCCTTCTCCGGCACGTTCATCAGGTTCGTGCGCACGAGAACAGGCTGGGGCACCGCCGAGATCACCCCGATCACGAACTGTTGCTCCGCATGAATGGACAGCATCTGCTGCCATGCCTTCTCCCGCTCGGCGCGCGACGGACCCGCGCGCCATGCGGCGCTCAGCTTCATCAGTTCGATCACCTCCGGAATGTCGGGGGCTTGCCCCGACTTGCCCGCCGTCTCATGGTACTGGCCGAATTTCGGCCACTGGAGTTGCTGCTGGCTGGTCGGCGCGAGGTCGTCCGGGCTCATGTCCGGCGTAGCAAGGCCGTTCTCCATTCCGCTCCAGACCGACATCACGGCCTCGCCCCCGAAAACGCGATTGCGGAGCACTTCGCGCTGGGAAGGTTTGGTGAACAGCTTGATGCCGACGCTCTTCCACGTCTCCCGGATCAGCTCGAGCACGTCTGACTGCTCGGAGCTCTCGCCGGCGGTCTCCACGATCAACTCGAGCAGGCGGCCGTCCGGCAGCCTGCGCACGCCGTCCGCTCCACGCTTCAGTCCGATCTCGTCGAGAAGCTTGTCTGCGCCTTTCTTGTCGAATTTTGCCCAGCGCTTCTGGTACGCCTCCTTGAACAGGGGGCTGTCCGGCAGCACGGTGTTGTTGGCTTCGGTCGCCAGCCCGAAGTACAGCACCTGGTTGATCAGGCTGCGGTCTATCGACATGGACAGCGCACGCCGGAAGCGCACGTCGCGCAGCAGCGTCCGCCACACCGGGTCGTTGACGTTCAGGTTCGGATACAGCGCGAAGTGGGATCCGATGCCCGTGCGCCAGAGCAATGCGCGGTAGTTGTTGACCTTTTCATTCTTCTTGAGGAACGTGTAGTTGTTGAATTGCAGGTCGCGCGCCTGCAGGTCGGACTCTCCCGCCCCGGCCTTTGCGGGAATCAGCTTGCCTTCCGCCACGGCCAGCACCACGCGGTCGATGTACGGCAGCTGCACCCCCTGCGCGTCCACGCGGTGGAAATAGGGATTGCGCACCGCCACGAACCGGTCGGCGGGCGGCCGCGTCGTGTTGATCCACGGCTCCAGCGTCGGCAGGTCCGGATTGTCGAACTGGTACATGTTGTCCTGCTTGTTGTGCAGCGACGCCCAGCCACGCTTGCCGGCCTTGTTTTCCGTCTCGACGACTTTCGGGTTGTATTTCTTGTGGAACTTCCTGAGGTAATGGGCCGGCCGGTAGATATACAGCGGCGACGCACCCGCCAGCCTCGGAAGGAAGTCGCGATTGGGCTTGCTCCAGCTGTAACGCACCGTGAGCGGGTCGAGGACCTCGAACTTCGGCGGCTCGCCATCCACCAGCAGGTCGCTCTGCGGGCCGGTCGGGCTGAGGTCGCGGTTGTTGGCGACGTCTTCCCAGAAATAGCGGAAATCCTCCGCCGTAAAGGGATGGCCGTCGGACCACTTGTGGCCTTTGCGCAGCCTGAAGGTGAAGATCCTGTCGTCCTTCACGTCGAAGCTTTCGAGGATGTCCGGGACGATCGCCAGCTTGCGGTCATAACCCACGAGGCGCGCATAGCCGTACACGACCAGCATGCGCACGTCACGCGCCCGCCCGATGAGCATGTTGAGGGTCCCGCCCTGCTTGCCGGGCTGCATGCCGGCCTCGTCCATCCGCACTACCAGCGGAGTCGCGGGTACGCGCTTTTGCACCGGCGGCAATTTCCCGGCCGCAACATCGGCACGGAACATTTCCGTCTCGACAAGTTGCGCCCCGGGCGCGGCCAGAGGCAAGGCCAGCAACAACGCGAATGCTGCATGCCGGAGTGCCCGGCCCTGTGTGCTTGTCATGCCATCAACTCCGAGTGGTTGGCGGTGTCGCGCGCGCGCACCAGGTGGCCGTTGCCGAGATCGATCATGGACGTTGCGCCCGACCCGTCCAGCCGGAAGGGGTTCGGCCAGGCGGTCGGATCGGAAGCCCGGCCCTCCATCAGTGCTTCGAAATCCAGCCTGCGATCGAGGTCAGGACTCGGCACCGCCGCGAGCAGGGCCTTGGTATAGGGGTGAACCGGGTTGTGGAACAGCTCGGCGTGCGGCGCAATCTCCACCAGCCTGCCGGCGCACATGACTGCGATCCGGTCGGCAATGTAGTTGACCACCGCGAGGTTGTGCGACACGAAGATGTACGTCAGGTTCAGGGCGTCGCGCAGGTCGCGCAGGAGGTTCAACACCTGCGCCTGCACGGACACGTCCAGCGCCGACACCGGCTCGTCGCAGATCAGCAGGGAAGGGCTCAGGGCGAGCGCGCGCGCGATTCCCAGCCGCTGCCTTTGCCCGCCCGAGAAGCTGTGCGGATAGCGCCGCAGATGCCGGACGTCCAGGCCCACCAGGGTCGTCAGTTCCTTCACCCGCGCAAAACGCTCGTCCGCGTCGCCCACGCCATGGATCACCAGCGGTTCGCTCAGTATTTCGAAGGCGCTCATGCGCGGGTTGAGGGAGCCGACCGGGTCCTGGAACACGAACTGGACCTTGCGCCGGTATTCAAAGAGGTCCGCCCCCGCCAGCGACAGCACATCCTGCGGCGCGCCGCCGTCGTTGAAGATGATCTCCCCGCCGTCCGGCGTGATCGATCGCATGATCATCTTCGATGTGGTCGTCTTGCCGCAGCCCGATTCGCCCACCAGGCCAAGGCACTCGCCGGCCCGGACCGAAAAACTGACGTCGTCGACCGCCAGCACATGGCTGCCTCGCTTGCCCCCGAGGACCGAGGTCTTTCGGGTGCCGAAGCCCTTGGTCAGGTTGCGAACCGTGAGCAGCGGTTCATCCGAGGCCTTGTCGGCCGGCGGGCGCGGGCGGGCCGACGTCAGGTGGCTGGCCGAAACCTGGATTTCGCGCAGCGGAGTCAGCCGCTCTCCCGGCGCCATGTTGAAACGCGGCACGGCACGCATCAGGGCCTTCAGGTACGGGTGGCCCGGCTCCCGGAAGATCGCCTCCACCGTGCCCGACTCGACGACCTTTCCCTGGTAGAGCACGACGACTTCGTCGGCCATGTTCGCTACCACGCCCAGGTCGTGGGTGATGATCATTACCGCCATCCGCATTTCGCGCTGCAGCTGCATCATGAGCTGGAGGATCTGAGCCTGGATGGTGACGNNAGCGCGGTGGTCGGCTCGTCGGCAATCAGCAGCGCAGGCCGGCAGACCAGCGCCATTGCAATCATCGCGCGCTGCCGCAGACCGCCCGAGAGCTCGAACGGGTACGTTTGCACCGCGCGCGCCGGATTGGGAAATCCAACCAGCCTCAGGATCTCCACTACGGCTTCCTGGCGCTGCGCCTTGCCCAGATCCCGGTGCAGGGTCAGCGCTTCCTCGATCTGGTTTCCAACCGTGTGCAGCGGCGACAGGGCGGTCATCGGCTCCTGGAAGATGATCGAAATGCGCCCGCCCCGCAGGGCCAGCTGCTGCTTGTCCATCGGCTTGAGCTTGGCGATGTCGACCACGGCGCCGGGACGGGCCGGGTCAGAGAAGAGGATCTCCCCACCCTCGATTCGGGCGATTTTGGGAAGGATCCCCATGATGGCCTGCGCGATGATCGACTTGCCCGACCCGGACTCGCCCACAAGCGCAACGGTCCGCCCTTCCGGAATGCGGAACGACACGCCGTCGGCCGCTTTTACCGTGCCGGCATCGACGCTGAGGTAGACCTTGAGATCGCTTACCTTGAGAACGTTGGGCATATCACGCAGTCAATGGGCAGTGTCAGGTGCAGGGCGTCCCGGAGGCGCCGGATGCTGCATCGCAAGACCCGGATTCCTCGAGAATTACGTGGAAATTTGGTATGGATGACTCTGTGCACGCGAAGTATACGAGAAAGCGCGTCGCCATTGCTCCAATCGTCCGACCTCCCGGAGGGAACCTGCCTGGCTTGCGCTGCATGCGGTAGTTCAGCCGGGTGTCCGGAACACGTCCAGCGGACGTTGCCAGGACGCGCCGGAAGCGCAATGTGTGACCTCGAACAGCCGGGCAAGAAAACTCCACGCGCCTTCGTCATGCACCGCATGATGCGTCAGCCATCCGGTTGGCTCCAATGGATCGGCGGCACCCGTGCGCTTGGCAACCAGGTGCCGTGTCGCCATCGCGAGGGCAGTTTCTGCACCGACGAAACCCCGCCCGCCCTTCCATTGGATGATGTCGACGTGAGTGTTGACCTGCCTCAGGCCCGGTGCCGGGCTTTCGACCTTGCGCGCGCCGAACGTGCTCACCCCGCAAAACCCCGCTTCGGACAGGCGCGCGACGAGCGCCGGCCCGATCCGGTTCCATGGTGGAGCGAGCACGGCGAGCAAGCGGCGGCCCACAATACCCTCCAGGCGAACACGTCCCGCCGCAAGCCGGCCCAGCGCAGCCTCCACGGATTCCCTCTCCGGAAACTCGGTCTTCTTCTCCCCTGCCGACGCGCGGTTCCGATGGTCCACGCCATGCGGTATCACGACAATGGATGGCGGCAACGCGTCAAACGCCGCGGGCTCGGCAGCCGCAGGAATACAGGCAAGCGCAAGCGGCACGCCGGTTTCGCCCGCCAAGGCATACAGCCGGGCCAGTGCCGGATCAGGGCGGCACGCATCGTCGTCTCGCCACCAGAATTTCACGTCGCAGCCGGAGTCCCTCGACCGGTCGATTTCATCTGAAAAAAGCCGCCAGGCGCGGGCTACCATGCCGCCTCCGACGCCCAGTGCCGCACCAGGGACGCCGTGCGCTCCGCCCCGCCCAGGTCGATTCCATCCGCGGCCCCGCGCGGCTTGGCCGCGGCTCGATCAACCGCCGCCGCGAGGACTTGCGGGTCGAGGGCGGATTCCTCCACCATCTCGACCAGTCCCCTGTCTGCAAGCAACCGGGTGCGCAGCGTCTGCTCGATCTCCGCTCCACCGGAGAAAGGGACCACGACGCAGCGCGCTCCCGCCTGGAGGATCTCCATCATCGTGTTGTAGCCGCCCTGGCTGACCGAGAGTTCGCATCTCTCAAGCATGCTTGCGAAATCGTGACGCGACTGCTCCACCACTACGCGTCCTTCGCCGGTCCTGATGGCCAGACGGGAAAGGGCCTCCATATCGGCCTGCCCCGCGTTGACGCCGCATAGAATCCGCCATGTACGCATCGAAAGGCCACTCAACGGCCTCGCGCGTATGGCGGCCTCGAGGAGATTCCTTCCGACCGCCCCGCCCCCGGCGGAGACGAGCACTTCCCCGGCCCCCTCCATGCTGCCGACCTCGCTCTTTATGGTACGCGGCGCAATGCGCTCCACGACGTAGCCCGTGTAATGAAGCCTGTCCGCAATGCGGCGCGCGTGCCGGAAAGTCCGTTCCAACGGGATCAGCGACGGATCCCCGTGTACCAGCAGGTGATCGAAGTATTTCCGGAAGACTTCCAGCATCTCGTCCTGGCGGGCAGGGTCCTTTTGTCCCCCGCCCAATACGTCGCGCACCGAAGAGACGACCAGCGGACGGGGTCGCGCCCGGGACGCGGACTCCAGCAGCGGAAGAAGCTCGAAGCGCATCTGGCGCCGGCCGAAAGGATAGAGTTCGATCAGGAGCACCTGCGGATCGCAGGCATGCCACGCTTCCAGAAGCAGGTCCCGGCGCCTGGCCTTCCACCCCTCGTCGACCGGTACGCCATTCGCATCCACCAATGATTTGAACCCCGAATCGCCCGTGCCGGCCGGCGGCAGTTGCACGAGGCGGACCCCGCGCAACTCGAGGTCTGGAACCGCGAACCCGCCGCTGGCCAAGGTCACTTCAAGCCCTTCGGCCGCAAGCGCGTTTGCAAGGGTGGCGGCGCGCTTCAGGTGGCCTATGCCGAGAAGGTGCTGCACATAGACAAAGACTCGCTTGCCGGTCATTCTGCGGCCCGCTCTGCCCGGCGCAATTCAAGCGGCACGTTCATGCGCGTCAGTGACGGCGTGCCAGTGCCGTCGAGCCGGAAGATATGCACCGAATCCCAATCGAGCTTCACCGGCGGCCGCCCCAGCATGTCCCACTGCGCGGCCGCAGCGAGGATCACCCGGATGACCCCTCGATGGGCAACCGCAAGGGTTGGGACACCGTTTGTGGCAACGTCGGCAAGCCACCCTCGCACCCGATCCAGGACTTGCCTCGGACTCTCTCCGCCCGGGGGCATGAAGTCGAATCCGCGCGCTTCGTTTTCGCGCATTTGCGCCCCAAGCGCTGACCGCAGGTCTTCCAGCCGCCGCCCCTCCCAGGCGCCCCAATGCATTTCCGCAATGCGCTCATCGGATTCATATTGCGCAAGGCCGAGCAAGGTCGCGGTTTCCAGGCACCGCTGCAGAGGGCTGGTCACTACACGCATGCCGCGGCACTCGCGCGGAACCGTTCGCCCGGCAAGGTGGGCTCGGCCTGCGTCGCTGAGCGGAACATCGGTCCTGCCCTGGATGCGGCCCTCCCGGCTCCATTCGGTTTCCGCGTGCCGCATCATCGCGAGGACTGTCACGGCCGTTGCGCTGCCGGGCGCGTCCCGACACCCGCTATCCCGTCGAGCACGCGGCCCAGCCTGGCGGCCGCAGCGTCGATACTGCGTTCCCCGGCGACGAATCGCGCCGCGGCCCGCCCCATCTCTGCCCGGCGAGGTGCGTCGGCCAGCAGGTCCCGTGTGAACCCGGCCAGCGCGCCCTCGTTCCCGCCGGGCGCAAGGAGTCCTGTCTCGCCGTCGCGCACGACGTCCGGCACGCCCCGCACCGCCCGCGAGACGACGGGGTTGCCCGCAGCCTGCGCCTCCAGCATTGCCATGCCGTAAGCCTCGTTTACCGCGGGCCATAGGCACAGGTCGCACGCCGCATAGACGGCCGCGAGATCTTCGGCTGCGCATTCGCCAAGGAACCGGGCACGACCCGGCGCGGCCCGCTCCAGCGCCGATTCCACTTCATCGCGCACAGTTCCGTCGCCTGCCACCACGAGTTGCCACCGCAGGTCGGCGATCCTGCGCAGCACCTCCGCGAGCATGCGGTAAGAGGCAAGCTTGTCGCCCGGTCGCATCATTGCGGCAACCACTATCCACGGGACGGATCCATCGATGTGATGTTGCGCAGACAGCCTGGCCCGGTGCGCCTCGCGCAGTCGCGCCGCCGCCTGGTATGGGGCCGGGTCGAGAAAAGGCGGCAGCAGGATGATTTTTTCGCGCGACGAGACCAGCGGAGCGATGCAGGCAATGTCGTCCTGCGTCGGGCACAGGACCAGCGCGGCGGATTGTATCGCCTCGCCTGCCGCAGTGTGCCCCATTGCCCATGCGCCTTCGGCCCGTTTGGGCGCATAGGACGCTTCCGCGATCACGTAGGGTATGCCGAGTGCGGCAGACACGCGCGGGCCGATCCAGTCGGGCGCCTTGTAGTACACGTGGTAGGTAAACCAGACGTCCGGCCTAAGCCCGGAGCCGCTCCCGCTCCATCGGGCCACCAGCTCCTGCGCGAGGCCTGTTCCCTGATCCCGCAGGACCGCCTGGCGCGCCGGATCGCCGTCGGGCTCGTAAGTGCGCAGCGCAGAGACAAGTTCCACCTGGTGGCCTGCCCGCTCCAGCGCCTCGACAAGCAACCGGGCGACGCGCCGGTCGCCTGAGGGAACGCTGTGCGTGGGCGACTTGAGGGGCGCGTAGAAGGCTATGCGCATGGGCAGGATTCTAAACTACGGCGCCAGCGCTCCCGGCGAGGCTGCGCCTCCGAGGCCGAACTTCTGCGCCAGGCGCGCAATGTTGGCGTCCATGCCGAACCGCGCGGCCACCCGCTGGCGCCCGGCCTCGCCCAGCCGGCGCCGCAGCGCGGGATTCCCCATCAGCGCCCCGAGCGCTGCGGCGAGTTCCTGCGGAGACTCCGGGGCGACCAGGAGGCCGGTGACGTCGTGCTCGATCAGTTCGTGGATGGCCGAGACCCGGGTGGCGACGCACGGCAGGCCCTGCGTCTGCGCCTCCATCAGCACGTTGGGCAATCCATCCCTGTCCCCGTCGTGCGCGATCCTGCTTGCCAGCGCGAAGAGGTCCGCCGACCTGTATTCCCCGATCAGCTCGGATTGCGTCATCGCCCCGCGCCACTCGATCCTTTCCGAGACGCCCAGCGCTTCGGCGCGCCGCTTGAGGTCTTTGGCCAACGGGCCGCCACCAACATGGACAAGCCGCCAGTGCAGGTCGCGTGGCAGGCGGGCAAGCGCCTCCAACAGCACGTCCGTGCCCTTCTTCTCGACCAGCCGGCCGACGGAAAGAATGGTGACCCGCTCGTCCGCGGAGCGCGCGGCGCGCTCCGCTCGTGTGCCTGGAACCGGCGGGAACCTTCCGAGGTCCAGCCCGTGATAGACAAGTTCGACGCGCCCCTCTGGCGCCAGTGCCGAAAGGTGCGCGCGGTTCGTCTCCGTGCAGGTGACCAGCCACTCGCACGAGGCCAGCTTTTCCCGCAGTTCCCATTCGGGCGTGGTCCAGATGTCCTTGGCATGCGCCGATCCGGACCAGCCCAATCCGCGCAGCGCGGCTGCATAGCGCGCCACGGAGGCCGGCGTGTGCAGGAAATGCGCGTGCACGCGTCCCACGTCGACTGGCAACTCGCTCGCCAGCACCAATGCCTGGCCGAATCGCCGCACCCTGCTTGCAGTGAAATCCCGCCGCAAGTCGCTCAACCAGAGGCTGCGCACATCCCGGTAGGCGGGCCAGCGCCGTACCTTCAACCACGCACGCAAAACGCGCAGCGGCCCGCGATGCAGGTATTCGGGCAGATACAGCACCGGCGCCTGGATTTCCGCGTGCACCGGATGGATGCGGCCGTCTGTTGGGTGCCGCAGCGAGACGATCAGGATCTTCAGGCCCAGTCGTTCGAGCGCGAGAATCTCCTGCGCGATGAAGGTCTCGGACAGCCTGGGATAGCCTTTCAGGACGAAGGCAACGCGGCTCGCCGCGGCAGGGACCACAGGTTCAGCCGATGCGGGATACGACCGGCAATGCCTCGCTCTCCGCCGTTTCCAGCCACGGTGCAACCCGCCTGGCCACGTTGGTGAGTCCTTCGAGAAGCCCGGGCACCACGACCTCCGAAGGCCTGTTCTGGCGCGGCAGGGCGCGCAGGGCCGCCGCCATCACCGCGGGGTCGTAGCTGCCGTCGTCGCTGAGCATGCTGATGAGGCCGAGCTTTGCGGCGCTCGAGGCGCGGATGAACTGCTCCAGCCGGGGTGTGGTGCGGGGTACGATCAGCGCGCGCTTGTCCATCGACAGGACTTCGCAGAACGTGTTGTAGCCTCCCATGGCGACAACGCCGGCGGCGCCCGCCACCAGCGTCTCAAGATGGTTGTGGAACGTGATCGCGTCGACGCGCTTCAGCCGGGATGCGCGATCCATGAACTCCGCCTGGCGTTCCGGCTGCATGAACGGCCCGAGCACGAGCAGGGCGGGATAAGGCAGCAGCGCGTCGTGTTCGTAGGCCCGGAGCACCCAGTCGATCAGAGTCTCCCCGTCGCCCCCGCCGCCCGTGGTCACCAGGATGTACGGCCGCTTGGTGATCTCCGGCAGCCGCGGCGGCGCGCCTCGCGTCGATACCTCGCGCGGCAGGTAGCCCGTATAAGTGATTTTCTGGCGCACACGCGTGGGCAAGGCGATGCCTTCCAGCGGATCGCAAATCTGCGGCAGCCCGTAGATCCAGATCTCGTCGTACAGGTCGCGAAGCGCGGGCAGTACGTTCTTGCGCCGCCACTCGGGCACCAGCAGCTTGGGTTCGTCCATCACGTCCCTGAGGCCCAGCACGAGGCGGGTGCCGCGCTGCTTGAGCATTTCCAGCGTCTCGAGCACCTCGCCCCGCAGGCCGAGCGGCTCCTTGTCGACGATGAAGATGTCCGGATCGAACATTTCCGCCGTGTGCCGGATGATCGAGGCGCGCATCTTCAACATCTGTTCTACGTCGATATGCAGGTTGAGCGCGGTGTACTCGCCGTTGCGCAGCTTGATCACGCCGGGAACCCGGACAAAATCGACCCGCGAACGGAAATCGAAGCTGCCTATGATCGGCGAGCCCGACAGGATCAGCACCGAAAGGTGCTTGAAGCGATCCACCAGCGAATGGGCAATCGTCCTGCAGCGCCGGAGGTGCCCGAGGCCGAACGTATCGTGGCTGTATATGAGAATTCGGCCGTCTTTGCGTCCCGACATCATTTTTGTGCTCCCTGGGAGGCCTCTTTCGGGACTCCTTAGACCTTCTTGGCGTTTCGGTTGCCTGCGGATCGCGGACGCAAAGGGCGAGAAAGGGCAATTCTGCCTCCCCCCCCGGACCAGCGCAAGCGGGGCATTCCGGCCGGTTTCGGAGACCTAAAAAGTGGTGTTCAGCGCGGCCGAAATGTCGGCCCGCGCCCTGCACGGCTTGCAAGTCCCGCACTCCCGGAATCCGGCGGGGGTTTGGACCGGCCTGCGGCAGGACCAGGTCAAGCGCCGCACTTCCGGCTCTAGCAGGGAAGCGATCTGCGGCTTGGTAAGCGCGTACACGGGATATATCCAGTCGACGACCGGCTCCCCCAGCTTGCGCGCCCGATAGCATTCGTACATGGCCCCGAACACCTTGCGCTGGGCCACGGTCACGGAACGCTTGATTTCATCCAGGTCGCGGGCAAGGGTTCCCACCGCAATACGCGTGCACCCCGGAGTGTCGATTGCAACCTGGCAGGCGACGAAGGCTACCGAAACGTAGTCGATTGGAATGGCCTGCAGCGCAGAAAAGTCGAGGCCCGACTCCGAGTACCGGAACGGGCGGTAGTGGCCGTGGCACCAGGCGAGGATCGAATCGACCGCCGCCTGCTCGGCATCGGCGCGCCCCTCGCGGTTCACCATCCGGATATGGTGGACCCTGAGTTCGTCGGTGGTTTCCCTGAGGAGCCGGACCAGCATCGCGGTGCTGTCGAGCCCGCCCGAATACATCACAAGCGTAGTCAAGCGCTGCACCCCGGCTCTGAATTTGAGAACGTGTATTCCTGCGGGCCCGACGGGCTCCTTTTGGGGCGAAATTGTACCCTGTAAGATTCGCGCATGACTCCTGAAATCACCCCGCAGATCATCGTATCCCTGCTCGCGCTCGGGATGTCGTTGTCGTTCATCGTAGCCGACCGCGGTTCCCCGATCAGCCGGGTACTGGCGGGGTTTCTCGCCAGCATCGGCCTGTCGATCGCGCTCGGGGCGATGTTCGAACTGCCGATGCACCGGCAGGGCCGCATGCCGGCCTGGGGCGGCGTCTTCGCGATCCCGGAGACGCTTGCGTTCATCCTTGCGTACGAATGGCTGCTTCTCGTGCGCCGCACGATCCCGGCCGGTCGCCTGCAGACGCAATTTGCCGACAAACTGCTCCGGACGGCCCAGGGGCTGGCTGCGTTCTATGGCTTTGCATCGCTTGCCTTCCCGAAGCTGCGCGCAGAGCATTTCATCAACCTGATGCGCGGCGCAAGCGACCAGATGCATCCCGCGTTCTACCTGTTTGCGGCGCCCCTCGCGGTTTCGTTGCTGCTCGCAACCGTTTCGGGGGTGTTGATGCTCAGGCGGCGCCCGGACCGCGCGGAGACGCTACGAGGAATTGCGTTCCTGATCGGCGCCCCGTTCATGGCCTCCGGCCTCATCCTGCCGCTGCACCTCGCCCCCCTGTCAACTTCGATCGGACTGCTGATCTTCTTAGTGGGGGCGGTGCAGTATCACGTCACGCAAGGCCGGCGCGCGCAATTCATGGCCCGCTTCCTGTCCCCGCAGGTCGCCAAGCTCGTCAGCGAGCGCGGGCTGAGAAGCGCCACCGACGAGCAGACGCTGCAAATGTCAGTCGTGTGTTGCGACCTGCGTGGATTCACCGCCTTTTCGGCCGCCACCTCATCGAAGCGGGTCATACAGATTCTGCGCGAATACTACGACGCAGTCGGCGAGGCAGCGGGCGAGTTCGGCGGCACCATCAAGGACCAGGCCGGCGACGGCGTCCTGATCCTGGTGGGCGCCCCGATCGCGTTCGAGGATCATGCGCTGCGCGCAATCGGCCTCGCCAAGCGGATCCGGGCGGGCGGCATAGCCGTCACCGATCGCTGGTCCGACGCGGAGCTGCAGCTGGGGGTTGGCGTAGGCGTGGCGAGCGGCTACGTGACGGTCGGGGTTATCGGCGCAGCGTCCAGGCTTGAATACACCGCGGTCGGGCCGGCCGTAAACCTTGCATCGCGCCTGTGTTCGGAAGCTGCGCACGGACAGGTCCTGGTCGACCTGCGCACCATGGAGCTGTTGGAGGGCGAATCGCGGCGCGCCGAACTTACACCGGGCGACGCCCTGGTGCTCAAGGGGTTTCCCCAGCCTGTCCAGAGCTACATGCTGGCGCCTGCCTGAAGCCGGTACCCCCGGCCCGATAGGCGCCGGTCAGACCCGATAAGCTACGCTTGTCATTACCTTCGCAAGCATGCGCATGAGCCCCTTTGCTGGATCCGGCATCTCGGCAGCACCAAGGGACACCGCAGTGGCGCGATGCTGCCCTTCCTCCACCGCCATCTGCCGGACGATCGCGCGGGTGCGCGCATCAGCAGTGGAAAGTTGTTCGAGATGCCCGGCCAGATGTTCTTCCACCTGCCGCTCGGTCTCGGCCAGGAAGGCGAGGTTCCATCGGTCCCCCAGGGCGCCTGCGGCGACGCCCATCGCCAGCGACCCTGCGTACCATAGCGGATTCAGGAGGCTCGGCCGCCCGCCCAGCTCGCGAATGCGTTCCGCGCTCCAGGCAAGATGGTCCTGCTCCTCGGTGGCGGCCTTTTCCAGCGCACGGCGCTTCCCGGGGTCCCGGGCGGTAAGGGCTTGCCCCTGGTAGAGCGCCTGCGCGCACACCTCCCCGACGTGATTCACCCGCATCAGGGCTGCCGCATGGTCGCGTTCAGCCTGTGACAACTCGCTGTCTGCAATTTCCTTGGCTGGAGAGGGCCGCAGTGCGGCATGCACGCCCGACACGGTACGCAGGGCGCGGTCGAACTCCGTGATGGCCTGATCGAAGAACGAGGAACTCATGTAGCCGAGTGTAGCAAAGTCCGCGGGCGCAAAAAAAAACGGGCGCCTTGCGGCGCCCGTTCAGTAGAGCTTCTTTCAGCCGGATCGCTCCGGCTTGCATCCAGACGCCTTTTAGAACGCGTGGCGGATGGTTGCGGCGATGAAGCGGGGGTCTTCGCCGGCGGCGACTGCCGCGCCGGCCGAGTTGCCCAGCGATGCCGTGGTAAAGAAGTTGTACGCTGCGCCCACGTCGTTGGTGATCTTGGCGTAGGTCAGGCCCACCGAGGTACGCTTGGACAGCGTGTACTGGTAGGAAAGCGCAACCATCTTCGCACCGTCCTGGGCAACCGTGGACTTGTCGTCACGCGCCTTGGTGTAGTGGAAGTGGAACTGGTTGTTGCCCATCGTGTAGCCGATCGGCAGCGACCACGCCGTACGGTTGCCGAGTTCGACACCGCCCACCGTGCTCTTCACAACCGACTTGTCCCAGGCCAGACCGATCTTGAAGCCGGCAACCTTGAACGAACCGTACAGCTTGTTCGCGCGCTGGTCGCCCGTCGCCAGGGTCGCACCGCCGCCGTCGGCCTTCTGGTTCCAGTAGCTCCAGCCCACCTGGAAGTTCGAGGCTTCGTAGTTCGGGTTGATGTTGTACGCATTGCCGCGACGAACCGCGCTCGTGAGGTCGGCCTGGGCCGGCGAACCGGTCGAGTACGCAACGATCGCGGTGAAGCCGCTGAAGTTCGGCGTCGTGTAGTGGATGATGTTCGGCGTGCGGGTCGCGTTGGCGATCGCCGTCGTGCCATCACGCATGTACGCCATCAGCGAGATGCTGTCAGCACGCAGGTCGCCCGCGAGGCTGGTCAGGTTGCTCTCGTTGTTGCCGTAGTGGACGTCCTGGCGGCCGAAGAAGATGCGGCCCAGGCTCGAGCTGCGCAGACCGACGTGCGTGTTGCCCGTGCCGGCAAGCGCGCCTGCGCCCATGCTCCAACGCATGTCCGCCTGGCCGATGGCCTGCAGACCGCCGCCCAGATCCTCGACGACGTTGAAGATGATGCGCGAGGAATCGTCAGCAAGACGGGTTTCCGTCGTGTTCAGGCCGGTGCGAGCCGCACCCGGCTGACCGATGCGCATGTTCTCGATGGAAGCCTTGAAGATGCCGCTGATCGTC
>JAFEDL010000009.1:0-10747 GCA_018241645.1 Pseudomonadota bacterium
GCCTTGAAGATGCCGCTGATCGTCACGCTGGATTGCGCCAGCGCAAGACCGGGGGCTGCCAGCGCGCCTGCGACGGCTACGGCTAGAAGTTTCTTTTTCATTCGGTAAATCTCCTGTGTAGGTTTCGATTCCCGGTCGGTCCCTTGCGGTCTCCAACCAGACCCCCCGTACCGAGAAGTCGAAGTGATTCTGCCAAAGAGCAGACCTCCGGGACAACTTTGTCGGGCATTTCTGGCCTCGGACTGCCAAGTCTGTTGCATTTTTGCAACATGAAAAAAATAAACCTTTAATAATCAGATATCTACAATTATGTATGAAAGAGCTCTGACAAGGCCAATCCGGGGTCTTTTGCCCGCATAAAGGCCTCCCCGACCAGAAATGCACCCACCCCCGCCTCGCGCATGAGCCTTACGTCGGCTGGTGTGAGGATTCCGCTCTCGGTGACTACTACCCGATCGCCGGGCACCTTGGGCAGCAGGCAGAGCGTGGTGTCCAGCCGAGTCTCGAACGTCCGCAGGTTGCGGTTGTTGATGCCGAGGAGCGGCGTCTCCAGCGACAGCGCAGCATCCAGCTCGGCAGCATCGTGGATTTCCACCAGCACCGCCATGCCGAGCCCGCGCGCGTGCGCCTCGAGTTCGCGCATCACCGCGGGTTCGAGGGCTGCCACGATGAGCAGGATGCAGTCTGCGCCGAGCGCGCGGGCCTCGTAGACCTGGTACGGATCGATCATGAAGTCCTTGCGCAGGGCAGGGAGCGCGCAGGCGGCGCGGGCCGCCTGCAGGTACTCGGGCGCTCCCTGGAAATACTGCCCGTCGGTCAGCACCGAAAGGCAGGCCGCGCCCGCCGTCGCGTAGCTCCTTGCAATCGCAGGCGGATCGAAGTCGGCCCTGAGCACGCCCTTCGACGGGCTGGCCTTCTTGATTTCCGCAATGACGGCCGGTTCGCCCGCGCCGATCCTCGCGCGCAGGGCGCCCTCGAAGTCGCGCGGCGCGCCTGCCGCAGCGGCGCGAAGCTTTACCTGTGCGAGCGGGACCGCGGCACTTGCCGCGGCAATTTCCTCCCGCTTCGTGGCGAGTATCTTCTGCAGGACGTCAGCCATCCGCCAGTCAGCCCTTGGCCTTGTGGCGGGCGGCGTATGCGACGTACTGGTCCAGCTTTGCGCGCGCCTCCCCGCCTGCAATGGCCTTGCGGGCCCGCTCAATGCCCGTCTCGAGCGACTTTGATGCACCCGACACGTAGATAGTCGCGCCCGCGTTCAACAGCACAATGTTCAGGGCCGGGCCGGACTGGTTCTCGAGGACGGCGAGGACCATCTCCTTCGATTCCTGCACCGTGCTCACCTGGATCGCACGACGGTCGTAGATCTCGAGCCCGAACTGCGAAGGATGCACCGTGTACTCGCGGATCTCGCCCTTCACCAGTTCGCCGATCATCGTCTCGCCGGAAATCGAGATCTCGTCCAGGCCATCCATTCCGTGTACCGTCATCACGTGCCGGCTGCCCAGCCGTTGCAGCACGCGCACCTGGATGCCGACCAGGTCGGGATGGAAGACGCCCATGACCTGGTTCTTTGCGTTCGCGGGGTTCGTCAGCGGCCCGAGCAGGTTGAATATGGTGCGCACCCCGAGTTCCTTCCTCACCGGTGCCGCATATTTCATCGCCGCGTGGTGGCTGGGCGCGAACATGAAGCCCAGGCCGATGTCCTCGATCGCCTTCCCCACCTGCTCCGGGGTGAGCGCGATATTGGCGCCCAGCGCCTCGAGCACGTCCGCGCTCCCCGAAGAGGAGGACACCGAGCGCCCCATGTGCTTGGCGACCTTCGCGCCGGCGGCGGCTGCGACGATGGCCGCCGCAGTGGAAACGTTGAAGGTGTGCGCCGAATCGCCTCCTGTGCCGCACGTGTCGACAAGGTGCTTGTCGTCACCGACGGCGACCTGGGTGGCGAATTCGCGCATCACCTGGGCCGCCGCGGAAATCTCGCCAATGGTCTCCTTCTTAACGCGCAGCCCCATGACGAAGCCCGCGATCTGCGCCTGGGTGAGCTCCCCGCTCATGATCTGCCGCATCACGTGCAGCATCTCGTCGTGGAAGATTTCGCGGTGCTCGACCGTCCTCTGGATTGCCTCTGCTATCGTAATTTTCATGCTCCTCACCCCCGCAGGAAATTTTCAAGTAGTTGGTGGCCGTGTTCCGTCAGGATGGCCTCGGGATGGAACTGCACCCCCTCGACCGCATATTCCCTGTGCCGCACGCCCATGATCTCCCCGTCCTCCGAGCGCGCGGTGATCTGGAGGCAGTCGGGAAGGCTTTCGCGCTCGATGACCAGCGAGTGGTAGCGGGTTGCCACGAACCCGTTGGGCAAACCGCGGAACACGCCCTGACCTGAATGCTCGATCGTGGACGTCTTGCCGTGCATCACCTTTTGTGCGCGCACCACCTTCCCGCCGAAGGCCTGGCCGATCGCCTGGTGGCCGAGGCACACCCCGAGGATCGGGACGCGCCCGGCGAGCTTGTGGATCAGCTCGAGCGTGATGCCCGCCTCGTTGGGCGTGCACGGCCCGGGGGACAGCACGATGCGCGCCGGCCCCATCCGGGCAACCTCATCCACTGAAATCTCGTCGTTGCGGAACACACGGACGTCCTCGCCGAGTTCGCCGAGGTACTGGACAAGGTTGTAGGTGAAGGAATCGTAGTTGTCGATCATCAGCAGCATGGCGCCCTCCTAGGCCGCGACCGGCTGCTCGGTCTCGGCGAGCGCCGTTTCGGCAGCGCGCAGGACCGCGCGCATCTTGTGGAGCGTTTCCTGGTACTCGGACTCCGGATCGGAGTCGGCCACGATGCCCGCGGCGGCCTGCACGTGCAGCGTGCCGTCCTTGACTACGGCGGTGCGGATCGCGATCGCCAGGTCCATGTCGCCGTTGAATCCCAGATAGCCTACCGCGCCGCTGTAGATCCCGCGCTTGATCGGCTCGAACTCGTCGATGATCTCCATCGCCCGCACCTTTGGCGCACCGCTGATGGTACCGGCCGGAAAGGTAGCCTTCAGCACGTCGAAGGCATCGAGCCCCTTGTCGAGGGTGCCCTCGCAATTTGAAACAATGTGCATGACGTGAGAGTAGCGCTCGACCGTCATCGATTCGGTGACCTTCACGCTGCCGATCCTGGCGACGCGCCCGACGTCGTTGCGTCCCAGGTCGATCAGCATGACGTGCTCGGCGCGCTCCTTGGGGTCGGCGAGCAGTTCCTTGGCGGTCTGCTGGTCCTCCGCGTACGTCTTGCCGCGCGGACGGGTGCCCGCGATCGGCCGCAGCGTTACCGTGTCGCCTTCCAGCCGCACCAGGATCTCCGGCGATGCGCCCACCACATGGTGGTCGCCCAGGTCGAAATAAAACATGTACGGGGAGGGATTCAATCCGCGCAGGGACCGGTACAACGCAAACGGCGGCGCGGTGAAGCGGCGCGACATGCGCTGGGAGATCTGGATCTGCATCGCGTCGCCGGCGTAGATGTATTCCTTGGTCTTCCTCACTGCGTCGATGAAGGCTTCCTTGCTGAGCGACGAGCGAACTGCGTCGTCCCCCGGGTAGCGGCGCTGCACCTGGCGCAGGGGGCGCGAGAGGCTCCCCTGCAATTCGGCCAGCCGCGCCCGGGCGCGGCGCAGCGCGTCCAGGCGCGCCGGGTCTGCGTACACCACGAAGTACAGCTTTCCCTGTACGTTGTCGATGACCGCCAGTTCCTCCGAGCGCATCAGCAGAACGTCCGGCGTGCCGAGGGGGTCGGGCTTGTCGGTGCCGGCCAGGCGCTTTTCGATGAAGCGCACCGTCTCGTAGCCGAAATAGCCGACCAACCCGCCAGCGAATCGCGGCAGACCCGGCAGCGGTGCGGCCTTGTACTTCGCCAGGTAGTCGCGCACGAACACGAACGGGTCGGTGTCCGGGAACCGCTCGATTCGCTCTTCCCCGTCGGCGTCGCGGCGATGCACCGAAACATTCCGGCCGCGGGCCTCTATCCGCTCCGACGAGGGCAGGCCGATATACGAGTAGCGGCCGAAGCGCTCCCCGCCCACCACCGACTCGAGCAGGTACGTGTACGGCCTGTTGGCAAGCTTGAGGTAAAGCGCGACCGGCGTGTCGAGGTCGGCGCGGATTTCGGCCACGACCGGGATGCGGTTGTAACCCTGCTTGGCGAGCTGGTCGAATTCGAGCTCAGTCATGTGAATCTCCCACTATGAAACCGGATTGGAACTGGAAGTGCGACTACCCTGCGGCTTGTGCTGCCCCGCGCACCCCCGCCGCGCGGGTGCGCAAGATGGTCTAGCTGCGCCAGGGGCGCCAGCTAGGCCAGTTGAGGTTCCAGTTTGTCCGGGTGTGGCTCACGACTGAGTGTCAAGAAGTCCTGCGACATGCAGGAGCGTTGAAACTATACCATCGCATTCGATGCTGTGCACATCCGCGCCCTCGGTGTATCCGTAGGAAACCAGCAGCACCCGGCAGCCTGCGGCCCGCGCGGCCAGGGCGTCGTTGTTCGAATCCCCCACTACCAGCGCGTCCCCCGGCGCCACGCCGAGCTGGCTGCAGGCTGCGAGCACCGGGTCCGGAGCGGGCTTCTTTCGTGCAGCCGTATCGCCCGACACGATGGCGGAGAAGTACCCGCGCAGTCCCGTCGCCTCGAGCAATGGCAGCGTGAAGTGCGCGGTCTTGTTCGTTACGCAGGCCAGCACATACCCGCCGTCGCGAAGGGCCTTGAGGCCTTCATGCACACCCGGGTAGGCAAGCGCGCTGCGGCCGTTGCGCCTTTCGTAGTGGAAAAAGAAGCCCTCCATGGCCGAGCCGACCCTGCGCTCATCCGGCGCCCGGCCCAGCGAGGCCTCGAGCGTCCGGCGCACGAGGTGGGGAATGCCCTTGCCGATGAAATCGCGCACCTGTTCCGGTGCCACGGGATCCAGCCCAAGTTCGGCCAGCATGTCGGCAGCGGCGGCAGCAATCTCGGGCGCAGTATCGAGCAGCGTGCCGTCGAGGTCGAGCAGCACGGCGCGCACGCCGCCCAGGCCGGTCACAGTGCGGCGAGCCTTGCGCGCATTTCCGCAATGGTCTTCGCGTAGTCACCGGCGCCGAAGATGGCCGAGCCCGCGACGAACGTGTCAGCGCCGGCGGCGGCGATTTCAGCGATGTTTTCGACCTTCACGCCGCCATCGACCTCGATCCACACCGCGCGCCCGCCCGCCTGCGCCGCCGCATCCACGCGCCGGCGCACTTCGCGGACCTTGGGGAGCACGGACGGAATGAACTTCTGCCCGCCAAACCCCGGGTTGACCGACATGAGCAGGACAAGGTCGATCTTGTCGAGCGTGTAGTCGAGGTAGTGGAGCGGCGTCGCCGGGTTGAAGACCAGCCCTGCCTTGCAGCCGTGGTCGCGTATCAGCGCGATGGTCCGGTCCACGTGGTCGGAGGCTTCCGGGTGGAAGCTGATGATGCCGGCGCCCGCCTTTGCAAAATCCGGCACGATCCGGTCGACCGGCTTCACCATCAGGTGCACGTCAATCGGCACGCTGGAATGCGGGCGGATCGCCTCGCACACGAGGGGACCGATGGTCAGGTTGGGAACGTAATGGTTGTCCATCACGTCGAAGTGGATGAGGTCGGCCCCCGCCGCGACCACCGAGCGCACTTCGTCGCCCAGGCGGGCGAAATCGGCTGACAGGAGGCTTGGCGCAATGCGGAATTTCATGGCGGGGCCGATTGTAGCGCAGGCGCGGGAGCGGCTGCCTTGCCGGTACAATGAGCCGCATGGCCCAGGAAAAGCACTACGACATCACCGTTGGCACGACCACCCAATACATCGCCGAGCAGTCGGACGAATCGGCGGACAAGTACGTGTTCGCCTACACGATCACGATCCGCAACACGGGCAACGCGAGTGCGCAGCTCATCAGCCGCCACTGGGTGATTACCGACGCGCGCGGCCAGGTCCAGGAGGTCCGTGGTCTCGGTGTGGTCGGTTCGCAGCCCCTGCTGCGTCCGGGGGAAAGCTTCGAGTACACGAGCGGCACTTCGATTGCGACCCCGGTGGGCACGATGCGCGGGAGCTACCAGATGGTGGGCGAGGACGGGGCGCGGTTCGACGCCGCGATCCCGGAGTTCACCCTCTCGGTGCCGCGCGTGCTCCATTGACCGCGGTCAGCGCTTGTCTTCGTCCCCTGGGCGCTTCTTGGGCCAGGTCCACCAGACGATCAGCAGAGCGAGGCAGAGCGCCACGCCCATCTCCAGCAAGATGACCCACATTGTTCGACCCGCCATGAAATTGCCGGCCGCAATTCTACTTGCTGCGGCCCTGGCAGCCTGCTCGCCCGTCCCGGTCCAGCCCGACAAGCCCGATTCCGTCGTGGCGTCGCCTGCGGGAAGCTGTCCCGCGGCCGCGCCCTGCCCGGTGTGCCCGGTATGCGTGCCGCCCAAGCCGGCGCCGCCGTCCGAGGCACGCTACGAGGAGACAGCCTGGGGCGACCTTCCCGGATGGGCGCAGTCAAGCCTGCTGCCCAGCCTGCGCGCCTTCGCGGCGGGATGCGTGCGCGCTCAGACGAGGCCCCACTGGCAGGCGGTGTGCGCCCAAGTGCGCAGGGGCGGCGCCGAGGACGAAGCGGCGGCGCGCTCCTTCTTCGAAACCGGCTTTACCGCATTTCGCATCGTCGCCCCGGACGGCAGCGAGGAGGGCCTGGTCACCGGGTACTACGAGCCGATCCTTAAGGGCCGGCGCGCGCAGGCGGCCGGATTCCGGCATCCCGTCTACGGTGTTCCGGACGACCTCATCATCGTGGACCTCGCCGGATTGCACCCGGAGTTGCGCAACCTTCGGCTGCGCGGCCGCATACAGGGCCGGCGCCTGGTGCCGTACTACTCTCGCGCGGAAATCGAGGCCTCGTCCCCCGCGTTTGCGGCGCGTCCCCTTGCCTGGGTCGCGGATGCGGTGGACCTGTTCTTCCTCCAGATCCAGGGATCCGGGCAGATCGAATTTTCGTCGGGAGAGCGTATCCGCCTGGGCTTTGCAGACCAGAACGGGCACCCGTACCGGTCGCTGGGCCGGCACCTCGTCGAACGTGGCGAACTCAAACTCGAGCAGGCCTCCATGCAATCCATCCGGGCCTGGGGTGCTGCCAATCCCGAAAAGCTCCAGGAAGCGCTCAATTCGAATCCCAGCTACGTGTTCTTCCGCGAGCTGCCGCCGCCCACCGGCCCGCTGGATGGCCCGCCGGGCGCGCTCGGCGTCCCGCTCACCCCGGGATACAGCGTGGCCGTCGATCCGAAGTACGTGCCTATCGGGGCGCCATTGTTCCTCTCAACGACCTATCCGCTGTCCTCAATACCGCTGGAACGACTGGTGATGGCGCAGGACACGGGCGGCGCGATCCGCGGTGCCATTCGCGCGGACTTCTTCTGGGGGACTGGCGACGAGGCCGGAGCGCAGGCGGGGCGCATGCGCCAGCAGGGAAAGATGTGGCTGCTGTGGCCGCGCGGCGAGGCGCTCCCCAAGCAGCAATAACCGGGCCGTTGCAGCCAGGCGGCTACTTCGCCTTGGCCTGACGGCTTTCCCTCGCCGCGAGCTCCATCCGCATGCGCAGGTCGGGCGCGGACATTCCGCCCTGCTGGCGCTCGCCGTTTTCGAAGAATATGGTCGGCGTCGCCCGCACGCCGATCGACTGCCCCAGCGCGACGATCGATTCGACCGGGTTATCGCAGGTCGCGGCGGCCGGCGCCTTCTTGCGCAGGGCGAGGTCCAGCCAGGCCTTGGCCCGGTCACTCGAGCACCAGATGCTTTTGGAGTCGTCGATACGTTCGGGCCGGATCACCGGGAACATGAACACATAGAGCGTCATGTCGTCTACCTGCTGCAGGGTCTGCTCGAAAGACTGGCACGCCGGGCAGTAAGGGTCCGAGAACATGGCCGCCACGCGCTTGCCGTTGCCGCGCACGATCTTCACCGCCTTGTCCAGGGGCAGGGTGTCGAACCTGATCGCGGAGAGCTTGCCGATCCGTTCGTCGGTGAGGTTGCGCCCGGTCCTCGTGTCGATGATCTCCCCCTGGACGATGTTCTCCCCCTTGGGGTCCGTATAGAGGATCTGCACGCCCTGCGCGGTCCGGAAGCGCACTTCGAACAGCCCGGGGATCGGCGAGGGCTGCACCCCTTCGATCTTCACGCCGTTCAGTTTCGGTTCGAGGCTGCGGCGAATCAGCTGCTCGTTGGCAATGGCGGTTCCCGCAACGAGCAGGGACAGGACTGCTAGGACTAGGCGTGCCATGAATTCTCCGGGGGTCAGCGCAGCGCGTGGCGCAGCAGGGCGTTTTTTAAGACAGGCATGCGGTCGGTTAAGTTCAGTCCCGCATTGCGCAACCGGCGTGCGGCGGGGCCGGCAGCCCCAAACAGGGAATGCAGCCCATGCACGGCCGCACGCATGGCGAGTATAGCCTCGCCGCGTTCGCGCTCGTAACGGCGCAGGAGCAGGTAGTCGCCCGGGCCCCGCACCGGCGGACGGCCCGTAAGGATCGCGCCGAGCGACTGTGCATCCTGCAGCCCGAGGTTGAGCCCCTGCCCTGCGAGCGGGTGGACCACGTGGGCCGCATCGCCGGCGAGCGCCAGGTGGGGAAGCACCATCCGGCTGGCGGTGATCCGCCGCAGCGGATAGGCCTGAGGCGGGCAGAGTGCGGTAATGGCCCCCAGCTTCGACTTCGATGCTTCGCAGACCGAACGTCCCAGCGCATCTGCGTCGAGCGCCATCAGTTCGGCCGCCCGCTCCGGCGCCACCGACCACACCATGGATACGCGGTCGCCGGGCAACGGCAGCAGAGCGAGGATAGGACCGCCCTGGAACCACTGGAAGGCCGTATTGCCGTGCGGGCGCTCGCAGGCGAAGTTCGCGATGACGGCTGTTTGCCCGTAAGGAATCTCCCTGGCGGCAATGCCGGCCGCGGCACGCACGAAAGATTCGGCGCCGTCGGCACCAACGACCAGATCGGCTTCGAGCATGCGGCCGTCGTCCAGCGTGATGCGCGCGGAATCTCCCAGTGCGATCGCTTCGCAACGGGCGGGAGCGAAGATTTCGAGGCCGTCCTGGGCGTCCAGCGCGCGCCAGAGCGCCTCCTGCAGCACGCGGTCTTCGACGATCCATGCGAGCTCGGCAACACCGGAGTCGTATGCGTCGAACGTCATCGAGGCGGCCCGGTCGTCCCCGAACACACGCATTGCATGGACGGGCGTCAGTCGGTCCGGCGGAATTGCGTCCCACACCCGGATTGCGCGCAGGAACTCGACGCTGCCCGGGGACAACGCGTAGACCCGCCCCTCGAAGTCGTCGGGCGCGAACCGGGCGGCCGCCGGCCGTGCACCCGCGACCAACGCCACCGATAAGCCGCGAGCGGCACGCGCCACGCTCGCGCCTACCGCCCCGCCTCCAACTACGACAAGATCAAACCGCATGCAGCCATTCTACTGCCCGGCTTCGAAGGCAGCCCCTTGTCGCCGCAAAGGACCGGGGCTTCGAAAATCGGGTTAACAGCATGAATCCATGAAATATTTCGATCGACCTTGACCCGGACCGCCGAAAAAAAGACAATTCGCGGCCGTTTCCAGACAATCTCCACCTTTCGGTGATATAGCTCAGCTGGTTAGAGCACAGCACTCATAATGCTGGGGTCGGTGGTTCAAGTCCACCTATCACCACCACATACTCAAGTGCGCGCCGCCCGCCTCCTGTCTGCCGTCGTAGCAACAGCAGTCATTGCCGCAGGGACGGCATTTGCCCAGCTGCGCTCGATTCCCGACGACGCCAAGCGCGGGCACATCCGCCACGTGCGCGAAATGATCGTCGAGATCGACGGCACCCAGGCGCGCCTGTCCCCGGGCGCACAAATCCGTACTACGGATAACCGGATCGTGCTGCCGACCGCGCTGCCGCAGGAGGCCACGCTGGTGAAGTACCTGGTCGATTCCGCGGGCATGGTGCACCGGGTCTGGATCCTCACCCCGGAAGAAGCCGCCAAGCCGGACAAGAAGCCTTAGTCCCGCCCATGGCCGGCAAGCTCCACATCAAGACGTTCGGCTGCCAGATGAATGAGTACGACTCGGCGAAAATGGCCGACGTGCTCTGCGCGGCCGAACAGCTCTCCCCCACGGAGAGGGCCGAGGACGCCGACGTCATCGTCTTCAATACCTGCTCCGTGCGCGAAAAGGCGCAGGAAAAGGTGTTCTCCGACCTCGGCCGCGCGAAGGAGCTCAAGAAGGCCCGTCCGCACCTGATGATCGCCGTCGGCGGCTGCGTCGCGAGCCAGGAAGGCGCCGGAATCATCACCCGCGCGCCCTACGTCGATGTGGTGTTCGGCCCGCAGACCCTGCACCGCCTCCCCGCACTGCTTGCCGAGCGCCGCCGCTCCGGCCGCGCGCAGGTCGATGTCAGCTTCCCGGAGATCGAGAAGTTCGATCACCTTCCCGCGGCAAGGGTCGAAGGCCCGTCGGCTTTCGTTTCCGTGATGGAAGGCTGCAGCAAGTACTGCAGCTTCTGCGTGGTCCCCTACACGCGCGGCGAAGAAGTGTCCCGGCCCTTCGACGACGTCATCGCCGAGATCGCGGAACTCGCCGGACGCGGAGTGAAGGAGGTAACCCTCCTGGGCCAGAACGTCAACGCATACAAAGGCGCCTTGCACGACGGCGACGCCGCTGATTTCGCGGAACTACTGCTGCACGTGGCCGAAATCGACGGGCT
>JAFEDL010000009.1:10802-17007 GCA_018241645.1 Pseudomonadota bacterium
ATCCCGAAGCTGGCCGACCACCTCCACCTGCCGGTGCAGTCCGGATCGGACCGGGTGCTGGCTGCGATGAAGCGCGGCTACACCAGCCTCGAATACCGCTCGATCGTGCGCAGGCTCCGCCGCGTCCGGCCGGGCATCGGCCTGTCATCCGACTTCATCGTCGGCTTCCCGGGCGAAACGGAGTCCGACTTCGAGGCCACCATGGCGCTCGTCGAGGACATGGGTTTCGACGATTCCTATTCGTTCCTGTACAGCCCCCGTCCCGGCACACCGGCCGCCGACCTCCCCGACGACACCCCGCACGAGGTGAAGCTGTCGCGCCTGAGGCGCCTGCAGGCCCGCATCGACGCGCAGGCCGCGGCCATCAGCCAGGCAATGGTCGGCACCGTGCAGCAGGTCCTCGTCGAGGGCCCTTCGCGCAAGGACGCGGGCGAACTCGCCGGACGCAGCGCCAACAACCGGACGGTCAACTTCAAAGCCACTCCGGCGCTTGCGGGGCGGTTTGCCAAGGTGCGCATCACGCGCGCGCTGACCCACACCCTGCGGGGCGAACTCGTCGATGCGTAGCAGGTCCGGGGTCAAGCCCGCGGTGCGCAAGGCCGATACGAAACACCCGGAAATCCGGTTCGACCCGGTCGACAACCACCGGCTTGCACGGCTGTGCGGGCCCATGGACGCGAACCTGCGCCAGATCGAATCCGCGCTCGACGTGTCGATCTCGCGCCGCGGCGCCGGGTTCACGCTAACGGGCGAGCCGGCGCAGAAGGCGGGGGCCGCACGCGCACTCGAGTATTTCTATGCAAGGGTGGCCGACGACGAACTCACCCTCGAGGACGTCCAGCTGGGGCTGACCGAGCTCAAGCATGCCCGCGCACGGGCCGGCAGCGCGGAACCCGGCGAGCCCGCGAAGCTCCTCACGCGCCGCGCGGACCTGCACGGACGCACGCCCCGGCAGAACGAATACATCAAGGCCATCCTCGCCCACGACATCACGTTCGGCATCGGCCCCGCGGGCACCGGCAAGACCTTCCTCGCGGTGGCGTGCGCGGTCGACGCGCTGGAGCGCGACCTCGTGCAGCGCATCGTCCTCGTGCGACCCGCCGTGGAGGCCGGCGAGCGCCTCGGCTTCCTGCCTGGCGACCTGGCGCAGAAGGTCGACCCGTATCTGCGCCCCCTGTATGACGCGCTCTACGACCTGATGGGCTTCGACACGGTGGGCAAGCTCCTCGAGCGCGGCACGATCGAGCTCGCGCCGCTGGCTTACATGCGCGGCCGCACCCTCAACCACGCCTTCATCATCCTGGACGAGGCGCAGAACACCACGCCCGAGCAAATGAAGATGTTCCTCACCCGCATCGGCTTCGGGGCCAAGGCCGTGGTCACCGGGGACGTCACACAGATCGACCTCGCGCGCGGCCAGAAGAGCGGCCTGATCGAGTCGCGCGCAATCCTCGCCGAGGTGAGGGGAATCGCGTTCACCGAGTTTCTCGCCGAAGACGTGGTCCGGCACCCGCTGGTCGCCCGGATCGTCCATGCCTACGAAGAACACGCGAAGCGCATCGGCGAGGGGTGAGGCGCGGGTGCGCGTGCAGAACGCCAGCCGCTCGCGCCGGGTCCCGGCCTCCGCGCGCTTTCGCTCCTGGGTGCGGGCGGCCGCCGCGGGACCGGCCGACGTCACGGTGAGGCTCGTCGGCGCCGCGGAAGGCAGGCGGCTCAACCTCGCCTACCGCGGAAAGGACTACGCCACCAACGTGCTGACGTTCGCGTACGCGGCCGGCTCCGGCGACATCGTGATCTGCCCGTCGGTCGTGGCACGGGAGGCCGCGGAACAGGGCAAGCCGCTGGAGCAGCACTACGCGCACCTTACGGTGCACGGTGTACTGCACATGCGCGGCTACGACCACGATAGCCCGGCGGACGCAATGCGCATGGAACGTGCCGAAATCCGCATCCTGAAGCGGCTCGGACACCCGAATCCGTACCTGATCTGAGCTTCCGGGTCGGCCCGGTACAATAGGCGTCCCCATGAACACCACCGAACCACCTACCCTGCTCGAGCGCCTTTCGGCGCTGGTGCTGCGCGAGCCCGCGGACCGCGAACAGCTGGTGCTGCTGCTGCGCTCCGCATACCGGAAAAACCTCGTGGACGCGGATGCGCTGTCGATCATCGAGGGCGCGATGACCGTGTCGGAGATGCAGGTCCGCGACATCATGATCCCGCGGGCGCAGATGGACGTGATCGACATCAACGAGCCGATCGAGCAGTTCATCCCGGTGGTCATTTCCACCGCCCACTCGCGCTTCCCGGTAATCGGGGAGAACCGCGACGACGTGATCGGCGTGCTGCTCGCCAAGGACCTGCTGCGCCACTACGCCGGCGAGGAGGAGTTCAACGTCCGCGAAATGCTGCGACCCGCGATCTTCGTGCCCGAGTCCAAGCGCCTGAACGTGCTGCTGCGCGAGTTCCGCGCCAGCCGCAACCACATGGCCATCGTGGTCGACGAGTACGGGGGCGTGGCGGGCCTGGTCACGATCGAGGACGTGCTCGAGCAGATCGTGGGCGACATCGAGGACGAGTACGACTTCGACGAGGCCAGCGACAACATCATCCTCGAGTCGAGCGGCCGCTACCGCGTCAAGGCGCTCACCCAGATCGCCGACTTCAACGCCGCGTTCGGCACCGCCTTCCCCGACGAGGACTACGACACTGTCGGCGGCCTGGTGATCGCGCACCTGGGCCGGCTGCCCAAACGGGGCGAGTCGATCGCGCTAGAAGGGTTGCGCATCCAGGTGCTGCGCGCGGACAGCCGGCGCGTCTACACCCTGATCGTCGAGAAGCCCAAGGCTTGACCGCGCTGCTTTCGCGCAACCACCTGGGCACCCGGCCGCGCCTAGCGCTGCTGTTGGCGTTCCTCTCGGGGGCCACGCTGGTCGCTGCGTTCGAGCCGGTCGGTCTCTATCCCCTCGCGCTGGTCTGCCCGGCACTTCTCATCCACCTGTGGCTGTGCGCGCCCCGCGCCCGCGACGCCGCCTGGATCGGGTTCGGGTTCGGGATGGGACTGTTCACCGCGGGCGTTTCCTGGGTCTATGTAAGCCTGTCCGTGTTCGGCGGCATGCCCGCCCCGATAGCGGCCTTCGCCACGCTCGCCTACTGCGCGTTCCTGTCCTGGCCCCTGGCGGCGGCCGGCTATGCCCAGCACCGCCTGCCCGCGGGCGAGTCGATGCGCGCCCTGTGCGTCATCCCCGCACTCTGGATGGTGGCCGAGCTGCTGCGCGGGTGGGGCCTTACCGGTTTCCCGTGGCTCATGCTGGGCTACGCGACGACCGACACGCCGCTCGCGGGTTACGCGCCGGTGACCGGCGTCTACGGCGTATCGCTGCTAGTCGCGGCCTGCGCGGGCCTCGCGCTGCGCGCACTCTCCGGGCCGGCCCGCGTACTGCCGCTCGCGCTCCTGGCGGCGCTCATCGGTGCCGGCGCGCTCCTGCGCACCGTCGAGTGGACGCAGCCGCACGGGTTGCCGGTTTCGGCGAGCCTCCTGCAGGGAAACGTCGCACAGGAGCTGAAGTTCGACCCGGAGCGCTTCGACCGGACGTTTGCGACTTACGAGCGCCTTGCCTCCGGCAGCAAGGCGCGCCTCATCGTACTGCCCGAAACCGCGCTGCCCCGCTTCATCGACCGCATCGACCCGGTGTACCTCGCCCGGCTCGAGTCGATCGCAAGGAGCAACGGTGGCGACCTCCTGCTCGGCGTGCCGTACCGGACCGGGCCGGAGAAATACTTCAATTCGGTCGTGAGCCTCGGCACCTCGCCGCCGCAGATCTACAGCAAGTCGCACCTCGTGCCGTTCGGCGAGTTCGTCCTGCCGGGCTTCGGCTGGGTGGTCGGCATCCTGCAGGTCCCGATGTCGGAATTCTCGCGCGGCGCGGCGGTGCAACAGCCGCTTGCGGTCGCGGGGCAGCGGGTGGCGGTCAACATCTGCTACGAGGACGCCTTCGGCGAGGAACTCATCGGCCCGCTGCCCGGGGCCACGCTGCTCGTCAATGTCAGCAACATGGCGTGGTTCGGGGATACGCTCGCGCCCGGCCAGCACCTGCAGATGGCGCGCATGCGCACGATCGAGACCGGGCGGGCCATGCTTGCCGCAACGAATACCGGCATGACCGCCGCGATCGACCGGGGCGGCAGGGTGCTCGGTCAATTGCCGCAGTACGCCGAAGGCCGTCTCGACGTCGACGTGAGCGGATACACCGGCGCTACGCCGTACGTCCGCTTCGGGAACTCGCTCGCGCTGATTGCAGCTGCGCTCCTGATTGCGCTATCCGCCGCACTGCGGAAAAGGTAAAATCCGCGCCTCATTTTTCGGTGCCCGCTGACTGCGCCGTACGCACATGCTCACCTTCCAGCAACTCATCCTCCGGCTCAACGACTTCTGGGACCAGCAGGGCTGCGTCCTGTTGCAGCCCTATGACATGGAAGTCGGCGCGGGCACGTTCCATACCGCCACGTTCCTGCGCGCCATCGGTCCCGAACCATGGAAAGCCGCTTATGTGCAGCCCTCGCGGCGGCCCAAGGACGGGCGTTACGGCGAGAACCCGAACCGCCTGCAGCACTACTACCAGTACCAGGTCGCGATGAAGCCTTCGCCAGCCAACATCCAGGAGCTGTACCTGGACTCGCTGGTGGCGATCGGGGTCGATCCGAAAGTGCACGACATCCGCTTTGTCGAGGACGACTGGGAGTCGCCGACGCTTGGCGCGTGGGGCCTGGGCTGGGAAGTCTGGCTCGACGGGATGGAAGTCACCCAGTTCACCTACTTCCAGGAAGTGGGCAGCATCCCGTGCAGGCCGGTGCTCGGCGAGATCACCTACGGGCTCGAGCGCCTTGCGATGTACCTGCAGGACAAGGAGAGCGTCTACGACCTTGTTTGGACGCCCGGGGTCAGCTACGGTGACGTGTACCACCAGAACGAGGTCGAGCAGTCCAAGTACAACTTCGAACACTCCAACGTGGAGTTGCTGCTGCGCCTGTTCACCGATTTCGAAGGCGAGGCGAAGCACCTGATCGGCGTGGGCCTGGCGCTCCCTGCCTACGAGATGGTCATGAAGTGCTCGCACACCTTCAACCTGCTCGACGCCCATGGCGCAATCTCGGTGACCGAGCGTGCGGCGTATATCGGGCGCGTGCGCGCACTGTCGCGGCTGGTCGCGCAGGCGTACTACGATTCGCGCGAGGCGCTGGGATTCCCGATGCTTGCGAAATCAGCAAAGGCGGCCTGACATGCAAGCCACGCTGCTGGTCGAACTCCTTACCGAGGAACTGCCGCCGAAGTCGCTTTCTCGGCTGTCGCAGGCCTTCGGTGACGCGCTGGTTGCCGACCTGAGAAAGGACGGTTTCCTGGCTGGCTCGAGCGTGGCCACGATGTTTGCCACGCCGCGCCGCCTGGCGATCCAGCTCACGGACGTCCTCGACAAGGCGCCGGACGTCGCGCGCGAAGTGCAGGGCCCGCCGGTCAGCGCCGCTGCGGCGGCCGTGGCGGGGTTCGCCAAGAAGAACGGCGTGGCCGTCGAGGCGCTGGAGCAGCGCGACGGCCCCAAGGGCAGGATCTTCGTCGCGAAGGTCACCGCCGCGGGCAACTCCCTCGACGCAGCATTGGCCGGGAAAGTCGAGGAAGCGCTCAGGAAGCTTCCCATCCCCAAAGTCATGCGCTGGGGCGACGGGGACGCGCAATTCGTCCGGCCCGCCCACAAGCTGGTCATGATGCACGGCACGCGCGTGGTGCCCGGGACCGTGCTGGGCCTGGCATCCGGGAACGTCACGCGGGGCCACCGGTTCATGAGCTCGGGCGACATCGCGCTGGCGGACGCCGGCGATTACGCAAACCGGCTCAAGACCGACGGCAGGGTGATTGCCTCGTTCGCGGACCGCAAAGCGCTGATCGATATCGCGCTCGTCTCGAAGGCGAAGGAGCTGTCGGCCAGCCTCGGCGAATATTCCGACCTGCTCGACGAGGTCGCCGCGCTGGTCGAGCACCCGAGCGTGTATGTCGGCGCTTTCGACGCGCAGTTCCTCGAGGTGCCGCAGGAGTGCCTGATCCTCACCATGCGGCAGAACCAGAAGTATTTCCCGCTGTTCGACGCGGCCGGCAAGCTGCTGCCGAAATTCCTGATCGTGTCGAACATGGACGTCGCCGACCCGAAGCACATC
>JAFEDL010000009.1:17089-42269 GCA_018241645.1 Pseudomonadota bacterium
GCAAAGGTGGTGTACCACAACAAACTGGGCACCCAGCTTGAGCGCACCGAGCGCGTCCAGCTGCTGGCCGGGAAGATCGCCCGCATGCTCGGCGCCGATGCGGCCCAGGCCGAGCGCGCCGCCTGGCTCGCGAAGGCCGACCTGATTACCGGCATGGTCGGCGAGTTTCCCGAGCTGCAGGGCACGATGGGTCGCTACTACGCGCTGCACGACGGGGAGCCGGCGGCAGTTGCCGACGCCATCGAAGCGCACTACCGCCCGCGCTTTGCCGGCGACCGGCTGCCCGAAGGCGCGGTCTCGGCGGCCGTCGCGCTGGCCGACAAGCTCGACACGCTGGTCGGCATATTCGGCATCGGCGGGGCGCCGACCGGCGACAAGGACCCGTTCGCGTTGCGGCGCCACGCGCTGGGCGTGCTGCGGATCCTGCTCGAGGCCAGGCTGCCGGTCCCGCTGGACGCACTGCTCCAGGACGCTGCCGCCGGCTTCGAGAGCGCGAAACTCCCGGCGACCGCGGCCGGTGACGTGTATGCATTCATGCTGGAGCGCCTGCGCAATCAGCTGAAGGATCACGGCTACGCGCCGGACGAGATCGAGGCCGTCGCCAGCCAGTCGCCGACGCGCATGGACCTCGTGCCCGCGCGGCTGGACGCGGTGCAGAGCTTTCGCAAGCTGCCGGAAGCCGCGAGCCTTGCCGCGGCGAACAAGCGGATCCGCAACATCCTCAGGAAGGCCGATGCCCAGACCGCACCGGCCAGCGAAGCCCTGCTGCAGGAGCCCGCGGAGAAGGCCTTGTTCGCTTCGGTGCGGGCACTCGCCCCGAAGATCCAGTCGGGCATCGATGCGCTCGACTACGGCGGTGCGCTGCACCTGCTCGCCGGAATGCGCGCCGAAGTCGACCGCTTTTTCGATGACGTCATGGTCAACGCGGAAGACCCGGGGCTGCGCGCCAACCGCCTCGCCCTGCTCGGCCAGCTCGACGGCCTCATGAACCGCGTCGCGGACATCTCCAAGCTCGCCGCATGAAGATCCTCATGCTCGACCGCGACGGGGTGATCAACCACGACAGCGACCAGTACATCAAGTCGCCCGCGGAGTGGAAGCCCATCAAGGGCAGCATCGAGGCGATCGCGCGGCTCACCCAGGCGGGCTGGCGCATCGTGGTGGCGACCAACCAGTCGGGCATTGCGCGGGGCCTGTTCGACATGAGCACCCTCAACGCGATCCACGACGTCATGCACCGGACGGTGATCCAGGCGGGCGGGCGCATCGAGGCGATCTTCTTCTGCCCGCACGCCGCGGACGCCAACTGCGAGTGCCGCAAGCCCAAGCCCGGCATGCTGTACGCGATCGAGCGTCGCCTGAACGTGCCGCTCGCGGGCGTGCCTTTCGTGGGCGATTCGCTCAAGGACCTGCAGGCGGCCGTCGCCGCCGGCGCCCGGCCGATCCTGGTGCTGACCGGCAAGGGTCGCAAGACCCGCGATGCGGGCGGGCTCCCCGAAGGCACCGAGATCTACGCGGACCTCGCCGCGGTAGCCAGCCATCTCGTGGAGCAGCGCGCCGCATGATAGTGCTGCGCTCGGCGCTCTTCGCCGCCGCGCTGCTGCTGGTCACACCGCCCTTCGCGGTGCTGTCGGTGCTGACCTTTCCGCTGTCGCGGATGGGGCGGTTCCGCGTGATTTCGTGGTGGTCGAAGATCATGCTGTTTGTCGCCAGGGTGGTGTGCCGCCTCGACTACGAGGTGGAAGGACGCGAGAACCTGCCCTCGCGACCCTGCGTGATCCTGTCGAAGCATCAGTCGGCCTGGGAAACCCTCGCCTTCCAGACCGTGTTCCCGCCCCAGGTGCATGTGCTGAAACGCGAGTTGCTCTGGATCCCGTTCTTCGGCTGGGGCTTGGGCATGATGAGCCCGATCGCGATCAACCGCGCAAAGGGCCGGGCGGCCCTGCGCCAGCTTGCGCGCCTGGGCAAGGAACGGATCTTGCAAGGCTTCTGGGTGGTGATTTTCCCGGAAGGAACCCGCGTGGCACCCGGAACGAAGCGGAAGTACCAGCCCGGCGGCGCGTGGCTCGCGGTACAGACCGGCGCCCCCGTCGTACCGGTGGCGCACAACGCGGGGCTGTACTGGCCGAAGAACGCATTCCTCAAGTTTCCAGGCACCATCACGATGCGCATCGGCCCGGCCATCCCGACCGAGGGGCGCGATCCCGCGGATGTCATTGCCGACACCGAGCGCTGGATCGAGCAGCAGCAGGCAGAGATATGCCCGGCCCGCAGCAACTGACGCTCTTCGGCGCGGACGCGGCTGACGAGCCGCGCATCGCCGCGCGCCGGCTGGTCCAGCTGGGCGCGCGGGTGGTGGAATTCCGCTTCGCGCGCACGCGCCGCCGCACCATCGGGATCTCAATCGACGCCGACGGCCTCGCGGTGGCCGCCCCGCACCACGCCCCCTGGGTCGAGATCGAACGGTTCCTGCTCGAGAAATCGCGCTGGATCCTGAAAAAGCTCGACGAATGGTCGAAGGCCGGCCGGCCGGTGCGCGTCAGCGGCGCGCCCGGCGAGGCGATCCCGGTCCACGGGCGCGTGCTTACCCTCGACCTCTGCGAAGGCCCCAGGCGCATTGAGCTGGCGAACGACCGGCTGCTCGTGCAATTGCGCCGCCCCCACGAGCGTCCCCGCGTGAAGGCCGAACTCGTGCGCTGGCTGAAGGCGCATGCCCTTGAGACGCTGACGCCCCGCGTGACGCACTATGCCGGCCTGCTCGGCCTGCCACGGCCCAGGGTGGCAGTGTCCAACGCGCGCACCCAGTGGGGCGTATGCACCCAGGACGGCCGCATCCGGCTGTCGTGGCGGCTGGTCCACGTGGCGCCGGTCCTGGCGGACTACGTCGTCGCGCACGAGGTTGCCCACCTGGTGGAGCTGAACCACTCGGCGCGCTTCTGGGCCATCGTCGAGAAGCTGTATCCTGAATGCCGCGCGGCGCGGCGCAGCCTCGACCTCGCCGCAGCCGCCCTGCCCATCTTCTGAGGAGGATCCATGCGATTCCTGCACACCATGCTGCGCGTCGGCAACCTAGAGCGGTCGATCGCCTTCTACACAAAGGTCCTCGGCATGCGCGTGCTCCGCCAGCGCGACGTGCCGGACGGGAAGTACACGCTGGCCTTTGTGGGCTACGGCGAGGAGTCCGGCAACACGGTCCTCGAGCTCACCTACAACTACGGCGTGGAGAAATACGACCTCGGCAGCGCCTTCGGCCACCTGGCGATCGAGGTGCCCGATGCGGCAAAGGCATGTGACATGGCGCGCAATGGCGGCGGCAAGGTCACGCGCGAAGCCGGCCCGGTGAAGTTCGGTACGACGGTAATCGCGTTCGTCGAGGACCCGGACGGCTACAAGATCGAGTTCATCGAGAGAAAGCCCCAGTAATCCCGGAGATTCAGTCCAGGAGATTGGCTCCCGGAGCCGATCTCCGGGCGACTTCGATAGCGATTCTTATATAGTCGGCCGGGGAGACGTTTTCCGGCCGCAGGCCCGGGTCTATGCCCAGGGCACCCAGCCCCTGCGCGTCGATCAGCGACGACAGCGCGTTGCGCAGCGTCTTCCTGCGCGCCCCGAACGCCCGCGTCACCACCGTTCCAAAGAGCTTTTCGTCCACCGGCGCGATTGCCGATGCGGGCAGCGGCGTGAGGCGCACGACCGCAGACTCGACCTTGGGCGGCGGGCGGAACGCGCCGGGCGGCACCTTGAACAGCCGCTGGATCCTGAACCGCCGCTGCAGCATGACCGAGAGCCGCCCGTACTCCGGCGTGGAGTGGCTGGCCGCCATCCGGTCCACTACCTCCAGTTGCAGCATGAAATGCATGTCGCGCACGCGGTCGGCGTATTCCGCCAAGTGAAAAAGCAGCGGCGTGGACACGTTGTACGGCAGGTTGCCGACCACGCGCAGCAGGGTTGTCTGCGCCTGCGGCAGCGACGCGAAGTCGAATTCGAGCGCGTCGGCCACGATCACCTGCAGCCTTTCGGGCGGGAACTCGGCGGCCAGCGCCGCGGCGAGGTCGCGGTCGATCTCGATGGCGACCAGCTGCGGGATGCGTTCGAGCAACGGCCGGGTCAGCGCGCCCTCGCCCGGGCCGATCTCCACCAGCGCATCGCCCGGTTGCGGCGCGATCGCCTCGACAATCCGGTTCAGTACGTACGGGTCATGCAGGAAGTGCTGGCCGAAACGCTTGCGGGGGACATGGCCCATGCCTAATCCACGCGGCGGCCGGCGCGCGCGAGCTCGAGCGCGAGGCGCATCGCCTCGACCAGGCTGCCGGCCTCGGCGCGGCCGGTGCCCGCGAGGTCGAGCGCCGTCCCGTGGTCCACCGAGGTGCGCACGATCGGCAGTCCCAGCGTGACGTTCACCCCGCGGCCGAAGCTCGCGTACTTCAGCACCGGCAATCCCTGGTCATGGAACATTGCCAGCGCGCAGTCGGCGCGCTTCAGGCGGTCCGGCACGAACAGGGTGTCGGCCGGGATCGGGCCCTCGAGCGTAATGCCCTCCGAGGCCAGGACACGGATCACTGGTTCGATCACGTCGATCTCCTCGCGGCCTAGGTGTCCCGATTCCCCGGCGTGCGGATTGAGCCCCGCCACCAGGATGCGCGGGTTCACTATCCCGAACTGGTCCCTCAGGCTCGCATGGATCACGCGCAGCGTGGCGGTCAGGCCTGCGCGGGTGATCGCCTTGGGGACGTCGGCCAGCGCCAGGTGCGTGGTGGCGAGCGCCACCCGCAGCCCGCCGCCCACCAGCATCATCACGACATGCGCGGTCCCGGTGCGCTGCGCGAGGTATTCGGTATGCCCGGTGAACGGGATACCCGCGTCGTTGATCACGCCCTTGTGCACCGGGGCCGTGACCATGGCGCCGAACTCGCCGGCGAGGCACCCGTCGACCGCCCGGTCGAGCATGGAAAGCACGTAGCGCCCGTTGGCGGGGTCGAGCCGGCCGGCGCTGGCCGGGCAGGCGAGCGGAACGTGCTCGACTTCGAGCGCGCCGGACAATGGCATTCCGCCGGGCGAATACGGCCGCATTGTCGCGCTCAGTCCCAGCGCCCGGCACCGTTCGGCGAGCATGTCCCGGTCCCCGATGACGATGACCCGCGCCGGGAGCGCCTCGCGCGCGAGCATGAGCGCGAGATCCGGCCCGATCCCCGCCGGCTCGCCCGTCGTCAGAGCTATTACCGGCAGACGCGAACCCATCGGCTACTTGTCGTCCAGGCGGATCTCGACATACGTGCGGTCGCGCAGCTGGCGCAGCCAGTCCTGGTAGGCCTCGTCGACGCGCCGTTCGCGCAGTGCCTGGCGGGCCTGGAGGCGGCGGCGTTCCGCGCTTACATCCGCGACGCGACGCTCCAGCACCTGGATCAGGTGGTACCCGAACGGCGACTTCACCGGCTGGCTGATCTCGCCGGGCTTGAGCTCGTCCATGGCGCGCTCGAATTCTGGCACGGTGTCTCCGGGATAGACCCAGTCGAGGTCACCGCCTTTCGACGCGGAGCCATCCGCCGAATTCACCTTTGCAAGCTCGGCGAAATCCGCGCCGTTCATCACCCGTTCGCGTATGTCGGCCAGCCTGCGCTTCGCTTCGTTCTCGGACACCACTTCGCTGGTCTTGATCAGGATATGGCGGGCATGGGTCTGGCGCACGGGGGCGCCGGACAGCGTGGCGCCGCCGCGGCGCTCGATCAGCTTGAGCACGTGGAAGCCGGCTGGACTGCGCAGGACCTGGGATACGCCGCCGGGAGCAAGGTCCTTGAGTGCAGTGGAGAACAGTTCCGGCAGGCGGTCATGCGCCCGCCAGCCCATCAACCCCCCGGCGAGTGCGTCCGGCGCGTCGGAATAGCTGGCCGCGAGCTTGGCGAAATCGGCTCCCGCCCTGGCCTCCGCGATCACCTTTTCGGCACGCGCACGGGCGGCCTGAATACTTTCGGGGCTGGCCTGCTCCGGCAAGCGGACCAGCACGTGCGCGATGTTGTACTCAACGTCCCCTTGCGGCGCGCCGGGACCCGCGTTCTCGGCCATGTAGAGTTCGATCTCGCTGTCGCTGATCTGGATCTTGTCGTCGACCTCGCGCTCGCGCAGGCGGGTCAGCATGATCTCGCTGCGGATCTCGTCGCGGAAGCGGTCGAACTGGACCCCGTCGCGCTCCAGTGCCTGGCGAAAGGCGGCCAGGGTCATCTTGTTGTTCTCGGCGATCCTCGAGAGGGTGCGGTCGAGCTGCACCTCGTCGACCCGGAGGCCGGTTTCCTTCGCCATCTGGAGTTGCGCCTTTTCCAGGATGAGACGTTCCAGCACCTGCCGCTCGAGCACCCGCGGCTCCGGGAGCGGGGTGTTCTGCTTCCTCATCTGGCGCTCGGCCACCGCGAGGCGCTCGGCCAGCTCGGAGTTAGTCACCACTTCCGAATTGACCACTGCCACGATCCGGTCGACGAGGGAAATCCGCTGGGCGGCGGCCGGGCCGGCAAGGCAAAACACCGCGCAGGCGGCGGCGCAGGTCACGCGCAATCGGTTCATCGTCAAATCAGAACACCTGGTCAAAGGGAAGCCGCCGCTGCAGGCTGGCCGGCATGGGCTGGTCGGAGCGTATGTTGGTCGCCGTGTAGCCCGGGATGGCACGCCTCAGCATGTCAAACGGATCGGACCCGATTTGCGCGAGATCGTTCAATTCCAGCTGGACAAAGAACTCGGTCGCCGCGACCTGGGTGGCCACCTGCGTGCGGTGCCCGATGAACCGCACCACCCAGCATCCGGCATTGTATTCGAGGCCGGCCACGCCTTCGAGCAACCTGCCGTCGAAGATGGAATAGTTGTACCGGCCGAGGACGAACCAGCCCGGCTTGATCGGCCATTGCCCGGACAGGTCGATCTGGTTGATGGGATTGGCCGAGTCCCGGTTGTAGCGGTAGCCCAGGTTCACGAATTTCGCAAACTCCGGGGCATAGCGCAGGTTCGCGCCGGCCCGGTCGTTTACCCGGTCGCGGATGTTGTACTGGATCGTCGTGTCGAAATTCCAGTCGCGGCCCATGCGCGCACCCACCGAAGCCAGCAGGTCGGAGCTCCCGGACGTCTGCGGAGGTGCACCCGGAAGGATGTTTACCCGCTGGTCCCTGAACGAAAATCGCTGGCCGATCGATGCCCGCAGGAATTCCTGCCCGCTCGGAAACAGCAGCCGGGAAGTCGCCGCCACCGTCAACTGGTTGGCATCCCCGAACCGGTCGCCGCCGGCAAACCGGTTTTCGCTGAAAATGCTCGCAAAGTTGAAGTCCGCGAGGCCGGTATCGAATATCGGGATATTGTCTTGGTTACGATACGGCGCGCGCACGTAGTAAAGGCGTGGCTCCAACGTCTGAGTAAAGTCACGCTTACCAATCTGTGTCGGTCGTTCGAATATCAGGCCGCTATCCAGGCTTAGCCAAGGTACTGCTACCGACTGACGCGTGGGCTGTCCCACTGCGACCTGGTCAAGACCATAACTGGCATAACGCAATCCGATCTTGGGGGTGACAAAGAACCCTGGCGTGAGATAGGGGGCCGTAATCGTGGGATTCGCGCTGATCCGCGTGCCTTCAACCAGCGTCGAGTGGGAGAATCGTACGTACTCAAGCGGCAAGGCGAAATCGGCAATGTCACCGATCTGGTTCTTCCAGGTCGCGGCGTTCAACTGGAGTGCGCGGTTGTACGGAGCTACGATCGGCGCAAGCGGGTCTTGCAAAGTCTGGAATCGTTGGATGCGCTGCTGGACCCAAAAGTTCGCGCCATTGTATTGGAGAAATTGCTCGCGCTGAATGGTTGCCTGCGAGGTCTGTCGGACCTTGGAGAACAGGTCAACGAAATAGCGACCGTCTGACACGCCATTTAGATCCAGTCGACCGAACAGATTGGGCGTAAACACTTGCTGATGATAGAGAGACATGCCCCAGCGATTGCGACCGAAGGCATTGTCGTTGGGCAGATATTCGAAGCTGGCAAGGCCGCTGTATTTCGGGTCGAGATACCGGTACTCGCTCTGCAGTTGCAGGCCGCGTTTGCTGAGATAGCGTGGGGTGATTGTCGCGTCCTCTTCTGGGGAAATATTCCAGTAAAAAGGCGTGCTCAACTCGAGGCCGCTGCGCGTCGACTGAACGTAACCGGGACTCAAAAAGCCGGTCTTGCGGCCTTTTTCCAGCGTGAAGTCCATCCACGGCAGGACGGCGATCGAAGTATCCAGGAAGCGCAGCTTGCCGTTGCGCACGGTGCCGACCTGCGCGTCGTAATCCAGTTCGATTTCCTTGCCTTCGACGACCCAGTCGTCGCGCCCGGGATCGCAGGTGGTGAAGGACCCGTTCCGGAACGTGTAGTGGTTCTTGCCGAGGAACTCGATTTTCTCCGCCTTGCCGCGGCTGGGCTTGTCGCCGCCGCGAATGCTGAATGTCGCGTCGTCGATCACGCCCGTGTCGTTGGCGGAATTGAACTTCAGCCGGGTGCCGTAAAACCGGTCCGAACCCTGCTGCAGGCGCACGCCGCCGTCGGCATCGATGCGGTTGTACTCCTGGTTGAGCTTGATGCGCTCGCCGAAGATGGCCGTTTCGTCCTGGCGCAGTTCCGCCTTGCCGGTAGCCGTGATCTCGACGTCCATCACGCCTTCGATCCGCTCGGCATCGATGTAGGTAGGGCCCTTTTCCTTGGGCGCCTCCGCCTGGGGCGGCCGCAGGCCCTGCGCGAGTTGCAGCCCTTGGGCAAGCGGTGCGCCAGGGAGTGCGGCGCACCACGAGGCAAAGCAGGCCGCGAGGAGCGCCGGCGCGCGCGCCGGAAGAAGCTGCATTTGGGGACCGGACAGGGAAGAAATCTTGGGCTGCTAAAATCGCACAATTCGCGGGATAAGGCAATCGCGGCGGGCGCATCTGCGCGCGCCGTTCGACGCCCTCGCCCTCTGGTTCCAGCATGACTTCCGACCTTCGCCTCGTTGCGCTCCAAAGCTGGCTTGCCACCCGCCTGGGCGGGCGCGCGTTCACGCTCGCCTCCGCCTCTGCGGATGCGAGCTTCCGGCGCTACTTCCGAGCGTCCTTCGAAGACGGGGGCGAATCGCTCGTGGCAATGGACGCCCCGCCGGACAAGGAGGACTGCAGGCCGTTCCTGCATGTGGCGCGCCTCTTTCAAGCAGCCGGCGCGCACGTGCCGGCGGTGATCGACGAAAACCTGGCCGATGGCTTCCTGCTGCTTGAAGACCTCGGCAACACGACGTATCTCGACCGGCTCGAAGCCGGAGGCGCCCGCGATGAAGTCGCGGGTGAACTGTACGCAGCCGCCATCGACACCCTGGTCGCGATCCAGTCGGCCAGCCGGCCCGGACAATTGCCGCGGTACGACGAGGCGCTCCTGCGCCGCGAACTGGGCCTGTTCCCCGATTGGTACCTCGCAAGGCACCTGGCCCTTGAGCCCGCCCACAAGGATGCCCAGTTGCTCGCGGAGGCCTTCGACCGCATCGTCGCAAACAACCTGGCGCAGCCGCAGGTGTACGTGCACCGCGACTACCACTCGCGCAACCTGATGGTGTGCAAGCCGCTCCCGGGGGTGATCGACTTCCAGGACGCCGTCCACGGGCCGATCACCTATGACCTCGTTTCGCTGCTGAAGGACGCTTATGTCCGCTGGGACGAGGCGCGCGTGATCGACTGGTGCGTGCGCTACTGGGAAAAGGCGCGCACGGCGGGGCTGCCGGTGCACGGCGACTTCGCTGACTTCTACCGCGACTTCGAGTGGATGGGGGTCCAGCGCCACCTCAAAGTGGCCGGCATCTTCGCGCGCCTCGCCCACCGCGACGGCAAGGAGCGCTACCTCTCGGACATCCCGCTGGTGCTCGACTACCTGCAGCGCGCCTGCGCGCGCTATCGCGAGCTCGGGCCGCTGGCCGACCTCCTCGACCGGCTGCACGAGCGCACGCCGCAGACCGGGTATACGTTCTGATGAGGGCGATGATCCTGGCCGCCGGCCGCGGCGAACGCATGCGCCCGCTCACCGACACGCTCCCCAAGCCGTTGCTCGAGGTGCGCGGCAAGCCGCTGATCGAGTGGCACCTCGAGGCGCTTGCCGCCGCGGGGGTCCGGGAGATCGTGATCAACGTGTCGCACCTGGCCGACCGGGTCATGCAGTCTCTTGGCGACGGGCGCCGCTGGGGCGTATCGCTCGCCTGGTCGCGCGAGGATCATCCGCTGGAAACCGCAGGCGGGATCGCAACCGCGCGCGCGCAGCTGGGCGAAGCGCCGTTCCTGCTCGTCAACGCCGATGTCCATTGCGACTACCCGCTCGCCAGGCTCGCCGCGCTCGACCTCGGCGGCCTGCTCGGCCATATCGTTCTGGTGCCCAACCCCAGATTCCGGCCGGACGGCGATTTTTCCCTTGCGACCGGCAGGGTCGGCAACGAGGTCGGCAATCCGCGCGCGCCGAGATACACTTACTCGGGCATCGGCCTGATCCGCCCGGCCCTGGTCGACGGCGTGGCGCCCGGCTCGAAGGCGCCGCTCGCACCGCTGCTGCGGCGGGCCGCCGCAGGGGGCTTGCTCGGCGGCGAGGTATACCCGGGATTGTGGAGCGACGTCGGCACCCCGGAACGCCTGGCCGAACTCAACCGCGCATTCAATCGAACGGGAAGCCCATGAACGATTCAGTAGCCGCAACCAAAGCCGCCGCCAGCGTGCACGCCGACCGCAGGCTGCGCCTGGCCGTTTCGATGCGCGAGGGCGTCGCGATCGTACCCACAGCGCCGGAGCGCGTCCGCAACCGCGACGCGCACTACCCGTTCCGCTTCGACAGCTACTTCCACTACCTGACCGGGTTCACGGAGCCGGAGTCGGTGCTCGTTCTCGTCGCGGGCGATGCGCCCCGCTCGATCCTCTTTTGCCGCGAGAAGAACGAAGAGCGCGAAATCTGGGACGGGTTCCGCCACGGCCCGGACGCGGCGCGCGCGAAGTTCGGGTTCGACGAGGCGTATCCGATCGCGCTGCTAGACGCGAAGATGCCCGAGCTGCTTTCAAACCAGCCCATGCTGCATTACGCGCCCGGCGCGGATGCCGCCTGGGACGCGCGCATCATGGGCTGGATGAACGCGGTGCGGGAGAAGGTGCGGCTGGGCATCTCGGCGCCGGCGAGCATCGGCGACCTGCGCGTGCCGCTCGACGAGATGCGCCTCGTGAAGGATTCCGCGGAGCTTGCGACGATGCGCCGCGCGGCGGGCATATCCGCGATCGCCCACCGCCGCGCGATGCAGGCGGCCAGACCCGGGCGGTATGAATACGAGGTCGAGGCCGAGCTCCTGTATGCGTTTCGCCGCCACGGTGCGCAGTTTCCCGCCTACACCTCGATCGTGGCCTCCGGGGCGAACGCCTGCGTGCTCCACTACGTGGGGAACGACGCGCCCATGGCCGACGGCGACCTGCTGCTAATCGACGCCGGCTGCGAACTCGACGGGTACGCCTCGGACATCACGCGCACCTTCCCGGTGAACGGGCGCTTTACCGGGCCGCAGCGCACGTTGTATGAACTCGTGCTCGCCGCGCAGTCCGCCGCGATGGCTGAAACGTGCGCGGGCAAGGGATGGAACGAACCGCACGACGCGGCGGTCAGGGTCCTCGCGCAGGGCATGCTGGACCTTGGGCTGCTTGCCGGCTCGCTGGATGAGGTGCTCGAGAAGGAAACCTACCGGCGCTACTACATGCACCGCACCGGGCACTGGCTCGGCCTCGACGTGCACGACGCCGGCGACTACAAGCTGGCGGGCCAGTGGCGGCCCCTGGTCCCCGGCATGGTCCTCACCGTGGAACCGGGCATCTACGTGCGACCCGGCGAGGACGTGCCGCAACAATATTGGAACATCGGCATCCGCATCGAGGACGACGTGCTCGTGACGTCCGCCGGCTGCGAAGTCCTCACGCACGAGACGCCCAAGTCTATCGCCGACATAGAGGCGCTGATGCGCGATGCCTGAGACCGAATTCGACGTAGCCATACTCGGCGCCGGACCGGTCGGGTGCGCGCTCGCGCTGGCGCTGCGCGGGTCCGGGCTGCGTGTCGCGCTGGCCGGACGCAAACCCGGAGCGGGGTCGCAGGCGCTCCGGCCGATCGCGCTTTCGTATGCGAGCCGCCTCATCCTCGAGCGCCTGGGCGCCTGGGATGGCCTGCCGGTCACGCCGATCGAACAGATCCACGTCTCCCAGTCCGGCGCGTTCGGCCGCACCCGGATTTCGCGCGAAGACCTCGGCCTGCCGGCGCTGGGCTACGTGGCCGGCTATGACGCCATAGCGGGCCACCTCGCCGGCCACGTGGATGCAGGCATCTGGCGCCCGGCAGAAGCGGCGGTGCCGACTGCGCGGCTGGTCGTGCATGCAGAGGGAACAGCAGGCGCCGATGCGATCGAGAAGGATTACGGCCGCAGCGCCATCGTTACCGTGGTCGCAAGCGAACACCCCGCTCCCCGCACCGCCTGGGAAAGATTCACCTCAGAAGGGCCGCTCGCGCTGCTGCCCCTGGGAAGCGGATACGGCGTGGTCTGGAGTCGCGCCACGGCCGCCGCATCCGCCTCGGCCGACGCAAGCGATGCGCAGTTCCTGGCCGAATTGCAGGAAGCATTCGGGATGCGTGCGGGTCGGTTCCGGACCGTCGGCCCGCGCGCGGCGATCCCCCTCGTGCTGCGCTACAGCGCCGTCCGGGCGAAGCCGGGCGAGGTGCGCATCGGCAACGCCGCGCAGACGCTCCACCCGGTGGCGGGCCAGGGACTCAATCTCGGGCTGCGCGACGCTTGGGCGTTGGCCAGGCAATTGCGCGACGCCCCGGCCGGCGCGCTCGGGTCGGCGGACCAGGCCCAGCGCTTCATCCGCGCACGGCGCCTGGACGCGCAGGCGACGATCCGCGCCACCGACCTCCTCGCAACGCTATACGTGCGCCGCGACCCGGTCGCGGCTGCGCTGCGCGGCGCCGCGTTGGCGGCACTGGATGTTTTTCCGCCGGCGCGCAAAGCGTTTGCCAGCCGCATGATCTACGGCGCGTCTGCCTGGTAGCACGCTTTTGAAAGGCGCGCCAGCGGTCCCGGCGCGACGCCGCACGAAGCGCTCACTTCTTTGGTGCGTTGCGATGTTGCTGCAATGACACAAATGTCCGCGGCGCGATTTTTTTTTGACGCGGGAGCGTATAGAATGCGCTTCCCTTCGCATTCCACACACCGACCACCCCCACCGATGCAGCTTGGCGCGTACGTACTGCGCAATGCCTTGTTCGTTGCGCCGATGGCCGGTGTCACCGACCGGCCATTCCGCCAGCTGTGCAAGCGCTTCGGTGCGGGCCTCGCCGTATCGGAGATGGTCTCCTCGAAACCCGAGCTGCGCGATACGCGCAAGTCCCGCCTGCGCACCGACCACGCCGGCGAAGTCGACCCGATCTCGGTGCAGATTGCGGGTTCCGACCCGCTGGCCATGGCCGACGCCGCGCGCCACAACGTCGCGCTCGGCGCGCAGATAATCGACATCAACATGGGCTGCCCGGCGAAGAAGGTCTGCAATGTCGCGGCCGGGTCGGCGCTGCTGGAGAACGAACCGCTGGTGGCGGCGATCCTCGATGCGGTCGTGCGCGCCGTCGACGTGCCGGTCACGCTCAAGATCCGCACCGGCCCGCGTCCCGGCGCGCGCAACGCGGTGCGCGTTGCCCGCATCGCCGAAGCGGCCGGCATCCGGCTGCTGGCCGTGCACGGCCGCACGCGCGCCTGCGCATTTTCCGGACAAGTGGAATACGAGACCATCGCCGCAGTGAAGGCCGCGGTAGGCATCCCGGTGATCGCCAACGGCGACATCCGCACGCCCGAAGATGCGCGCTCAGTGCTTCGCCGCACCGGCGCCGACGGCCTCATGATCGGCCGCGCGGCGCAGGGCCGCCCCTGGATCTTCCGCGAGATCGAGCATTTCCTCGCCACCGGCGCGCGGCTCCCGGAGCCCCGGGTGGCCGAAATCCGCGCCGTCCTCGAGGAGCACCTGCTGGGGCTGTACGGGTTCTACGGCGCGGAACACGGCGTGCGCGTCGCAAGGAAGCACATAGGCTGGTACGTGGGCGAACTGCCCGGCGGCGAGGCTTTCCGCCGGGAAATGAACCGGATCGAGGCCGCCTGCGAGCAGCTCGCGGCCGTGGGCGCCTATTTCGCCCGACTCGCCGGCACAGGCGAGCGGCTGCGATACGCCACCCCGGACGACGAGGCGATGGATATCAGGGAGAAACTCGCAGCATGAGCCGAAACAACGAACTCCACGATGCAGTGAAGCGCTCGCTCGAGCGCTACTTCAAGGACATGGACGGCGAAAAGCCGACTTCAATCTACGACATGGTCCTGAAGAATGTCGAAAAGCCGATGATCGAACTGGTCCTCGGCCAGGCCGAAGGCAACCTCACCCAGGCCGCGATCATGCTCGGCATCGACCGCAACACGCTGCGCAAGAAGATGCAGCTGCTGCGCATCAAGGGCTGAGCGCGGTCCTCCGGCCGCGCGCGACCCGATGAACAAGATCCGCCAGGCGCTGATCAGCGTTTCCGACAAGACCGGCCTGGTCGAGTTCGCGCAGGCGCTGGCAGGGCTCGGCATCAAGATCCTGTCGACCGGCGGCACCGCCAGGCTGCTGGAGAAGTCCGGCATCGCCGCCACCGAAGTTTCCGCGCACACGGGCTTTCCGGAAATGCTCGACGGCCGCGTCAAGACGCTGCACCCGAAGATCCACGGCGGCATCCTCGCGCGCCGCGAATCGCGCGAGCACATGGCGGCGATCCGCGCGGCCGGCATCGAGCCGATCGACCTGATCGTCGTGAACCTGTATCCCTTCCAGGCCACCGTGGCGGACCCGGACTGCCGGCTGGAGGACGCGGTCGAGAACATCGACATCGGCGGCCCGGCCATGATCCGCGCCGCGGCCAAGAACTACGGCAGCGTTGCGGTGGTGGTCGACCCCACGGACTACGAGCGCGTGCTCGGCGAGATCCGGGCCAGCGGCGAAGTCGGCGACGCGACGCGGTTCGCCCTCGCCAAGAAGGTGTTCGCCCACACTGCGGCCTACGACGGCGCGATCGCCAACTACCTGTTCTCGCTCGACGCAAACAACGCGCGCCAGCCGTATCCGGAGGTGCTCAACCTGCAGTTCGCCAAGCTCCAGGACCTGCGCTACGGCGAGAACCCCCACCAGACGGCCGCGTTCTACCGCGACAGCAAGCCGGTGGAGGGCGGCCTCGCCCGCTACCGCCAGCTGCAGGGCAAGGAGCTTTCCTACAACAACATCGCGGACGCCGATGCCGCGTGGGAATGCGTGAAGAGCTTCTCCGAACCGGCCTGCGTGATCATCAAGCACGCCAACCCGTGCGGCGTGGCGATCGGCGAGACGCTGCTCGCGGCCTACGGCAAGGCCTTCTCCACCGACCCGACCTCGGCCTTCGGCGGCATCATCGCCTTCAACCGCGCGATCGACCGCGCTACGGCCGAGGAAGTGGGCAAGCAGTTTGCCGAGGTGATCATCGCCCCGCGCGTGGAACCCGAGGCCAAGCAGGCGTTCGCTGCCCGGGCCAACCTGCGCGTGCTCGAAGTGCCGCTGGCCCACGCGACCATGACCTACGATTTCAAGCGCATCGGCGGTGGGCTGCTAGTGCAGAGCCCCGACGCAAAGAGCGTCGCGCCCGCGGAACTCAAGGTCGTGACCAAGAAGACGCCAACGGAAGCGCAGATGCGCGACCTGATGTTCGCCTGGCGCGTGGCCAAGTTCGTGAAATCCAACGCCATCGTGTTCTGCAAGGACTCGATGACCCTGGGCGTGGGCGCAGGCCAGATGAGCCGCGTTGACAGCGCCCGCATCGCCTCGATCAAGGCGAAGAATGCGGGCCTGACGCTTGAGGGCAGCTGTGCCGCGTCGGATGCGTTCTTCCCGTTCCGCGACGGTCTTGACGTTGTCATCGACGCGGGCGCCAGCGCAGTCATCCAGCCCGGCGGCAGCGTGCGCGACGACGAGGTCATCAGTGCCGCTGACGAGCGCGGCATCGCCATGGTCCTCACCGGCGCGCGCCATTTCCGGCACTGAGCAGGCACTGACATGAAACTGCTCGTCGTGGGTTCGGGTGGGCGCGAGCACGCGCTCGCATGGAAGCTGGCGCACAGCCCGCGGGTCCAGAAGGTCTACGTCGCGCCCGGCAACGGCGGCACTGCCACCGAGCCCGGCCTCGAAAACGTCCCGATTACCGACATCCGCGCGCTGGCGGAGTTTGCCGAGCGCGAAAGCGTCCACCTCACCGTGGTCGGCCCGGAGGCGCCGCTTGCCGCCGGCATCGTCGACGAATTCCGCACGCGGGGCCTGAGGATCTTCGGCCCCACGCAGGCGGCCGCGCAGCTCGAGGCCTCCAAGGATTTCGCCAAGCAGTTCATGGAGCGCCACTCGATCCCGACGGCGCGCTACGCGACCTTCACCGATCCGATGCGGGCGAAGCTGTACATCCGCGAGCAGGGCGCGCCTATCGTGGTGAAGGCCGACGGCCTCGCCGCCGGCAAGGGCGTGGTCGTGGCTGCAACGGTCGAGGAAGCCGAAGGCGCGGTGGACATGATGCTCGGCAGCAAGTCCTTTGGCGACGCAGGCGCCCGGGTAGTGATCGAGGAATGCCTCGAAGGCGAGGAAGCGAGCTTCATCGTGATGTGCGACGGCGCGCACGTGCTGGCGCTGGCCACCAGCCAGGACCACAAGCGCCTGCGCGACGGCGACCAGGGCCCGAATACCGGCGGCATGGGCGCGTACTCGCCCGCCCCGGTGGTCACGCCCAAGGTCCACGCCAAGGTGATGCGCGAGATCATCCTGCCGACCGTGGCCGGCATGGCCAGGGACGGGCTGCCCTACACCGGGTTCCTGTATGCCGGGCTGATGATCGACAAGGCCGGCAACGCGAAGACCCTGGAGTTCAACTGCCGCATGGGCGACCCCGAGACGCAGCCCATCATCCTGCGGCTGAAGTCCGACTTGCTCGACCTGGTCGAGCACGCCATCGCCGGCACGCTCGACAAGGTCGAGGCCGAATGGGACCGGCGCTGCGCGCTCGGCGTGGTGATGGCCGCGCAGAACTACCCGGAGGACCCGAGGAAGGGCGACGCCATCGAGGGGCTGCCGAAGTCCACCGACGACAGCCACGTGTTCCATGCGGGCACGAAGCTGGATGGAAGGACCGTGGTGACAAACGGCGGGCGGGTGCTGTGCGTCACGGCCATGGGCGACAGCGTGAAGATGGCGCATAAGCGCGCCTACGAGGTGCTCGAACCGATTCGCTTTGCCGGCATGCAATTCCGCCGCGACATTGGCCACCGCGCCATCAAGAAGTAACCGACGTTGAACACCGAAGCCGTCAGCAGCTATCTCACCGGGTTGCAGGAACGCATCGTCTCTGCGCTCGAGGCCGTGGATGGCGGAAAATTCCGCGCCGACCAATGGTCGCGCCCAGAAGGCGGCGGCGGGCTCACGCGCATCATCGAGGAAAGCGGCATATTCGAGCGCGCCGGCGTTGGCTACTCGCGCGTGCAGGGCCCGAAGCTGCCTCCCTCCGCATCGGCCAGCCGGCCTGAGCTCGCCGGACGCAGCTTCGACGCCATGGGCGTCTCGCTGGTGCTGCATCCGCGCAATCCGTATTGCCCGACCGTGCACATGAACGTGCGCTGCTTCGTGGCGCTCAAGCCGGGTGAAGCCCCGGTCTGGTGGTTCGGCGGCGGCATGGACCTCACGCCCTACTACGGGTTCGAGGAAGACGCGCGTCATTTCCACGCCACCTGCAAGTCGGCGCTAGAACCCTTCGGCGCGGCGCTCCACCCGCGCTTCAAGAAATGGTGCGACGAGTACTTCTACCTGAAGCACCGCAAGGAACCGCGCGGCGTGGGCGGCATCTTCTTCGACGACTACGCCGAAGGCGGGTTCGACGCGTCATTCGCAATGATGCAGGGCGTGGGCGACCACTTCCTCGACGCCTACCTCCCGATCCTCGAGAAGCGCAAAGCCCTCCCCTACACGGAGCGCGAGCGCAGCTTCCAGGCCTACCGGCGCGGCCGCTACGTGGAGTTCAACCTTGTATGGGATCGCGGCACCCTCTTCGGCCTGCAGTCAGGCGGACGCACCGAGTCGATCCTGATGTCGATGCCCCCGGTGGTGCGCTGGAAGTACGACTGGGCGCCCGAGCCCGGATCGCCCGAGGCGAAGCTATACACGGACTTCCTGGTACCCAGGGACTGGGCCTAGCTCTCGGCCTCCGCAGCCATGCGGAAGTGTCGGCTCGCGTCGGCGGGTTTGCCCAGCCGCTCGAAGAGGCGCGCAAGCTCGAGATGCTTTTCCCGCCCGGGTTCGAACGACAGGCTGGCCTCGAGGTAGTTTTGTGCCTTGCCCCACAGCTCCCCGCGCACGCACAGGCGCCCGAGCGCAAGCAGCAGCCGCGCATCGCCCGGATGGTCGAGGAGCCAGCGTTCGGCCCTCTCGATTCTTACGCGCACGTCCTCGGCCGGCGCGACTCCGTAGAGGTCGACCAGTGCCGGGCTCCATTCCTGGGCCAAAGCCTTCTCGATGATCTCGCGCGCAAGCGACGCACGCCCGGCGGTAGCCGCGTGCCGTGCACCGGCCAGCGCAACCCTCGCGAGCGTCTGCACGCGCGCGGGCACCCTCCGCCAGCGCGCCTCCAGCCCTGCCGGGTCGCCGGCCAGCGCCCCCAGCAGCTCGTTCAGGGCCTGGCTCCGGTACTCGTCCTGCAGCGCGGGCGAGATCGCGTCGCGCTTGGAGAGCACGCCGGTCAGGCGCAGCACTTCCTCCCAGTTGCGCGCGCCGAGCTCGGCGCGCAGCAACAGGCGCAGCGTGGCGATGTGTTTGGGGCCGGAGCCGTGGAGGTCGCGCAGGACGGTGCGCGCGCCGATGTAGTCGCGGTCCTCTAGCAGCAGTTCGGCCCGCGTCACCAGCCGCGCGACGTGCATCGGGTCGCCGGATTCGGCCGCGCGCTCGAGCCAGGCGTCGCGCCGGTCGCGGGCGCGCAACTGGTGGGCAGCGCGCGCGGCCAGCAAGGCCGCGAGCGGGCGCGAGGCGCCCGACTCGAACGCCAGGCGCGCGTCGTTCTCGGCGCGGGCGTAGCGCCCCTCGAGGTAGGCCTGCCCGGCCCCTTGCAGCGCGTCCCGCGCCTTCTCAGCGCGGCGGCGCTCCCGGTACGCGCGCACGTGCAGCGGCAGGTTGAGCGTATGGTGCACGATCCGCACGCACAGGTAGAGCACGGCAAACAGCGCAGCGAGAAGCACGACGAACAGGATCAGGGACAGCTCCACGCGCCAGGGCGGATAGACGAACAGCGCGTAGCCCTCGTTGCCGCGCCCGATGATGGCCAGCGCAACGGCTCCCGCGAACACCGCAAGCAGCCAGAACAGCGCCCTCATTGCAGCACCACCCGTCAGGCGCCGCCGCGTTCGCGGCGCGCCTTGAAAGTGCGCACCGCCTCGAGGCTGTCGGAGAGCGTGGGCAGCTCAAGCGTGAAGGAGGTCGCGCCGAGTTGCTTGAGCTGCGCGGCGAACGCGGCGGCGGGCTTGGCGCGCGCATCGAAGTAGCGGACCACCCAGCCTTGGGCGACGCGCACGTCCTCGCGAAACCCGGCCTCGTCGCGCATGGCCAGGGCGAGCCGGGCGTTCAGGAGGCGCAGCTTGAGGTTCTCGCGCAGGAAGTAGGCCTGCGAGGGCGGCAGCAGCGGCGGCTCGGGCGCATCCATAGCGCGGATGCGGATCAGGCCTTTGAGTTCGCCCCACATCTCGGAGCCGAGCCGGTGGAAGAACCCTTCGGGCTCCGCCTTGGCGACCCTCGCACCCTTTCCGGCCTCCGTTGTGCGTTCGTCAAACGCCAGCGGCAGGCCGTCCACGGCGGCCACCAGGCCGTCGAGCTTGAGCGACAGGCCCGTGACGTCGATGGCCGGCAGCGCGCGCAGGCGCTCGATGTCGCGCGCCACGGCCTTCCTCACCGGGATGAACTGGGGCCGGTCGCTGCGCGCAAGCCGCGATTCGGCCAGCTGGAGCGCGAGCAGCGCCGCGCGCACGTTGCTGGACAACTGCAGCTGCTGCGCGGCGATGGTCAGCACCTGCTCGATCTCGGCCAGCGCCCACTCGTCGCGGTTGCGCGACAGTTCCTGGTAGAGCGATTCCAGCGCGAGCTGCTGGCTCTGCGATTCCGCGAGCTTGCCGTCGAGCACCGCGATCTTGGCCTGCGACTCGCGCATGGTTTCCTGCGCCTGCTTGGCGAGCAGCTTCGCTTCGCGGCTGTCGGCCTCGATGTCCCGCAGGCGCCGGGCGAGTTCCTCCTGGGTCGCGCCGATGCGGCTGCGCGCGTCGTACCAGCCGTAGGCGCCCGCGAGCACCAGCGCGCCGACGAGGGCGATCGACGCCATGCGGCGCTTGCGCCGGGCGAGTGGCGCGGCGTCGGCCGGGACTGTCGGAGGGGATTCGTTCATTTCAGGTTCCATCCATGCCGCCGTTTTAGCTTGCTCGGCCGAAATAGGCAACCAGCGCGGCGAGCACTTCCTCGTCCGCCGCGCCGCAGACCACCACCTCGGCGATGCCGAGCGACCGTGCCTGCTCCGCCACCCGCGCATGGGGCACGAAAAGCGGCGTCGCGCACAGCAGGCAGCGCCCGGACTCCCCCAGCAAGCCGGCCAGGTTGGCGAGGCCCTCGCCGCTGGAAACGGCCACCGCATGCACGGCGCCCCGCGACCAGTCCTCAACCAGAGCCCGCAAATCGGTGGCCGGTGAAATGCGCCGGTAACACTCCGCGTATTCCACGACCGCACCGCGCGAGCGCAGCGTCCCGGCCAGCGTTTCGCGCCCGCCGACCCCGCGAAAGATCACGATCCGCTTGCCGGCCACCGCGCCGAGGGCGGGTTCGGCAAGCAGCGCCTCGCTGTCGGCCGCGCCTGCGGGCGCGATCACTCCGGCGAAGCCCTCGGCTTCCAGCGCGCGGCGCGTGCCGGCTCCGATGGCCGCGGCACGCACTCCGCCCGGCCAGCCACGCCGCTCGCGCACCCGCGCAAGGCCCTGCTCCACGGCGTTTCGGCTGATGAACACCGCGAAGTCGTAGGATTCGAGCCGGTCGAGGACGGCATCGAGTTCCGCCGAGCGCAGCGGCTCGATTGCGATCAAGGGAAAGCGCAGCGCGCGACCGCCGGCCGCTTCGATCAACGCTGCCAGCCCGGCGGCCTGCCGCTCCGGGCGCGTGACAACGACCGCCCGCCCGGCGAGGGGGCTCAAGGCCGCTTCACGGCAGGAGGGCGGCCAGGATCTCCGCCGCGCCGCGCTCGCGCAGGAGCCCCGCGACCTTCTCTCCCAGCGCTTCGGGGTGGTCTGCCGGGCCGGTCGCCTCCGCGCGGGCAATGCGTTTCGCGTCCGGCGCCGATACCAGCGCGCGCAGGCGCAGGGTTCCGGCCCAGCTTTCGGCGTATGCGCCCAGCGGGATGCTGCAGTTTCCGCCGAGCGCGCGGTTTACCGCCCGCTCGGCCCGCACGCAGGTGGAACTCGCCGCATGCGCCAGCGGCGCCATGGCGGCGATGACGTCCGCGCGATCTGCGCGGCACTCGATCCCCAGCGCCCCCTGCCCGGCCGAGGGCAGGCACTGCTCCACGGACAGGTAGCTGCGGATGCGGGACTCCAGCCCGAGGCGTTTCAGGCCCGAAGCGGCAAGCACGATGGCCGCGTACTCGCCGCGGTCCAGCTTGGCGAGGCGCGTGTTGACGTTGCCCCGCAGGGTGCGGATTTCAACCCCGGAAAAGCGTTCGAGGACCTGGGAAGCGCGCCTGAGGCTCGATGTGCCCACCACCGCGCCGGGCGGCAGGTCCGCCAGGTCGGCGTAGTCGTTGGACACCACTGCGTCCCGCGGATCCTCGCGTTCGGTGATCGCCGCGAGGCAAAAGCCCGCCGGCATCTCTGCCGGCATGTCTTTCATCGAGTGCACGGCGAGGTCGGCGCGGCCGTCGGCAAGGGCCACCTCGAGCTCCTTGATGAACAAACCCTTGCCGCCCTCGGCCGCGAGCTTGGCCTCCTGCATCTCGTCGCCGCGGGTGGTCATCGGCAGCAGTTCGACCTTGCACTTCGGGTACAGGGCGCGCAACCATTGCTGCACGTGCTCGGCCTGCCACATCGCAAGACGGCTTTCGCGCGTTGCGATGACGAGGCGCCGCGGGTGGGGGCCCGGCGCGGGTGTGAGGGGGAGTGAGGGAGCCATGCGCGAAGTANNGTTCCCCGAGTATTTCGCGCACCGCCGACCACTGGCGGCGGCTCACCGGCAACCGCTCCGGCACTCCGTCGAGCAGCACCTCCCAATGCGCCTCGTCCTCGCTGCCGCCCGGCGCGCGCTCGAACCCGCTGATCGCGCCGCGCGCCACCAGGCAGTTGCGGTGGATCCGGATGAAGCCAACGGCGAACTCCTTCTCGAGGGACACCAGCGGTTCCTCGATGATGTGTTCGCGCTCACGCGTGCGCAGCGTGACGTACTTAAGCTCGGCCTTGAAATAGACGATCGAAGCCACCGGGACCAGGTGGATGCGGTTGCGCTCCACAATCGAAAAATGCGCGCGCGGTGCGGCGTGGGTGCGCTCGAGCGCGCGGTCCAGCGAATCGCGCGGCGGCGCGCCCGCCTGCTTCGCCTTCCTGAGTGCCGCGAGCAGCCGCGCTGCGCGCACCGGCTTCAGCAGGTAGTCGAGGGCGCTGAGCTCGAACGCCTCGATGGCGTGCGCGTCGTGCGCGGTGACGAAAATGATCGCCGGCCCGCCCTCGAGCGGCGCAAGGTGCCGGGCCACCTCGAGGCCGGTCATCCCCGGCATCTGGATGTCGAGGAGCAGGACGTCCGCCCGTGCCTCCGGCAGGCGCTCGAGCACTTCCAGACCGTTGCCGGCCTCGCCCACCACTTCGGTAACGCAGTCGTTGGCGGGATCTTCCGCGAGGTCCCCGAGCAATTCCTTCATCCGGGCGCGCGCCGGCGGCTCGTCGTCCGCGATGAAGAGACGCAGCGCCCGGGAATTCATGCCGGCTCCCCCTGCCCGGCGGGCCGCTCCGTGACGTGCGGGAACTCGATCTCCACCTCGAACCTGCCCCCGGCCACGCGCATTTCCATCCGCGCCTCGGCGTCGAAAAAGAGCTGCAGCCGTTCGCGCAGGTTCTCCAGGGCCATGCGGTTCCCGGGCCGGTGGGCCTGGTCCGGATGGAACGGGTTCACCACGCGCACCAGCACCCGCTTGCCGCGGCCTTCGATGTGCACCACGATCTCCCCGGTCCCGGTGCCCGGCTCCACGCCGTGGTACACCGCATTTTCCAGCAGCGGCTGCAGCACCAGCGGCGGCAGCAGCGCGTCCTGCGGTGCGCTGTCGATGTCCCACACGACCCGCAGCCGCTCGCCCAGGCGCAGTTGCTCGATGCTCGCATACCGCTCGAGCAGCGCGATTTCCTCGGACAGGCGCACGAACCTGCGTCCATCGGACATCAGCACCCTGAACAGGTCGGCGAGGTCCTCGAGCGCCAGTTCGGCACGCTTCGGGTCCCGCCGAATCAGCGACAGCACCGCGTTCAGGCTGTTGAAGAGGAAATGCGGCCGGATCCGGGCCTGCAGCGCCTGCAGCCGCGCCTCGGTTAACGCCGGGGAAAAGGCCTTTGCGCGCAGGCGCAGGTAGCCCAGCAGCCCCAGGACCACCAACGCCGACAGGGCGAGGATCCGCCCGAGCTGCCCTTCGTCCGGGGCCGGCGCCGCAAACGGCTGCAGGGCCTGTGTAAATCCCGCGGCGATCCCCAGGACGACGGCAAGGACCAACGCACAAGCGTACAGGTAGCGCATCGCGGCAAGCACCGGGGACAGCGCGTAGAGCGCCACAAAACTCGCCAGCAGCGCCGGCTCGATGAACGCGGCTTCGCGAACGAAGCGTTCCACCCCCCTCGCCCAGCTCGTTTCCGCGTAGCACGCGGCGCCGAACGCGACCAGGTTCACCGCGACCAGGATGCGCGCGGTAACTCCCAGGTTGCGGAAGTCCGGCAGGCCATCAGAATAGGCGTTTTGCTTTATAATCATTGGACTTACGCTCGATCGCCCGATCCCCGGGGCGATGCGTTCCAGTATGCCCCATGGCTCATAGACAATCAAAACCGCGCAAGGCGCCCGCGGGGCAAATGCCCGCAAAAGCCTGGTCGGGGCGCTTTGCCGAACCGGTGGACGAGCTCGTCAAGCGCTTCACCGCCTCGGTATCGTTCGACAAGCGCCTTGCCGCAGTGGACATCCGCGGCTCGCTTGCCCACGCGCGCATGCTGGCGGCGCAGAGGATCCTCTCCAAATCGGACCTGGCCGCAATCGAGCGCGGCATGGGCGCCATCTCCAGGGAAATCGAGGCCGGCCGGTTCGAATGGTCGCTCGACGCCGAGGACGTGCACCTCAACATCGAAAGGCGGCTTACCGCGCTCGTGGGCGACGCCGGCAAGCGCCTGCATACGGGCCGCTCGCGCAATGACCAGGTGGCGACCGACGTGCGCCTGTACCTGCGGGACGAGATCGACGCGATCCGCGGCGCCCTGGCCCGCCTGCAGGGCAGCCTGCTCGATGCGGCCGAGGAGCATGCGGCGGTGGTGATGCCCGGGTTCACGCACATGCAGGTAGCCCAGCCCGTGACATTCGGGCACCACCTGCTCGCCTATTTCGAGATGTTCGAGCGCGACCGCGAGCGGCTCGCCGACTGCCGGCGGCGCGTGAACCGGCTGCCGCTCGGGGCCGCCGCGCTCGCCGGCACGACCTTCCCGATCGACCGGCAGCGCGTGGCGAAGGAACTCGGCTTCGAGGCCGTCTGCGAAAACTCGCTCGACGCGGTGTCCGACCGCGACTTCGCGATCGAGTTCGCGGCGTGCGCGTCGCTGATCCTCGTGCACCTGTCGCGCTTTTCCGAGGAACTCATCGTCTGGATGAGCCCGCGCTACCGCTTCATCACGATCCCGGACCGCTTCTGCACCGGGTCGTCGATCATGCCGCAGAAGAAGAACCCCGACGTGCCGGAACTCGTGCGCGGCAAGACCGGGCGGGTCTTCGGGCACCTCGTCGGGCTGCTTACGCTGATGAAGGGCCAGCCGCTGGCCTACAACAAGGACAACCAG
>JAFEDL010000009.1:42275-46623 GCA_018241645.1 Pseudomonadota bacterium
CAAGGAGCCGCTGTTCGACACCGTGGACACGGTGCGCGACTGCCTCGCGGTGTTCGCCGACATGGTCGCGGGCATCCGCCCGGTGCCCGAGCGCATGCGGGCCGCCGCGCTCGAAGGTTTCGCCACCGCCACGGACCTGGCCGATTACCTCGTGGGCAAGGGCGTGGCGTTCCGCGACGCGCACGAGATCGTGGCGCTCGCGGTGCGCGAAGCCGAGGCCAAGGGGTGCGACCTCGCCGACCTGCCGCTGGCGGCGCTCAAGCGGTTTTCGCGCGCGATCGGCCCCGACGTCTTCGACTGGCTGACGCTCGAGGGTTCGGTGGCGCGCAGGAAGCACGTGGGCGGAACCGCCCCGGGCCGGGTGCTGCGCGCCGTTGCGCTCGGGCGCAAACGGCTCGCGCGCGCATGAGCGAGGCGCCCATCCGGGAACGCATCGGCAAGTACCCGGTCATCAAGCTGCTGGGCAGCGGCGCGACTTCCGAGGTGTACCTCTGCCACGACCCGTTCAACGAGCGCGACGTGGCGGTCAAGGTGGTGTCCACGGACATTTTCGACGATCCCGCGCGCGGCAAGCTGTTCAAGAAGCTGTTCGTCAACGAGGCCTCGCTCGCCGGCAAGCTCCAGCACCCGCACATCGTGCAGATCTACGATGCCGTGGCCGAGGACAAGCTCAACTACATCGTGATGGAATACGTCGACGGCGGGACGCTGGAGAAATTCTGCGCCCCGGACAACCTGCTGCCGATCGAGCGCGTCGTGGAGATGGCCTTCAAATGCACCCGGGCGCTCGAATTCGCGCACCGCATGGGCATCACGCACCGGGACATCAAGCCGGCGAACATCCTGCACGCTGGCGGATCGGACGTGAAGGTCACCGACTTCGGCGCCGCCCTCAATGCCGCGTCGGAAACCACGCAGGTGGCCGCGATCGGCTCGCCCGCCTACATGTCGCCCCAGCAGGTGAAGGAGCACCCGCTCGACCACCGCACCGACATCTACTCGATGGGCGTGGTGATGTACCACCTGCTCACCGGGCGCCTGCCCTTCCAGGCGAGCAACAACTTCAGCCTGATCTACCAGATCACCAACATGGAGCCGCCGCCCCCGTCGACGCTCAGGCCGGAAATCCCCGCGCGCGTGGAGGCCATCGTGCTGCGCGCCATGGCCAAGGACCTCGACGACCGGTACCCCGACTGGGAGGCGTTCTCCCTCGACCTGGCCGAGGCGTTCCGCACCGAGTATGTCGGCGCGACGCAGGCGGAATTCGCCGACACCGACAAGTTCGAGACGCTGCGCACGCTCGCGTTCTTCGAGAAATTCACCGACGCCGAACTCTGGGAGGTGGCCCACATGTCCACCTGGCGCAGCGCCCCCGCCGGCGAAATCCTCATGAAGGAGGGCGAGCCGGGCGACTTCTTCTGCATCCTCGCCGAAGGCGAGGTCAAGGTCACCAAGCGCGGCAAGCTGCTCAACCTGCTGCGCACGGGCGAGGCGTTCGGCGAGATGGCCTACCTGTCCAAGTCCGCGCCGGTGCGCGTGGCCGACGTGACCGTTACGGACAACGCCAAGATCATTTCCATCCCCACGCCGAACCTCGAGCAGGCCTCGGATCCGTGCCGCCACAAGTTCGACCGGGCCTTCATGGAGATCCTCGTGGAGCGGCTCACGATGGCCAACATCCGGCTTTCGGGCGTGTGAGGCCGGAACGACCATGTCCGCGGCCGAATCCGAACCGGGACCTGCGTCGCTGCCCGAGCGCATCGGGAAATACCCGGTAATCGGCAAGCTCGGCGAGGGCGCGACCAGCGAGGTGTACCTCTGCCGGGACCCCTTCAACGACCGGGAAGTGGCGGTGAAGCGCATCTTCCCGGAGGCGCTGCGCGACAGTTCGCGTGGCGGCGTGTACCGCAAGCTGTTCCTCGCCGAGGCCTCGCTCGCCGGGAAGCTCTCGCACCCGCACATCGTCGCCATCTACGACGCCGTGGTGGAGGAGGACTCCGGCTACATCGTGATGGAATACGTCGCCGGCGGCACGCTCGAGTCGCGCACCGCCCCGGACAACCTCCTGCCGATCGACAAGATCGTCGAGATCATCTTCAAGTGCACGCGGGCGCTGTCCTATGCCAACCAGATGGGCATCACGCACCGCGACATCAAGCCCGGGAACATCCTGATGTCGGGGCCTGCGGACATCAAGATCTCGGATTTCGGCCTTGCCCTGTCGGCCGGGGCCGACGCCACGCACGTCACCGGCGTCGGTTCGCCGGCCTACATGTCGCCGGAGCAGATCCGCGAGCAGGCGCTCTCGCAGCAGACCGACATCTACTCGCTGGGCGTGGTGATGTACCAGTTGCTGACCGGGCAGCTGCCCTACCAGGCCTCGAACAACTTCAGCATGATCTACCAGATCACGACCACCGATCCCGTGCCGCCCTCGTCGCTGCGCGAGGGTATTCCGATGTCGGTAGACCGGATCGTGCGCAAGGCGATGCAGAAGGACCAGGCGCGGCGCTACCAGACCTGGGAGGATTTCGCCAAGGACCTCGCCGAGGCGTTCCGCGCGGACGGCCTCGCGAAGAAGAGCGGGGACCTCGCCGACAGCGAGAAATTCAATGCGCTGCGGTCCATGCATTTCTTCCGCCGCTTCTCGGACCCTGAACTCTGGGAGGTGGTGGTAATGGGCCACTGGGAGAAGGTCCCGGCCGGCAGGACGCTGATGCGCGAGGGCGAGACCGGCGAGCATTTCTGCATGCTCGTGTCCGGGGAGGTCAAGGTCACCAAGAACAAGAAGCTGCTCAACGTGCTCGGCGCGGGCGAATGCTTCGGCGAGATGGCCTACCTGGCGGATACGGCCAACGTCCGCGGCGCCAGCGTCAGCGCCAACAGCGAGGCTCACATCGTGCGCATCAACGTCGCGGACCTCGCGAACGCTACCGAGGCCTGCCGCCTGAAGTTCGAGCGGGCCTTCATCGGCATCCTCGTCGAACGGCTCAACCTCGCGAATACGAGGTTGACCAGCTCTTAAGCCGGTTGCTTGGCGACGACCGGCTCGAGCAGTTTCTGCAGTTCGCCGGCCTGGTACATCTCGCGCAGGATGTCGGAGCCACCGACGAATTCCCCGTTCACGTAAAGCTGCGGGATCGTCGGCCAGTTGGCGAATTCCTTGATGCCCTGGCGGATCTCGGGATTCTCGAGCACGTTGACCGTGTAGACGCTGCGCAGCCCGCACGCGCCCAGGATCTGGATCGCCGCCTGCGAGAACCCGCACTGCGGCGCCTGCGGGGTGCCCTTCATGTAGAGCACGACAGGATTGCCGGTGACTTGCTGCTTGATGACTTGCTGGACGTCCATGATGGCCCCGTATAGATGGAAGAGGTGTCTGGAGACTAGTACCTGATCAAATTAGTCAGGATTGTACTTTCCGACGCTGATGCGCGCAATACCTGCCAGGTCGGTGCGCGAGGCGACGAATTCAAGCCCAGCGGCCGCGAGCAGTGTGCGCACTGCCGCGTCCTGCCCGAGCCCGTGCTCGATGGCGACCCACCCCCCCGGGTTCAGGTGGCGCGGCGCGGCGCCGGCAATCGTCCGGACCGCATCCAGCCCGTCCGAGCCGCCCACCAGAGCCCCTCGCGGCTCGAAGCGCAGGTCGCCCTCCTCGAGATGGCGGTCGCCCTCGGCCACGTACGGCGGGTTCGAAACGATGACATCGAACCGCCGCGCGCCGAGCGGTTCGTACCAGCTGCCCTCGAGAAACTCCGCTTCGAGCCCCAGGCGCCGCGCGTTGCCGGAGGCCACCGCGAGCGCGGCCGGGCTGCGGTCCACCGCAGTGACTCGCGCACCGGGACGCTGGCGCCGGATCGCCAGCGCGATCGCGCCTGAGCCCGTGCCCAGGTCGAGGATCGTGCCCTGGGGCGGAAGCTTTTCCAGCGCGAAGTCGACCAGCATCTCCGTCTCCGGGCGCGGGATCAGGACATCCGGCGTAACGCGCAGGCGGAGGTCATGGAAATCGCGCTCGCCGACGAGGTAGGCGATCGGCTCCCCGGCCCGCCGCCGCGCTGCGAGTTCGCGAAAGGTTGCGGCCGCGGCTTCGGCGAGGACAGCTTCCGGATGCGCGATCAGGGCAGCACGCGCGAGGCCGGTCGCGAATGAGAGCAGCATCCGGGCCTCGAAGGGGTCGATCCCGGCCCCGGCGAGGGCTTCGGCCGCAGTGACGCCCGGATTCACGCCTGGGCGCGCCCGCCCGCCTGCTCTTCCGCGAGTTCGGCCAGCTGTTCGGCCTGCAGCTCGGTGGCCAGCGCGTTGACGATGTCGTCGAGCTCGCCGTCCATGATGCGATCGAGCTTGTACA
>JAFEDL010000009.1:46719-50917 GCA_018241645.1 Pseudomonadota bacterium
AGGGATTTCCTGGTCGCGGCGGTCTTGGCCGCCTGCTCGCGCATCTGCTGGTCCTTGATGCGCGCGGCGAGGACCGACAGCGCCTGGGCCTTGTTCTTGTGCTGCGAGCGCCCGTCCTGGCACTCCACGACGATGCCCGTGGGCAGGTGCGTGATGCGCACCGCCGAATCCGTCTTGTTGATATGCTGGCCGCCCGCGCCCGACGCGCGGAACGTGTCTATCCGCATCTCGGCCGGGTTCAGCACCACGTCGTCGACCTCGTCCACTTCCGGCATGACCGCCACCGTGCAGGCCGAGGTATGGATGCGGCCCTGCGATTCGGTCACCGGCACGCGCTGCACGCGGTGCCCGCCGGACTCGAACTTGAGCTTCGAGTACGCGCCCTGCCCGATGAGCTTCACGATCACTTCCTTGTAGCCGCCGAGTTCCGAGCTGCTTTCCGACACGATCTCCACCTGCCAGCCCTGGCGCTCGGCGAAGCGCGTGTACATGCGCAGGAGGTCGCCGGCGAACAATCCCGACTCGTCCCCGCCCGTGCCGGCGCGGATTTCGAGGAAGGTGTTGCGGTCGTCGTTGGGGTCCTTGGGAAGCAGCGCCTTTTGCAGCTCGGCCGCGAGGGACTCCATGCGCTCGCGCGCGGCTTTCGCCTCCTCGTCGGCGAAGCTCCTCATCGCCGGGTCGGAGGCCATGTCCCGCGCCGCCTCCGCGTCGCCCTCGGCCTGCCTGTAGCCCGAATACAGCCCGACCACGGCGGACAGTTCCGAGTGCTCGCGCGCGAGCTTGCGGAAGCTGTCCATGTCCTTCGCGGCCGACTCTTCCGACAACAGGCGATCGAGTTCCTGCAGGCGGGAGGCGAGCTGGTCGAGCTTGGCGCGTAAGGACGCTTTCATGGGCGAGCCATGGCAGGGAAGCCGGGACTGAAGCTAACGCTTGACGTGGAAAAGGCGCGCCACGAGGTCCGTGAGCGCGCGGCGCTCCTCGCCCTGCGCATCGTTCAGCGCCTGGGTAGGGGCGTGCATCAACTTGTTCGTGAGGCCCTGCGACAGCGCCTCGAGGACCTGCCTCGGGTCGTCGCCGCGCGCCAGCAGCCGCATCGCGCGGTCCACTTCGTGCTCGCGCGCCTGCTCGGCATGCTCGCGCAGCGCCCGGATGACCGGGACGGTCTCGCGCGTTTCCATCCAGTGCATGAACTGGCCGACCTGGGTCTCGATGATCGCCTCCGCCTGCTCCACCGCGGAACGGCGCGCATCCAGGTTGGCCGAGACGATGGCCGAAAGGTCGTCCACCGTGTAGAGATAGATGTCGTCGAGCTCGCCGACCTCTGCCTCGATGTCGCGCGGCACGGCGAGGTCGACCATGAAGATCGGGCGGCGGCGGCGTGCCTTGAGCGCGCGCTCCGCCAGGCCCTTGCCCAGGATCGGCAGCGAGCTGGCCGTGCAGGACACCACGATGTCGTATTCGTGCAGCTGCTCGGGCATCTCGCGCAGCTCGATGCCGCGGCCGTTGAAGCGGTGCGCCAGGGAAGTCGCCTTCTCGAGCGTGCGGTTGGCCACGGTCAGGCGCGCCGGCCCCTGCGCGGCGAAATGCGTCGCGCACAGCTCGATCATTTCCCCCGCGCCGATGAACAGCACGTTCTGTTCGCCGATCGAGGGAAAGATCCGCGCCGCGAGCTTCACTGCGGCGGCGGCCATGGAAACGCTGTTGGCGCCCAGCTGCGTGGTGGTGCGCACTTCCTTCGCCACGGCGAAGGATTTCTGGAACAGCTTGTGCAGTGTGGTGCCGAGCGTCCCGGCGGATTCCGCCGCGCGCACGGCCTCCTTCATCTGCCCGAGGATCTGCGGCTCGCCCAGCACCATCGAATCGAGGCCGGAGGCGACGCGAAACGCGTGGCGCACGGCTTCCTGCTCGGGCAGCGTGTAGAGGTAAGGCGCAAGCTCGCCGGCCGGCAGCCGGTGGTATTCGGCCAGCCAGTCGACCGCCACCCGGGGCTGTTCCGCGGACACGTAGAGCTCCGTGCGGTTGCAGGTCGAGATGATCGCCGCCTCCTTCACCGGGCGCGCGCGCGTGAGCTCGCCCACTGCGCGCGACAGCGCTTCGGTGGCGATCGACACCTTCTCGCGGATGGCGAGGGGCGCGGTCTGGTGGTTGAGACCTAAGGCGTACAGCGTCATCTGGGCCGGGAAAGGGCGCTTGAAGCCCTGCAAAATCAAGCTTCTATTATACGCCGCGGGGCAAAACGCCCGGGTAAAACGGGCCTTCCCTTGAGGTGGATCAAACCGCGCACCAGTCCCGGATTATTTCCTCGTAGATCGCCACCGACTCCCGGATCCTCGACATGCGGCAGTACTCGTCCGTCTGGTGCGCCATGGCGGGCTCGCCCGGCCCCAGGATCACGGTGGGCGCGCCGCGCCAGGCCTTGAGGAAATTTCCGGCGTCGCTGTTGTAGCTCACCGTGCGCGGCTCGGGCTTTTCGCCCAGCGTCTTCGCGCAGATCTCGAATACCCTCTGCATCCAGGCGTGCTCGGGCTCGGTCCAGACCGCGGGCATGTCCTGGAAGACGTCCAGCTCGGCCTCATCGCCCAGCATGTCGCGCAGGCGCTTCAGCACGGCGGCGTGGTCCATGCCGACGATGGACCGGACGTCGACGCCGAGCACCGCCTCGTCGGGCACCGAATTGATCGTCTGCCCGGCGTGGAACGTGCCCACGTTGAGGGAAGGGCCGCCCATCACCGGGTGCGGGTGGTCGTGGAACTCGAACTTCTCCAGCTTCGCAGCCGCGTGCGCCGCCTTGTAGATCGCGTTCACCCCCAGGTGCGGCATGGAGCCGTGGGCGGTCACGCCGCGGAATTTGGCCCAGAATTTCATCGAACCCTTGTGGCCGACCGCCGGGTAGTTGGAGGTCGGCTCGCCCACCACCATCGCCCCCGCGCGCCCGAGCAGTCCCTCGACCTGGATCATGTGCTTCGAGCCGATGCAGCCGCCCTCCTCGGCCGCCGTCAGGACGATGACCACGCCGGCCGTCGGGCGCAGGTGCCTGGCGAGGTTCTTCGCCGCCAGCAGGATCCCGGCCACACCGGCCTTCATGTCGGACGACCCCCGGCCGTACAGCTTGTCGCCGTCGGTCTCGCCCGAGAACGGGTCCCGGCTCCACTTCGCCGCGCCCAGCGGCACGGTGTCGATGTGGCCGGTCAGGCAGAGCGGCGCCCGGGCATCGGACCCGCCGAGCCGGGCGATCACGCTGGTGCGCTGGTCGGCGTACTCGTAATAGGAGACCGCGTAGCCCCAGTCCTCCAGCAGGCGCCCGATGCGGTGGGCGCAGTCGCGCTCGTTGCCGGGCGGGTTGATGGTGTCGAGCTGCAGCAGGTCCCGCGTGAGGGAGATTTCGTCGTTGGCGTTCATGGAACCGATTCTACCGGGGTCGGGCGGGCCGGCGCGCCGCCGATGCTGCACCGCACGATTGACCATATGCGCATAGGCTCATATAGTCGCGCCCTCGGCGATTCTGACGGAGTGTCCCCGTGGACGAACTGGACCCGGTTTTCGACGCAGTAGCGGCGTATTTCAGCGTGCTTTCCGAGCCTACCCGCCTGCGCATCATGCATGCCATCTGCGAGACGGAGAAGACCGTGACGCAGATCGTCGACGAGCTCGGCGCCACCCAGACCAACGTGTCGCGCCACCTCAGCCTGATGCACAAGGCGGAGGTGCTTTCGCGCCGCAAGGACGGCAACCAGGTCTACTACCGCGTCGCCGACGCTTCCATGGTCGAGATCTGCCGCACGGTATGCAATCGCATCGCCGGCAGCATGGACGAGAAGAAGCCCTTGCGCCGCGAGCTGCTGCGCCTGCTCCCCACGCCGAAGAAGCGCGTGGCATGAAGGCGCCGGTCCAGCGTTCCGGCCGCGTGAAGCCGGCCCCCGAACAGGCGCGGCCCGCCCGGCGCTCCTTCCTGCGCAAGGCGCTCGCCCTCGGCGGCGGCGCGGCCGCTACCGCGCTCGCCGCCGGCGCACGCGGGGCCGACGGCGACCCGGCCATCCTCACCCTGCCCGCCCACTCGACCGGCCTCGGCCAGCCGGTCGCGGCGCACGGTTACGGGCTTCCGTCCCGGTACGAGAAGAACCTCCAGCGCCGCGAGAGCCCCGGCCTGACGCGCGTGCCGCAGGCCTCGGTCGCTTTCGCGCCGCTGCAGGGATTCTTC